>CASFCK010000001.1 GCA_949293265.1 uncultured bacterium
GATGAGTGTCGAAGATAGAAAATTTATTTTTGATTCAACAGCCCTTAAACTTAAAATGCATCCGGCAATTATAGAAAAAGATTTCTGGATTTGTTATATTTTAGATTACTTGTTCAATGAGTCACAATACAAGAATCATTTTACGTTTAAAGGAGGAACGAGTCTATCTAAAGCATATGATGTTATAACACGTATGTCTGAAGATATTGATTTAATTTTAGATTGGGAAGTTTTAGGAGTAGAAAGAAGTGAACCTTTCTTAGATAGAAGTAAAAGACAACAAGAAATATTAAATGCTAAATTAAATAATTTAGCACAAGAATTTATAGTTAATGAGTTAAAGTTGGATTTGGTAAATGGTTTAGCGAATATTTCTGGTTTAAATGTGGAAGTTATTAAGGAAGAACAGTTAATAAATATCTATTATCCTAAAATTTATGATACTAGAGTTGCTGGCATTTTGCCATGTGTAAGATTAGAGATTGGTCCTTTAGCAGCTTGGTCTCCTGGAAGTATAGTAGAAGTAAAACCATATATAGATGGTATAATCCCTAATCTTCATATTGAAGAAACTAAAGTCAGAACTGTAACAATTGCAAGAACATTTTGGGAGAAAATAACTATATTACATCAAGAAGCTAATAGACCTAATAATAAGGCTATTCCAAGTAGATATTCGAGGCATTATTAAGATGTCTATTAAATTTATGCATCAAAATATATTGATAAAATATTAAGTGATAGAGAATTGCTGAAAACAGTAACTAAATTCAAAATTAAATTTTATAGTAGTGGTTGGGCAAAATTTAATGATGTATTAGAAGGTAATTTGAAGATTGTTCCGCTAGATTATAGAATTAAAGAACTTGAAAATGATTATGATTCTATGCGTGAAATGATAGTAGGAGAACCACCAGAATTTTCTATAATTTTAGATAAGCTTAAGAAATTAGAAAGTATTTTAAACAAAAAATAATCATAATTTTTATCTAGTCTTAAACGTATTTTTCGCGTATGTTTAGGGAAATAGATGGAAATTATCTAGTTTATTTGAAACCACAACGATGTTTAAATTTAGTAATTTTTATATAACTATTCATGTTGAGGTCGTTGTAAGTCTTTCATACTTTAAATAAATAATCATAATAATCTAGGTAAATAGTATTTACCTTAATTAATTTTTAATATAATTAAATTAATTCTTTTAAGATATTTGATTAATGAATTAGTTATTAAAAAATAGCAATTTATGTTAAAAAAGATCGATAATATAGCAAAGATATTTAAAAACAATAGGCGGTGATCAAATGATTAAAATAAAAGATGTATCTAAATTTTACAACTCTAATGGTATAACTACTTTAGCTCTTGAACATATAAATTTAGAATTTAAAAAAGGAGATATTGTAGCTATTACCGGTGAAAGTGGCAGTGGTAAATCAACATTATTAAATATTATATGTGGTAATGATAGTTACGATGATGGTGAAATATATTTTAATGGTAATGAAACATCTTATTTTGATAATGATGATTTAGATAGGTTTAGAAATAAATATGTTGGGTTTATTTATCAAAATTACAATATTATTGACAGTTATACAGTCTTACAAAATGTAATGTTTCCCTTATTAATTAAGGGTTATTCCTATAAAGAAGCTTATGAAAAAGCCTTAGAATTAATAACTAAAGTTGGTTTAAAAGATCGTGTTAAGCATAAAGGTACAAAACTATCAGGTGGTGAAAAACAAAGAGTAGTAATAGCTCGGGCTTTAGCTAGTGACCCAGAGATTCTTGCTTGTGATGAACCAACAGGGAATCTAGATACTAAGACCGCAAATGAAATTATTACTTTAATAAAAGAAATAGCTAGCGATAAATTAGTACTTATTGTAACGCATAATTATGAACAAGTTAAAGATATTGCTACTAGAAAAGTAACATTAGTAGATGGTAAAGTGATAGAAGATAAAGAACTAAAAGAAGTTAATTATGTAGAAGATAAGGAAATGGTCTTAGAAAAACAAGTTATTTCTTTAAAAAACATATTATATTTTACTAAAAATAATATTTTAGCCACACCTAAAAAAACATTATTTGCTTTTTTAATTTTATTTGTTATGACTTTTGCTATTTTATCATTGTTTCAAGGTATTAATTATTCTTATAATACAACCAAAAAATACTCTTATGATAACATAAGTTATTTTGGACCTGATTATTTAATTTTTAATAAGGCAAATAAGAAGCCGTTTAGCGAATCAGAATTAAAATATTTACAAGATTTAAACTATCAGTTTGATTATTATGAATTACAACAAAGAGATATGATTAATACGGATCTTGTGAATTTAAATTATTTAAATTTTATACCTGAATATGATGAAATAATTGGTAGACTACCAAAGGATGATAATGAATGTTTGTTAATTGCTTCAAATTATTATTTAAACGAACTTAATTATTTTGTTAATTATTTAGATAAAGAATTTAAAGTTTATGAACTAAATACTAAATTTAAAATTGTAGGTGTTATTAGTAATGAATATGTAAATAAAACCTCATTTTACACATTAAATGACTATTCTAAGGATTTATTATCAGCTAATTTTAACGATAATTTGAGTGCATATTTAACTAATTATTCCGATCAAAACATTTTGATAAATAAAACCGATAAATCGCTAAATATAGAGAAAATAACCCTACATTTACCATACGGATATGAAGATTATGGTAATCTAGTTATAACTTTATATGATACTTATAATATAGATTTAGCATTTGATGTAATATATGATAAAGATATAGTTAAGCCCTTTATATATTTACCATATGATTTTAGTTTAGATGATATAGGAATATATGAAATAGGAATTAAATATGATAATTTAGATTCTCTAATCAATACTTTAAAAGATAATAATTATAATATTTATATACCTTATAATAATTCTAATTCAGGTTTAGATATAATCATTACCTTAATTATTTTAACCTTAATTTCGATTGTACCAGTTATTTTTATATATTTAATAACTTATTTAATATTTAGGACTATCTATATTTCTAAATTTAGAGAATATACAATTATGCGAATAATTGGCATTGATAAAAGAAACATGAATAAATTATTCTTACTAGAAACCTTCTTCGTTTCATTTATCTCTTCGACGATAACCTTTATTATTAGCATTATTATTGGTTATGTATTTAATGTTGCCTTATATAAACAATTAAATTTATATATTGTTTTAGTATATTTTATAATGGTGTTTATATTTAGTTTATTTTTAGCAATTAAGATCAATAGAAGGTTATTTAGATATAATACTGCTAAAATGTTGAAGGATGGTGTTGATTATGCTTAAAATAGTTAATTTGAATAAATATTTTAACAAACATAAGAAAAACCAAATTCATGTTTTAAAAGATATTAATTTAGATTTACCAGATAACGGACTTATTAGCATTGTTGGGGAAAGTGGTAGTGGTAAAACCACTTTATTACATTCTATTGGTGGTCTAGATAAATATGAAGGAGAAATATTATATAATAATAGTTTATATAAAGGTGAAAAACTTGATTTATTTAGACAAGATAATATCGGCGTTATTTTTCAAAATTATTTATTGTTTGAAAACTTAACTGTATATGAAAATTTAGAAATTTGTTTAAGAATAATTGGAATAAAAGATAAACAAGAAGTAGATAAACGAATAGAATATGTTTTAAATCAAGTTGGAATGTACAAATTTAGAAAAAAGTTAGCTAAGAATTTATCAGGTGGCCAACAACAAAGAGTTAGTATAGCTAGAGCTTTAATTAAAAAAACTAAAATTTTATTAGCTGATGAACCAACTGGTAATTTAGATCGTAAAAACACGATTGAAATTATGAATATTTTAAAACAAATTAGTAAAACGACTCTAGTTATTTTAATCACTCATAATCGTGAAATGGCAAATATTTATAGCGATGTAATTTTAAATATTGTTGACGGACAACTTGTTAATAGGAAAATTGAAACTATTAATACAGTTACAAATTATACTGATGACATTATTTATTTAGAAGATTTTAATAAAGAGACTATAAATAAAGATACATTAAATTTAGAACTTTATGGTAAAGTTAATAAAATTAACATAAAATTAATTTATAAAGATGATAGATATTATTTGATTAGTGATCAAAACATAAATATAATTAACAAAAATCAGATTAAAGAAAAGCGAGAAAAGATAAACATAGAAGAGTTAAGCCAAACAAATTATGATGCAAGTTGGTATAATGATAAAAAAAGTAATCGTACACTATCGACATTTAAAGAAGTTTTAATAGATCTTTTGGGACGTAGAAATAAAAAACAAAGATTTATTAATTTTTCATTTTTATGTTTAGGTGTTATATTAGCCATATCTATTGCTTCTTTTTTTAATTTTGTTTTAATTAAAGATGATGATATATCATATATGAAGAATAAATACTTGATTTATAATACCGATGAATATAGTTATAGTTATTTTAGTGATTATGAAAATATTAGTAAATATGTTACTAATTATGCATATTATGCCTATATAATGGTTTCAAAGGAAGAATTGGATGTTAGTTATGAAAAAACTTATAACTATCAAGCAATTTATTTGCCTATCAGTAATTTAACAGACGAAAAATTATTATGCGGTGATAAGGAAAATGTCGTTATTTCATCAGCTTTAGCAAATACTCTTTATAATTCTCAAAAATATGAAGATATCTTAGGCAAAAAATTAAATTTAAGTGGGCAAAATAATATTACAACTTCAATTGGTGGTGTTATTGAAGATTATACTAATGTTGTATATCTCGATGACAAAATGTTTTATAGAAGTTTAAGTTATAACAAAAAAAGAGATATAATAAGTTATTATGATTTAATTGGACTTGAAAATTATGATTATGAAATTGTAAGCTCTAATTTAAATAAGGTAGATAATTCTGTATATGTTTTAGCTAATTCGCAATATGAAGTCGGAGATAGAATTAAATTTAATAATGACATTAGTTTAACCTTGACTGTAGCTGGTAAAATTAAAATTAATGATGATTTGAGTCAAATTTATGATTTAACTAAGCAAGAAGTTATAAATAATATGTTGTTTTTTGTTGATACAGCTGATATTGAATATTTAAATTCTACTAGAACAACTTCATGGGGACTAATAGATTGTGCAAATAATGTTAATTATAAAATAGTTAGTGGAACTTTTAATGGTGATAATAATTCTTGTATAGCCCCTGTAAATAATAATTATCAAATTGGAGATACATATTATAGTAATAATGGTAGCTATACAATTACTGGTTTATATGAAGCTAGATTTAATGATTCATTAAATTCGATATTATCAACTAAGGAAAATATAATATTTAATAATATTGATTATAATTTAATTTATTTTGAAATTACTGATTATGCTGGCCTAGTAAATTTTTTAGCAAATCATTATGACAATTATGAACTTATTAGTGTATATGATTATTATTATAATCTTGCTGAAGAAGCTCAAAAGATAAATATTATTGTTTTTGGAACACTATCAGGAATTTTATTACTTATTTATGTTTTATTCATTTATTTTGTTATGCGAGCTAAAGTTTTAAGTGATCAATATGATATTGCTGTATATAGATGTTTAGGGGCTTCAAAAAGATCGTTTTATGCTAAATATATTAAAGATGTAGTAATTAGGAGTTTATTTACATCGACAGTTGGTTATGTTATTTGTTATATTATATATATATTATTAAACACTTTAACTAATATGTTAATAGGCATAAATGTCTTAAGTGTTGATGTTATCTCATTTATAATCGGTTTAGGAATAATATATTTAGTAAATATTTTAATTGGATTATTACCAATATTAATTTATTTACATAAAACACCTGCTGAATTAATAAGTAAATATGATATGTAGGAGCTAAAATGCATAAAAAAGAAATTGTTGAATTAACTAATATGTGTATGATTATCGATGAAAAAACTAATAAAATTTTATGCCAAGATAGACTTAAAAATGATTGGCCAGGATTAACTTTACCTGGTGGTCACGTTGAAAATGGTGAGCCATTTATAAAATCTGTTATTAGAGAAGTTAAAGAAGAAACTGGTTTAACAATTTATGATTTAAAATTAGAAGGTATAGTTAGTTGGTATAATAAAGCATTAAATGAGCGGTGTGTAATCTTTTTATATAAAACAACTAAATATAAGGGCAAATTAATTCAATCAAGTGAAGGTATAAATAAATGGTTAACGCTTGAAGAAATAAAAAAAGGCCACATGGCACCAGATTTTAAAGAAATATTAAGTATTTATTTACATGAAGATGGAAGAGAAGAATATTTTTGTGATGATCCAGAAAAGAAAAAAATAATTTATTTATAAACAAAGAAGGAAGGCTTAGCCTTCCTTCTTTGGTCTTCCTTGACTGTCATAATTATCAACATTCTTTTTATTAGGATCAATTAAAATTAATTTATTTACAAATTTTTTAAAACTATTTATATTTTTTGTGCTTTGAGCTTTATTTTCTGCCAATTGATTTCGTAATGCTTCTGGTAACATATTGTAAGCTTTTATTTTTTCTTCATTTAATTTAGCTTTAATATCAGCTCTAAATTTTTCATAATGTTTTAATCCTTCTGAATCTTTTGCTAGTTTAACTATCTTTTTAAATACACCTAAGGAATTAATTAAATCAACAAGAAACACTCCATAAACTATTCCTAGGGCAAATATAAACATAAAGTTTATGACGTTTCCTGTATCGCCACCTTCAAACATAAAATCAAAGAGGTTTAAAAACATTACATAGATGTAAGGATTTAAGGCATAATAATAGATTAAAGTAACTATAAACCAAATTAAAGAGAAAACCGGACAAATGACACCTAAAATATTACCTTTCATATTAGTATAATCCCATAACCTAATTTTAAAACCTTTAACAAAGATAACACCACCAATAAACTCTAAAAGAATTAAACCAATTACAGTTATTGAAATTGGAATTAAATCGTAAACTGTAGGTCCACTTTGTAAAGTATTTCCAAACAAATTTCCTAAAGGGTTATATAAAATAATAGAATCAGGCAAAATTTGTTGCATAAGGGCCGATATGCCAAACATAAGAACCAAACCAAAGCCATATAATGGTAACCAAGGTCCTTTCATAAAACCAGGATTTACCCATTTTTTAGCAGAAACATAGCGCCTATAGAGACATTCTGATAAATATCCTAACATACAACCGATTAAAAACATAAATAAGATAACAATTATATATTTATTTACGATACTGCTTAATAACATTTTCAAATCACTCGCTTTCTTTAATTAAATTATAACATAATAATTTAATCTATGCTATAAAGACTAAAAACACTTTTTGTTAGGGTAATAAAAAAAAAGCTAGTTTAATTTATTTTATTAATTTTTATGATAGTTAAGAAATAGATAATTAATGATATAAAAGCTGTTATAAATTCGGTGATAGGGAAGGCTATGAAAACGCCATTAGCCTTAAAAGGAATAACTAAAATTAAGGCTAGTGGAATGATTAGGACTATATATCTAAGAAGAGAGATTATTAGACTTGTTAGGCTTTTAGATAGACCTTCAAGGCCGCCACAACAAGTAATAGAAATAGCCGAAATTATAAAGCCAATTGATATAATTTTTAAAGCAATTGATCCTAATTTTATTATATTTTCACTTTCGCTAAATAAGCTTAGTATTTGATTTGGAATACTTAAACTTAAAACTGTTACTATTAGCATTATAATAAGTGTAAGAAAAAAAGTATATTTAAAACATTCATTTACCTTATCTATTCTTTTAGCACCATAGTTATAACCGACAATTGGTCTCATACCTTGTACAAAACCATTAGCTGGTAAATAAATGAAGGTTTGAAGTTTATAATAGATGCCAAGTATAGTAATATAATCTTCATTAAATGGCTTTAATATGCCATTAAGTGCTGAAATTAATATAGATGGTAATGCTAAGTTTAGAGTTGAAGGAATACCTACTAAATATAATTTTTTAGTGATATTTAAACTTAATTTATAATTATTTATTTTTATTTCTTTTTTAGCAAAAACATAATATATTAAATAAATCAATAATGATAAAGTTTGACCAAGTCCGGTAGCTAAGGCAGCTCCTGCCATACCCATTTTAGGAAAAGGGCCATAACCAAAAATCAAAATTGGATCAAATATAATATTAAAAATACAACCGATTATTAAAGCTATCATAGCGTATTCTTGACCAAGTTTTATAACGCTTGTATTAGTTGTAAATAAGCTTAAGAAGGCATGGGTTCCAATCATGCAAACAAGTGTTAAAATAAGAGAATGAATAAAACTATATATTAGTCCGAGTGAAGCGGTGTTGTCCATTTCATTTTTGCCCCAAAATAATAAGATATAGTCGAACTAATACCAACCCCAAATCCGACGGCGACGGCAATTATTAAATTTTGCATTGGATATATTAAACTGATCGCATTTAAGGCATCATCACCAAGTTTGGCGATAAATAAGCTGTCTATAATGTTATATAAACTATTAAATAACATCGAAATTACCATAGGCAATCCTAATTTTAATAATAATTTAAATATTTTTTGACTTTCCATACTTATCTCCATAAAAAAAGCCCATAGCTTAAGCTATGTGGCGAAAAAAGCAAATTGCTATAAAAATCCACAAAAAATTTTAGTGATATAATTATAGCAAAAATAAAACGATATGCAGGTTGAAATTAAATACCTTAATGAAAAAACAACTATTTTATGGTAAAATATTTTTCAGTAGTCCATGAGTTTTGTCTACATAATTTATAAGATGTGATTCCTACTTCTACAGCAAATACTTAGTACTTGAACTATATAGAACATTTTTTAAGCTAAGAATAGGAATCATATAAATTGTAATAAAAACAAAATTACTTATTTTCAATAGATAAAATTTTTAGGAAGGATGTGAAAGTCGAGGCCTGGTTTACTCGACATTTTATGCTATATTTGACGGCAAATTTAGATGATTTAAATAAAATAATTAATTTAAAAAATGAAGTTAAGGCAAGAATTATTAAGGAAAACTTAAATATTTGGCTTTATGATTATCCTAGTGATACATTATTAGAAACTGATTTAAAAAATGGGTATGGGAGAATAATTAAAGATAATGATCGTGTAATTGCCTATGCTAGTTGTCATTTAACTGAATCGGAATATAGTCAAAGTGCATTTTGTTATGAAAAATTATATACATTTAGTCGGTTGATGGTTGCGGATACTTATCTTAAAAAGGGGATAGGATCATATTTAATTAAAATGATGTTAGAAGAATTTAAATCTAAAACTAAAGGTTTTGGGATAATTGTTGATGAATGTAATATTAAGGCAATTAATCTATATAAAAGCTTAGGCTTTAGATTTGAGTCATATACAAAAGAAGTATTTGGTACTTTTTTAACTTATACTTATTATTATGAAAATAGTTTTACTGATGATTTGAATTATGAATTAGCTAAATTAAGTGATTATAAATACCAACAATTCGTTAAAAAATTATATAATACTAAATATAAAATCTTAGGTGTTAGAATGCCTTTGTTAAGAAATTTTAGTAAAAATCTTGACTTAAATTATATTGATAAAATTAATTTTAATAGCATAGAAACATTATTATTAGGTTCTATCCTGCTTAGAAGAGTTAAAAATAAAAATATAATTATAAAATATTTAAATAAGATTTTACCATATATAGATAGTTGGACAATCACAGATAGTTTAGCTAGTAATTTGGTAATTATTAGCAAAGAACAAGAAAAATACTTTAATTACTTAGAAGAATTGATAGACTCTAATAAAGAATATTATGTAAGACTTGCTATAAGTATTTTAATATTTCAATGTAAAAAGCTAGAATTATATGCTAAAATATATAGGTTAATAGATAAGGTAAAAATTAACACATATTATGTTAATATGGCTATTGCATGGTTATTAAATAATATGGCATTTAACGATCAATATGTTTTCACATATATTAAAAAATTAAATGGCGATATTAATAAAATGTTTTTACAAAAGAGAAGAGATAGTTTAAGAGAAAGGAAGATAAAATGAAACAATATTTAGATTTATGTCGTTATATTTTAGAAAATGGACATAAGAAAGAAGATCGAACAGGTACGGGGACAATTTCTATTTTTGGTTATCAAATGCATTTTGATTTAAATGAAGGTTTTCCATTATTAACTACAAAAAGAGTACATTTAAAGAGTATAATTCATGAATTATTATGGTTTATATCAGGTTCAACTAATATTAGACCTTTAGTGCTAAATGATGTACGAATATGGAATGATTGGCCTTATGCAAAATATAGTAAAAGCGAAGAATTTAGAGGCGAAACAATCGAAGAATTTGCCCAAAAAATTAAAACCGATGAAGATTTCGCAATTAAATGGGGTGATTTAGGCCCAGTTTATGGAAAACAATGGCGTAATTTTGATGGTGTAGATCAACTTACAAACCTAATAAATGATATAAAAAATAATCCTAATTCAAGAAGGTTAATTATTTCGGCTTGGAATCCTAAAGAAGTAAAAGATATGGCTTTACCACCTTGTCATAGTTTTATGCAATTTTATGTAAATGAAGGAAAATTATCATGTCAGTTATATCAAAGATCTGGTGATGTGTTTTTAGGAATACCTTTTAATATTGCTTCTTATAGTTTGTTTACGATGATGATAGCTCAAGTATGTGGTTTAAAATTAGGTGAATTTGTTCATACAATTGGTGATGCGCATATTTATTTAAATCATCTAGAACAAGTGAATAAACAATTAACTCGTACTCCTAGACCATTAC
The DNA here is from genome assembly GCA_949293265.1 of uncultured bacterium. Lineage (GTDB taxonomy): Bacteria > Bacillota_I > Bacilli_A > Acholeplasmatales > Anaeroplasmataceae > CALUXS01. Next base: position 10,945 of record CASFCK010000001.1, read on the forward strand.
CACATATGCATATTAATCCAAATATTAAATCTATTTATGATTTTAAATATGAAGATTTTGAATTGACGGATTATAATCCTTATAAGGGTATTAAAGGCAAGGTGGCTGTATGATTTCTTTAATCTGGGCAATGAGTGAAAAATGGCTTATTGGCAAGGAAAATAAAATACCATGGCACGTTAAAGAGGATTTGCTATATTACAAAGAAAAAACAAAAGGTCAGACTGTATTAATGGGTGAAAACACCTATGATTCATTAAAGGGTTATTATAAAACTAAACCATTACCATATGGCAAAATTTTTGTAGCAAGTCTAAGTGATCGTGTGTTTTCTGATGCAATTAAAGTTTCTGATGTTATTTCTTTTCTTGCTAATAATAAAGAGGATTTATTTGTTGTTGGTGGGGCTAGTATTTATAAATTAAGCTTACCTTATGCAGATAAGTTGTATATTTCAATTATCAAAGGTGATTATGATGGTGATACATATTTCCCTTCATTTTCGTTAGATGAGTATTTATTAGTTAGTTCTAATGAGACAGAAAAAGTTAAATATTTAATTTATGAGAGGAATAAATAATTATGGTTGTTTGGATTTTTATATTATTATTTACGGCTTTATTTAGTTATCTTTGGTCTTTACTTAGTCTTAGTAGCTTATGGTTTATTATTTTATATGTTTTCTTAGGATTTATTTCAAGTTTAATTTTCGTTATTATATTAGTATTCATTTTCATATTTATAGTTAGTAAAACTAGATATGATAATAAAATAAGTCATAGAATTTTGTGGTATTTATTAGATTTTGTACGAACCATCTTACGTATTAAATTAGAGGTAGAGGGAAAAGAAAATATTCCTAATGATACTTTTGTAGTTTATGGCAATCATAAATCTAATTGTGACGTTATATTAGTTTATTTAGCTTATAAAAAAGTCATGTCTGCGGTAGCTAAAAAGGAATTAGCTAGTGTGCCAATTTTAAGCTACATAATGAAAATATTTGAAGTTGTACCTCTAGATCGCAATAACGAAAGAGAAGGTGTACGCGCATTATTAAAGGCTATAAAATTAGTTGAAGGTGGTTATAATATGATTATTTTCCCTGAAGGTGGTATTAAAACAAGGGAATATGAAACTACGGCTGGTTTTAAAGCTGGATCATTTAAACTCGCTACTAAACCTGAAGCTATAGTAAGCCCGGTTAGTATAATTGGTTCTAGTAAAATTTCTAAAAATTTCCCATGGCATAAAACTAAAGTTAAAATTATTATTCATAAACCTATCCCTAGTTCTAAATATTTAGCTGAAAACACTTTTGAATTAGGTGAACAAGTTATTAAGATGATTGATGAAGGAGTATTAACAAATAAGATTCAGGAGGTCTAAATGAAACCGATTTATTTAATCTTATTATTTTTGTTTTGTTTTATTTTTCTACTTTTTTTAGTTTATGTAATTTATCGATTTTACCGTTATAAAATAGCAAAAATAAAAATCGAAGAATTATTAACAGCTATATTAAATGAACATAAAAACCCAAATAATCGATTAATAAAAGAAAAAAAGAAAATATATGATTATTATTTAGAAACATTAACAACTAATTATTATATAAAAGTGATTTATAACTATAACAATTATGAAATTTCTATAAATAGTAGATATTCATGGCAATATAAAAAAGATATTAATGATGACAAAATTAGATTCATAGATGGAGTTGTAGATTTCGTTAATTTTAAGCCTTTTGATAAGAAAAAAGAAACAGTAAAGCTTTGTTTAATTTACCCAAATTCACGTTCTTTACTCTATTATATTAATGAATCAGATATTTCCTTTATTAGGCCAGAAGAATTTTTGTATGGAATAAAGTTTATCACATATGAAAGATTAAATAATAATCATAATTACATTTAAAGGATGATATTATGTTTGATTTGAACACTTTAGAATTTGATAAAGTTTTAAAACAACTTGAACCCTTATGTTTTAGTAGATATGCTAAATCAGAAATTACAAATTTATTACCGGCTAGTAATATTCTTGATGTATCGACATTATTAAATGAAACAGCCGAGGCAATAAATATTTTGGTTAAATATGGAATGATTCCGTTAAGCAATTTTGAAGGAGTTTTAGAAGCTTTAAATTTAGCAAAAAAGGGGGCTAATTTACTAGCAACTGATATTGTTAATGTAATAATTCTCATCAATAATAGTTTAGAAATAAATAAATATTTAAATAATATTTTTCAAAATAGTAAAGATGATTACCCTAATTTTGAAAATTATAATGCTAATTTAATTAATTTGACAAAGCTTCGTAATATATTAACAATCGCAGTAGGAATGGATGGTAATATTTTAGACCAAGCCTCTAGAAATCTATTTCAAATCAGAAGAAAATTAAGTCTAACAGAAAATAAATTACGCCAAACCTTAAATCAAATAATGTTAGCTAATTCTAACAAGTTGCAAGAATTATTGATTACAATTAGAGACAATAGAATGTGTTTGCCAGTTAAAATTGAATATAAAAACAGCTTTAAAGGGATAATGCATGATATATCAAGTTCAAACACAACCTGTTATATTGAACCAGATGAATGTTTTATGATTGCTAATGAACTTGATAATATAAAAGAAGAAGAACGAGTAGAAATTAATAAAATTTTAGCTGAACTATCACTTTTAATAAATACTAATTATGAGGCTTTATATAATAATTTTACGATTATAACTAAATTAGATATGATTTTTGCTAAAGCTAAATACTCAAAAGAATATACAAAACCAAAATTAAGCACAGAATATAGCTTTAATTTAGTAAATGTTTGTCACCCATTAATTAATAAAGATATTGTAATTCCAATTTCTATTAAAATGAATAAAAACGATAATATTATTATAATTACCGGACCTAATACAGGTGGTAAAACTGTTAGTTTAAAAACAGTTGGCTTATTAAATTTAATGGTCCAAGCTGGTATATATCCTAATAGTAAAAAAGAATCATGTTATTATGTTTTTAAAAATATACGTGCTGATATTGGTGATGAACAAAGCATTGAAGAAAGTTTATCTACTTTTTCAAGTCATATTACTAAAATTAAAGATATATTAGCTTATGATTTAGAAGAATCACTCGTTTTATTAGATGAAGTTGGTTCCGGTACAGACCCAAAAGAAGGTAGTGCCCTAGCTATTGCAATTATTGAATATTTAAAAAATAAAAATGCTAAAGCTATTATTACTACCCATTATACAGATTTAAAAAATTATGCTTATGAAACAGAAGGTGTTATCAATGCTAGTGTCGAGTTTAATAGTAACACCCTAAAACCAACTTATAAAATATTACTTGGTGTACCTGGTAGTTCAAATGCTATCGATATTGCTACTAATTTAGGCTTAAATAGAGATGTCATAACTAAAGCTAGAACGATTCTAGCTAACGAACCACTTAATAAAGATATTATTAATTTAGAAAATAGATTACAAGATTTAAGTAGTAAAGAAGAATTATTAGAACAAGAAAAACTACAAATTGAAGAATTGAAATTTGCCTTAACAGAAGAAAAAAATATCATTGAAAACGAAAGAGCTAAATTATTATTTAAAGCTAAAAAAGAAGCTGATGAAATAATTAATAAAGCTAAAGCAGATGCTAGTGATTTATTAGCTAAATTAAAAGATGTTACAAAGGAAATAGACGTAAAAGATCATGTTATAGCTGATTTAAAAAATAAGGTTAATACATTGTCTAGTGAAGAAATTAAAGTTAATCCTTTTGATGAAGAATTTAAAATAGATGATTTTGTAAAAATTATTCCTTATAACAAAGTTGGTAAGATAATTAGTATAAATAAAGACCGTTATAAAGTTAACTTTGGTCAATTCACTATGGATTTTAAGAAAAAAGATTTAATAAAAACTATAGTTCAAGAAAAAAAAGAACAGCGAAAAACAAAATTAAGTGGTTACAATCAAGTTAAGGGAGCTAGCTTAAAATTAGATTTACGTGGTAAACGTTACGAGGAAGTTAAAGATTTATTAGAAGATTTTATTGATAGAGCTGTTTTAGCTAATTATGAATCGGTTAATATAGTTCATGGCTACGGACAAGGTGTTATTAGGAATAGAGTTCAAGAACTATTAAAAAACAACCCCAATGTTAAATCATACCGTTATGGTGGTGAAGGTGAAGGACTTAATGGAGCTACGGTGGTGTTTTTAAAATGATATGTGAATTGTTTTTGCCTTATCAAGAAGATGAGATTATAAATAGTTCTGAATCACTTAAAGTAGGTATTGATAGGGGAGCTTTAATTGCGATAAATAAAGGTATAAAATTAGATTATGCTATAGGTGATTTTGATTCTATAACGGATATTGAATTAAAACAAATCGAAAAAACATGTCCAAATATTATTAAATTAAACCGAATTAAAGATGATACAGATACTGAATACGCGATTAAATATTTTAAAGATGCAACTGAATTTATAATTCATGGTGGTATACAGGGTAAAAGAATTGAACATTTAATTAGTAATATAAATTTAATTTTAAAATATAATAATATTACGACTATTAAAGATAATAATACTAAAATTTGTCCTCTAACGAGTGGATATTATTTTATAAATGAATATAAATACATAAGCTTTTTTGCTAAAAGTAGAAGTGTTATTAGTTTAAAAGGTTTTAAATATAATTTAGATAATTATGTTTTTAATGATTTTGATAATTTATGTATCTCAAATGAAATTGAAAATGAATGCGGAGAAGTTACATTTACAGGAAAAGGTGTTGTAATAATGTCAAAAAGTGATAATTTTTGATTTACAACACCTTTTTTTTATTAATTTGATGTGGTATAATTTTTTTGTCATACGGGGAGCCTATAAATGGCTGAGAGGATGAAAGTCGACCCATTGACCTGATCTAGGTAATGCTAGCGTAGGGAATGATATCCTTTTTAGCATTGTCCTAAACGGACATTTTTTTTATTTAAAAGAGGAGAAATATGAAAAAAAATGATGAATTAGTGCGCACAGTCGCCGAAGCTGCAATTCTAGCAGCACTTGCCTTTGTTCTTGATTTATTACAAGGCGCCATTTTTGATGCAGTACCATTTTTTGCTAATGGTGGTAGTGTTGGTATTGCTATGTTGCCAATAATTATTTTGGCTATTAGAAGGGGGCCATTAGTTGGATTTTTAGCTGGCTTAGTAACCGGGGTGTTACAAATGCTTGGTGGCTTTTATGCCATAAGTTCGACATGGTATAAGGTAATGTTCCAAGTTTTATTAGACTACACTTTAGCTTATGCAATTTGTGGCTTATTTGCAGGAATTTTTAAATACACACTTTCTGGCGAAAACAAGAAGCATGATCTAATAATGATTATTATTGCTGCTTTTGTTGGGGGTATAGGTAAATATTTATGTCATGTTCTAGCAGGTTATTTTTTCTGGCCAAATGAAATTTGGGGTGGACCGTTAGCCTATTCAATTTTATATAATGGTATTTATATGTTACCTTCTACAGTTTTATGTATGGCTTGTGTTGCTATATTATATGTAAGAAAAAACGACTTTTTCTTAACTACTAAATATATTAATTCAAATGAGGTAAATGCTTAATGAAAAAAGCAATTTTAGTTATCACTTTAGGCTTAATAAATACAATATACGCCTTAGCTTCACTACTAGATATATGGCTAGGTCAGTTAACTGATCCTAATAGCGTATATGATGAATATGGTTTTGATTTTTCTGGTAGTGATAGTCTTACTATTTGGTTAATTTCAGGTGTTATTATTTTGATATTAGGTATATTCATGTATCAAGATAATCGTAAAAAAACAAATCTATAATCTTATTAATCATGAAAAACTAAGATTCTTTGATTTCTTAGTTTTTTTCTTTCTTTATTACTTATTTATGGTATAATTAAAAGATAGAAAGGTCTGGTGATCTTTAATGTTAGATGTTTTACATGTCAGCAAAAAAATTAATGATAAAATAGTTATAGATGATTGTTCTTTTCAAACTAAAAATAACTCCATATTTGGAATTGTCGGTATTAATGGTGTGGGTAAAACTACCTTATTACGTCTATGTAGCGGAGTATTAAAACCAGATGAAGGAACAATCCTTTTAGGTACAGAAACAATTTATTCTAATATTGAAGCTAAAAAGAATATAGTTTATATACCAGATAGCCCATATTATGAGCCTAATTCAACTGTAATAAGTGTAAAGAGATTATATGAAGCTTTTTATGAAATTGATAATAATTATTTTGAATATCTTTTAGAACGCTTTGAATTGAAAAAAAATGATTTTTTGATTCATCTATCTAAAGGTATGTTGAAAAGATTTTACTTAGTAATAGCCTTAGCTATTGCTCCTAAATTATTATTACTAGATGAAACATTTGATGGAATAGATCCAAATTGTAAAAGAATATTTAAAGAAGAAATTAAAAAAATAGTTAATAAGAAAAAGATAAATGTTGTCCTAACAAGTCATAGTTTACGTGAACTTTCTAATCTAGCTGATGAAATAGCATATTTAGTTGATGGTAAATTATTAAAAATTGATGATAAAACTTATTTAAGTGATCCTATTTATCGGGTTGTCGTTTATAAAAAGCCAAATGTTAAATATGATATTAGTAAATTATATGTTTTAAAAATGGAAGAATTAGAATCAGTAATTTTGTTAGATGTATACAATAATCAAGAAGATATTAAATATGTGTTTTCTGATGTAATACATTTAGAAATTAAAGAAGTGTCTTTTGATAATTGGATAGTTTATCAAATGGAGGTGTTAAAGTGAATAAGCAATTTTTTAAGTATTTATTTCGTAAAGAAATTATCTTTTATTTGTTTTTATTCATTGTTTATTTATTAGCATTTCCTATGTTGATTTTATTTGTTATTAGTAATTATAAACCATTTTTATTACAAATATTTTATATACCGATGGTAATTTATATCGTTATAGCTTATGTATTACCAATTTGGGATTTTAGGCATAATTACATTAAAAAAATGGCTAATTTTTACTATTCATTACCGATTAAATCAGAAACTATTTATAAAACTAAAACTTATTTTCATATATTAATCAATATATTTATTTTTAGTATAGCTATTTTAATTGGCTTTCTTGTTTTATTTTGCTCAAACATTAAAGTTAATTTTCTATATTTATTTATTCTATTAGGACTAATAAATGTAATTTTTATATCTACATACTTATTTCAATCTTTTATAGCAAGTAGGTGCTATTCATTTGTCGAAGCCTTATTTTTAAGCGTAGCATATCTTGCCTTACCAGCATTAATATTTGTTTCTTTATATTTTGGATTAAATGTAAATGTTGAATGGGCAAAAATCAGTTTTATTGGGCAAACAGATTATGTCATCAACTATTTTTTTAATCGTGCTTTAAGTAATTTTGGAGTTTCTTTTGCAAATTATATTAGTATATTTGTAGGACTTTTAGCTTGTTTATTTTTACATTTTTTAACTTTATATCGTGTTAGACGTTTAAAAATAGAACAAGTAGGTGAAAAAACAGACAGTATTTTTGCTACAAAATTGTTATTACCAGTCTATTTGTTTTTTATTTTATTATTAGGAAACTATACTATTGGTTGGTTATGTCTATTTATTAATGTTTTGGTAATTTTAATTTACCTTTGTTTTAATGTTTTAAAATATCATAAAATAATTTGGAATTATAAACTGATTGCAATGTATGTATCTTTTTTTGCTGTTACTAATTTAATAGCATTTTTGGTGGTTAGATCGATATGAAAACTATAATCTTAATACATGGTTTTTTAACTAATAAAGATGATTTTAGAAATATTATAAGTGATTTAAATGAATTATATGATTATGTAGCTATCTACGAAGTTCCAGGTCACACTATACCACCTAATTATAAATTATTTAACGTCAATGATACATTTAAAACCCTACTTTCTTTTTATGACGAATTAGCTTTAAAGTTTGACGCAATTGATTGTATGGGTTTTTCAATGGGTGGAGCTTTAGCTACATATTTACAAAGTGTTAGAAAGATTAATAAATTAGTACTTTTAGCTCCGGCAAATCGGTATTTAAATTTTAAATTACTACATAACCGACTATATTTTATAAAGAAAATTCGTAAAGAACGTAATAAATTTGAACTAAATAATTTAAATGCTGATGATAAAGCAGCCTTTAATTTAGCTATTACTAGATTAATACCACATTATTCTATCCACAATCTCCAAACATTTAGAAAAATTATTGCAGTTTGCAATAAAGAACTAATTGCTATAACTTGTCCGGTTTTAATAATATGGGGAAAATTAGATCAATTAGTTCCCTTTAATTCGGTATCATACGTTTATGATCTTGCGATTAATGAGAGAGAATTAGTTATATATGATGATATTAGTCATTTAATGTTAGAAAGCAAAAATTATCAAAAAATTATTAATAAAATAGTTGATTATATAAAGCGAGGATGATTTTAATGAATAGAAGAGATTTAAGAATAGAGGTCGTTAAAGTATTATATGAAATTAATATTTTAAATGAAGAAATAATTAATAATAAAGAGTTAGATAAAGAAGTAAAAGAAGTAGTTAATTTAGTAATTGCTAACAAAAAAACTATTGACGAAAAAATAAGTCAAAATTTAGTTAACTATACTATAAATCGTCTAAATATAGTCGACTTAGCTATAATTGAATTAGCTACCTATGAAATGTTATATACTGATACACCTTTTCAAATAATTATTAATGAAGCATTAAATATTTCAAGAAAATATACACAGACCGATGATTATGATTCAGTTAAATTTAATAATAAATTATTAGATCAAATCCATAAATCAATGGTGAATAATGAGTGAAAAAGTATTAACGGTCAGTGCAATTAATAATTATATAAAAAGTATTTTTGAAAATAATATTTATTTACAAAGTTTTTTAATTGAAGGAGAAATATCTAATTTTAAATACCATTCATCAGGACATTTATATTTTATTTTAAAAGATAACAATTCCCAAATTAATTGTGTTATGTTTGCCTCTAGTGCGCGAATATTAAAATTCATGCCCAAAAATGGTAACAAAGTTTTAATTAGAGGTAAATTGTCTAGTTATCCTCAAGGTGGGACTTATCAAATTTATGTTTCAAATATGAAATTACAAGGAAGTGGAGAACTATATATCCGCTTCGAGCAATTAAAAAAAGAATTATATGCACTTGGCTATTTTGATGCTGAACATAAGAAGAAATTACCGCGTTTTGTAAATACTATAGCGGTAATTACATCAGAAACCGGGGCTGTTATTAGAGATATAATAAAAACGATTAATAAACGGTATAATAAAGTTAGAGTGATTCTATATCCAGCTAGAGTTCAAGGTGAAGGTGCTAAAGAAGAAATAGCTTTTCAAATTAACAAGGTTAATATTGATAATTTAGCCGATGTTATAATCTTAGCTCGTGGTGGTGGTTCGATTGAAGATTTATGGCCATTTAATGAACGAATAGTAGCAGAAGCTATCTATGCTAGTAGAATTCCTATTGTTAGTGCTATAGGTCATGAAACAGATTTTACGATAGCTGATTATGTAGCTGATATGCGAGCTCCTACTCCAACGGCGGCAGGTACTTTAGTCGTTCCTGATAAAGCTAGTTTAGAGGCAGAAATAAATGCTTATTTTAAGATTATAAATAAAATATATGCTAATAAAATGGCAGAATATAACCTAGGAGTTATAAATTTAGAAAAAAGATTAGATATGTTAAATCCACTAAATGCTTTAAAACGCGAAAAACAAGATTTAAATAATCTTTTAAAGCATTTAAATCTTGTTTATGATAAACAAATATCAAATTTTAAAGCTGGTATTAATAATTTAAATACTTGTTTATTAAGCTGTCAACCGAAACAAGTAATTAAATTAAAATATGAAAAATTAAATAAAATATCTAATAATTTAAAAAATAATTTCATGACAAATTATCAAGCAAAGAAACAAAATTATTTATTATTAAACGCTAAATTAGAATCTTTAAATCCACTTAAAATAATGGCTAAAGGATTTTCTATTGCTAGTAAGGATGGTAAGTATCTAAAAAGTGTTAATGATGCTAAAATTGGTGATATAATCGAGACTAAATTTGCAGATGGTCAGATTAAGAGTAAAATTTTGGAGGTTAAATAAAATGCCAAATTATGAAGAAAATATAAAAAATTTAGAAGCTATAGTAGCTAAATTAGAAGATAAGGACATTTCCTTAGAAGACTTAGTTAAAAATTATACTAATGGTTTAGAATTAGTTAAAGAATGTTATAACATTTTAAAAGAAAAAGAAAACTTAGTAGCTTTAAAAATGACAGAACTAGGATTAGAGGAATTTAAAGATAATAATAATCAACAAGAATTTGAAGAAAATTTATAGAAAGGAGTGTGGCAATTAATGTTTGATATTAGTAAGATAGAAAATCCTGAGTTTTTAAATAAATTAACAACTAAAGAAAAAGAAGCTCTAGCTGCTGATATTAGAGAATTTTTAATTGCCAACATTGCTAAAACAGGCGGCCATTTAGCTAGTAATTTAGGAATAGTTGAGCTGAGTATAGCCTTATATTCGGTTTTTGATTACAAAATGACAGATATTATCTATGATGTAGGTCATCAAAGTTATGTGCATAAAATATTAACAGGAAGAGCTAAATATTTTAATAGTTTAAGACAAAAAGATGGTTTAAGTGGCTACATGTCAAGAAAAGAATCACCATATGATGTTTTTGAAAGTGGACATAGTTCAACATCAATCTCCGCACTTGCTGGGTTAATGCTTGCTTATGGCAAAGATAGCAAACGAAAAGTTATAGCGGTTATAGGTGATGCATCAATAACTAATGGGGTAAGTTTTGAAGCCCTAAATTATTTAGGCACGTTAAAAGGCTATAGTCCCCTAATAATTTTAAATGATAATAAAATGGGCATTTCTAAAAGTGTCGGTTCACTTAATTTGGTTTTTGATAAATTACGTTCTAAAAAACTAATTATTAAAACTAAGAAAGTACTTAATAACATTTTACCTAAATTTTTAACTAATTCATTTCATCGTTTAAAAAGAGCTGTTAAAGGTTATGTCCAACATGATAATATTTTTGAAGATTTAGGCTTTGATTATTACGGACCTGTTGATGGTAATAATATGAAGTCTATAATTAAAGCATTAGAAAGAGTTAAAGATGTTGAAGGACCGGTTCTTTTACATGTTTTAACTGAAAAAGGTAAAGGCTATACATTAGCTGAACATGATGATGTAGGTAACTTTCATGGCGTTGAGCCGTTTGATGTTAAAACGGGTAAACCATTAAATAAAAAGTTAAATAATATTCATTCATTTTCGGAAGTTGTGTCAGAATCATTAATTAAAATACGGGAAAAAAGAGATTTTTATATTATAACACCAGCAATGAAAGTTGGAGCTAAATTAGAAAAATTTGCAAAATTATATCCTGATTCATTAATAGATGTTGGGATAGCCGAAGAACACGCAACTGTTATGGCTAGTGGTTTAGTTTTAGGTGGTAAAAAGGCGGTATTATTAATGTATTCTACATTTGCTCAAAGAGCATATGATTTTTTCTTAAATGATATATGTAGATCTAATATTCCGGTTATTATCGGAATAGATAGAGCAGGAGTAGTAGGACGTGATGGACCGACTCATCAAGGGATTTATGATGTTGCGATGTTTAATTCAATGCCTAATGTAATAATAGTTGAACCAAGAAATTATCAAGAAGTTATTGGTTTATTTATGACTGCTTTTGAAACCAATAAACCAGTTGTAATACGTTACCCTAGAAAAGATATAATTTGTGATTTTAATAATTTAGAATTAACATATACTAATTTTTCTTGGGAAATAATAAGAAAAGGTAATAAGGGTATTGTTTTAGCGTATGGACCAATGGTTGATTATCTAGATAAAATTATTTATAAAAACAATTTAGATGTTATATTATGCAATTGCCGCTTAATAAAGCCACTTGATTTTGAAATGTTAAATTATTTAAAATCATTAAATTTACCATTCTTAATTTTAGAAGATGTTGTTGAATGTGCATCATTATATGAAAAAATTAAAGCTCAAGATATTAAAAATGTTAAGGGTATTAATTTTAAAACTGATGAAATCATACCTCAAGGTTCAATTAGTGAAGTTTTAGATGCATATGGCTTTTCTGAGACTAATATAGTGAAGGAAATAAACAAATTATGCGACTTGATAAATACTTAGTAGATAAAGGTTATTTTAAAACGCGTAACAAAGCCTTAACTGCCATAAAAAACGGGGCTGTTTTGCTTGCTGGAAGCACGATATTTAAGCCTAGTTATGAAGTTTTAGATAGTTTAGATATTATAATAAATACAAACCTTTTAATACCTTATGTATCACGAGGTGGCTTAAAACTAGAAACAGCAATTAAATCTTTTAATTTAAATTTTCAAAATAAAGTTGTCTTAGATATTGGTTCCTCAACAGGTGGATTTACTGATTGTGCTATAAAACATGGCGCAAAATTAGTATATGCAGTTGATGTCGGTACCAATCAATTAGATGAATCTCTAAAATCAAATGCTAAAGTCGTATCTTTAGAAAACACTAATATTTTATCACTTCCATTTTTTTCAAATTCAATCGATATAGTCTTACTAGATTGTTCATTTGTTAGTGTTAATGTTTTATTGCCAGCTATAAATAATTATGTAACTGAAAATAATTATTTAGTATTATTAATTAAACCTCAATTTGAGGCTGGTAATATCTATTTAAAAAATGGGATTGTTAAAGATAAGAAAATGGTATTAAATATTTTAAACAAAGTAGAAAAAGAACTAAATAGTATAAATTTATATATAAATAAAATTATAAAATCACAAATTAAAGGTAAAGATGGTAATCAAGAATATTTAGCAATTGTAAGTAGAAAAGAAGCAAAAAAAATTGATTTTTTGACTATTATTTAATGGAGATAAATATGTTAGAAAGATTAATAATTAATAATATTGCCATAATAAAAGACATTGATGTAAATTTTCATGATAAACTTAATATAATCTCGGGCGATACAGGAGCAGGTAAAAGTTTAGTCATAGATAGTTTATTACTTTTAAGTGGAAATAGAGCATATCAAAATTTAATTAGATATGAAGAAAAAATGGCTTTTGTTGAAGCTCATTTTAATAATAACAATCCGGAATTAACTAAATATTTAACTACTTTAAGTATAAAAGACACCAATAATATTATAATCAGAAGAGAGATTAAAGATGGTAGAAATTCAATTAAAGTTAATAGCCAAAATGTAACTTTAAGTGAATTAAAAGATATAGCTAATTATTTATTTAATATCCATGAACAACAAGATACATTTAAATTGTTTAATGAAGATTCATATCTAGAATATATTGATAATGAAGATGAGATAATTAAAGCTAAAAATGATTATTTATTTGCACATAATAAATATTTAGAGATTAAGAATAAATATAATGATCTATTAAATAATAAAAAAACAAGTTTAGATAAATTAGACTATTTACTATATGAAAAAAAAGAATTAGAAGAATTAAATTTAGAATATGATGAAGATAAAAAAGTTGCTGACAAAATTGCTATCTTAAAGAATTTTGATAAAATTTTTGAAGCTCTAAATTACGCATATAATACATTGAATACAAATCTAAATGATAATTTATATAATGCAAAAGAAGAATTAGCAAAGATTAGTGATTTAAAAGCTGAATATAATAGTTATTGTGAGACTATGAATGATGCATATTATAATCTAGAAGATATAAAAAGTGCTATTTATAAAGAAATTAATAATTTAGATTATGATAAACAAGAGTTAGAAGAACTTGAAAATAGAAGTTATACACTTGAAAAAATCAAAGAAAAATATAAAAAAACTTTAAATGAAATAATAGAATATTACAATAATATTAATTATGAAATTGAAAAAATAACTAATTATGATGAATTAATATTAAAAATAGAAAAAGAATATCAACAAATTAAAGATAACCTCTATGAATTAGGCCTTAAATTAAGAAATTTAAGAAAGAAAAAAGGTTTAAAATTAGAAAAAGAAATAATTAAAAATTGTCAGGATCTAGATTTAGATAAGATAGATTTCAACATTAGATTTTTTGAAGCAGCTAAAGATGAATTTTACAATAATGGTATCGACAAAGTTAATTTTTTAGTTTCCTTTAATAGTGGTGAACCAGTAAAAGAACTAAGCAAAGTTGCTAGTGGCGGGGAATTAGCTCGATTAATGTTAGCTATAAAAACGATCGATGCGAAAACAAAAAATTATTCTTTAATGGTTTTTGATGAAATCGATACAGGAGTTTCTGGAGAGGCTGCATTAAAGATAGCAAACAAAATTAAAGAAATTGCAACATCAACTCAAGTAATTTGTATTACTCATATAGCTAGAGTAGCCGCGATGGGAGACTATGAATATTTAATTTATAAAGAAGAAAATGCGGGCAAAACATTTGCCCACATTAAAGAATTAAATACTGAAGAAAGAGTTAAAGTTATTGCTAGAATGATCGCTGGTAATAATATAACTGAAGGGTCAATTCTAAGTGCTAAAGAACTATTAGGCTTAACTTAAAATAAATTTTGTAATAGCATGACTAACACCGCTAGATTCATTATCTAAAGTAATGAAATTAGCGGCTTTTTTAACGTAATCAAAAGCATTGGCCATTGCCACACCTATACCAGCTTTTAAGATCATATTTAAATCGTTGCCAGCATCACCGATCGCCATAGTATCAGCCATATCAACATTTAAATAACTAGCTAGTCTTTCTAAAGCTAGACCTTTATCAGTTTTTTTATTTAAAAATTCTAAAAATATATCTGAACTTCTAACCATAGAATAAGTAGTTATAATATTAGGGTCAATATTATTTTCAATAAAATTCAGTCGTTCTTTATTATCTACAATCATTACTTTAAGATATAGATCTGGAGGTAATGATTTAAAGTCAACATACTTAGCTTCTATTTTATTAATTTTTATTTCTACATCAGTGTAAGGATTAGGCTTAGAACATAATAATGTTTCATCTTTTCTAAAAGCATGACAATAACTATTGAATAAGACACTTTGTTCATATATTTTTAATAAGTCATCATGATTTAAGCTTGATAAATATATTTCTTTATTTAGTCCAACATTCAATATTTTAGCCCCATTATAACATATTACATAATCATTATTTGTAGTTAGTCCTAATTTTTCTAATACTGGTTTAACACCACAAAAAGGTCGGCCTGAGGCAATGACTATCTTGCAACCTATTTCTTTTGCTTTTTTAATAGCTATAATATTTTCATTTGAAATATTTTTATTTTTATCAAAAAGAGTTCCATCTAAATCAATTGTACAAATTTTAATCATATAAGCTCCTATAATAAAAAATATTCGCATTGCGAATATTAAACTTGAAGTATACTAACAACAATAAAATAAATAACAGTAGCTACCATAGCAACAACAAAAGAAGCTGCTAATAATGCTATTAAAATCTTACCCCAAGCTTTTTTAGTTGGGCTTGTATAAGTTTTTTTATTAGATACATTATTGTTTTTAACTTTTTTAGCTTTAGACATTCTATTTCACCTCATAAATAAATGTGTTATAATAACAATGGTTATTATAACTTAAAATTTTAAAAAAAGGAAGTGTTAATTTTGGCAAATATTATATTACATATTGATTTTAATGCTTTCTTTTGTTCAGTAGCGGAAATCTATAACCCGGCTTTACGTAATACAGCTTTTGCGATAGGTAGGGAAAACTCAAATTACGGGGTTATATCAACTGCAAGTTATAAAGCACGTGAATATGGTATTCATAGCGGAATGCCTCTAGCATTAGCTTTTAAAAAACTTAAAACATTAAATGTTATAAGCTTACCTTATTCGTATTATTTGAATTATCATAATAAATTTATTAATTTATTAAAAGAATATACTAATCTAATTGAAGTTGGTTCAATTGATGAGGCTTATGTTGACATAACGGAATTAGCTAAAGTTAGACATCCGTTAGTTATAGCTAAAGAAATTCAGACAAGGTTATTAAAAGAATATCATTTGCCATGTTCAATTGGGATTGCTACTACATTATTTTTAGCTAAAATGGCTTCTGATTTACAAAAACCATTAGGCTTAACCGTGATTAGAAATAAAGACATTAAGAATAAATTATATTGTTTAAGTGTTAGGGATATTTTTGGAATAGGGAAAAAAACATATCCTAAATTAGAAGAAAAAGGAATTAAAACAATTGCTGATTTCTTAAATCAAGATAATAAATCTTTAGTTCTAGAAGTTATATCTGAAGACTATTATCTAGAAATTGTAAATAAATTTCAGGGTAAATCAAACAATAAAATAAATCCTTTACATAAAGAAGATAATTTATCAATTTCAACTATGAATACTTACGATAGGCGTTTAAATTCAGAACAAGAAATTGAAGAAGAACTATTGATTTTAACTAGAAACGTCTATAAACGATTAATAAAAGGTAATTATGTAACTAAAACTATTTCTATAACATTAAGAAATATCGAATTTAAAACTATCACTCGGTCTAAAACTATTGAATATACTGATGATTTACAAGTGATAAGTGATGAAGTAATTGAATTATTTAGACAAAACTATAAAAACGATACATTGCGGCTAATTGGAGTTGGATTAGCAAATTTAATTAAGAAAAATTTATTAGTTAAAGATGATGAATATAATTTGTTTACAGCATTAAATAAAGATGAAAAGAAAGAAGTTATTAGTGATTTAATTAAAGATTTTGAAGGTAAATATGGCAAAAAAGCCTTATATTATGGTAAATATAAGACCCTATTTAATTAAATAATCATAGATATTTTTAACTAATGACATAGGTGTAGAAGCTCCGCTTGTTATGCCTATGTTTTGAAATTTAGTTAAATCGTATTTCTTTAAGTCATCTAAATTAGATATTAAAATTGAATTTGTTTTACTTAAGGCTAGTTCATATAGCCTTTTTGTATTGCTTGAATGAATATCCCCTACAACTATAATTAAATCATAATTACTATTTAATACTGCAACTTGTCTTTTAGTTGTAGCTAAGCAAATTTTATTATCTATTATTGCTTGAGGATATTTATTTTTAATATACTCGTAAATGGCTTTTAAATCTAAGGTTGAAAGAGTAGTTTGATTAGTTATATATATTTTATCATTATTAATATTTAATTTATCAATATCTTTAATATCTGCAACAAAATGAATGTTTTTAGCAATAGTTAACACAGCTTCACTTTCACTATGATTATTTTTACCTACATATATTATTTCATATCCTAGTTTTATATATTCTTTAATTTTATTATGAATTAAAGAAACAACCGGACAAGTTGCATCAACAATAGTTAACCCTCGCATTCTAGCATCAGCAATTAAAGATTCATCAGTACCATGGGCTTGAAATATTAAGGTACCCTTAGTTATATTTTTAATATCATCTTTATGATGTTCATCGATAATTATAACTCCTTGTTTTAAATATTTTTCCATAACAAGGTCATTATGAATTAATTTTCCGACTAAATAATAGGGCTTTTCTAAATCTGCTTTAAGGGCGTTGTCTAATAATTTAATTGCTCGTTTAACGCCCATACAATAACTTTGAGGTTCAATTAATTTGACCATATTATCACCACTTTTATTCTAGCACATAATCTATTTAGTGTCTATTTTTATACTTGAAAAAAGAAGTAAATTAAGCTAAAATTAGAAAGGTGTTAACATGCAAAAATATCTTAAACATGATTTTATAATAAATAATTTAATTAAAGAAAATATTACAGAACTAATGCCTGTCCAAATTAGAATGTTAGAAGAATTTGCTAAATCTAAAAATATAATTTTAACATCTAAAACAGGTAGTGGTAAGACTTTGGCTTATCTTTTACCAATCTTAAATGAGCTTGATTTTGCTGTAAAAAAATTACAATTATTAATTTTATTACCTACTAATGAATTAGCATATCAAACTTATTTAGTAGTTAAATCATTATTACAAGGTGAAAATATTGATATTCGCCTATATGATTCTAATACTGCTTCAAAAGACGAGGTTGTTAAATTAAATAAGAAACAACCCCAAATCGTAATTGGCACGATAGGTAAGATATTTGATCTAAGCATTAAGCAAAATGCTTTAAAAATCCATGAACTTAATTTTTTTGTTTTAGATGAAGCTGATATGGCTTTAGATAATGGTTTTAGAGAAGAATTAGATGATATTTTAGTGTTAGTTACTGAAGCTAAGAAAATATTTGTTTCAGCTACGATTCGTAAAGAATTAGAAAATTTAATTAAAAAATATGCTTTATATGCTAATTATATTAATTTTGATGATATGTTAGATACTAAAATTGAACATATTTGGATACCTGTAAGATATAATGAAAGAATAGATGTATTAAATAATTTATTACGAGTTATTAATCCTTATTTATGTTTGATTTTTGTTAGTAAGAAGGAAAATATTCAATTTGTATATAATGATTTAGCTAACAAAGGCTATAACTGCACAATGATTAGTTCTAATATGAGTATAAGAGAGCGTAAAAGAATTTTACGCGAGATTAATGATTTGAGATATCAATATATTGTAACAAGTGATATTTTAGCTCGTGGTATTGATATTAAAGGTGTTAGTCATATTATTTCTTATGATCTACCATATGATTTTGAATTTTATATTCATCGTTCGGGTAGAACAGCTAGAATGAATAGAGATGGTATTAGTTATGCCTTATATGATAAGTTAGATGATAATTATTTAGATTTATTAGCTAAAAGAGGAATAAAGCCTATTTATATGGATATCGTTGGTGATGAATTAGTTCCATATAAAGGTAGGAATGTTAGAAAAAATAGACGATTAGATAAAACAAATTATCATAATTTAGCTAGTAAGATGATTCCAAAAAGTAAAAAAGTAAAACCAGGTCACAATAAAAAAAGAATGGCTGAAATTGAAAAGTTAGCTAATATTTTAAAAAATAAAGACAAAAAAAGGGGATAAAATATGCGAGACTACATAATAATTACTGATTCAACTACAGATTTGCCTGCTAGTTATGCATTAGAAAATAATCTTGTTGTTATACCAATGAAATTTAGTATGGATGGCAAAGAATATTCTAATTATCTTGATGAAAGAGAAATGACTAATAAAGAATTTTATGAAAATGAACGTAATAATAAAATTGCTAAAACTGCTCAATTAACTATGTATGAAATTGAAGATGTTTATCGTAAATATTTAGACCAAGGTCTAGATATTTTAGCGATTGGTTTTTCTTCAGGTTTATCAGGAACTTTTAATTCTATGCGTTTAGCTAAGGAAGAATTAGAAGAAGAATATAAAGATGCAAAAATTGTTATTATTGATTCTCTTTGTGCATCATTAGGAGAAGGCTTATTTGTTTATTATGCTGTTGAGAATAAGAAAAAAGGTTTGTCTTTAACCGATAATGAAAAAAACTTATTAGAATTAAGACCGCATTTATGTCATTGGTTTACAGTCTTAAATTTAGAAACTTTACGTAGAGGTGGAAGAGTTTCTAATGTTGCGGCTTTTGTTGCTGATACACTTAATATTAAACCGGTATTACATGTTGATGATGCTGGTCATCTAATTGCAATGCGTAAAACTATTGGACGTAAAAGAAGTTTATTAGCTTTAGTTGATAAATTAGAAGAAACAATTGATCGAAAAGAACCACAAATGATTATGATTGGACATGGTGATTGTTTAGATGATGCATTATTTGTAGCAGAAGAAGTTAAAAAAAGAGTAGCAGTAAAAGATGTGTTAATCAATTGTATTGGACCGGTAATTGGGGCTCATTCAGGTCCGGGAACATTGGCGTTGTTCTTTGTTGGTTCTAAACGTTAAAAAAGTCACTGTTGTGACTTTTTTTATGGTTTTATAATAATTAAAAATAAGTTTATTGAATCGCCTTTTGTGATAGTTATTTCACCATTAATTGTAGTATAAAAGAGTCCGTCATCATTCGGACATATTATTTTTTTATCATTTATTTTAATATAATCATCTTTTACGGCATCGGTATATAAATATAATTCAGCATTTGAACTATTAATTATAATCGATGTTGCAGTTTCAATTTTTAGGCAAGTTTTATATGTGATATCTTCATATATTAATTCGCCTTTAGATGTGCTAGTGTTTCCGCTAATAGTAATGAAATCATAGTTTTTATAATTAGTATTTTCGTTACCAAAACTTATTATAATTTGATTGTTAATAATTGAATCATAGTTTTTAAGTATAGTTTCATATTTAGCTATATGTTCATCAGATAGTATGCTTAATTGTAGATGATTTAAGCTTTGGTATATAGTTTGCAATTCATTTATCTTTAAACCATCTTTTATAGATAAATTAAATTCATCTAATGAAGATAGAATACTAATAAACTTATGGCTAACTAAATAGGACTTTAGAGCTGTTATTCCGTTATTTAATTTATTTATTAATTCAATATCTATGTTGATATTGCCTAATTCAGTATATTTTGTATAAACATCTTGATATGCTTTTAAGGCGTAATCTATAGCTTCTACATTAAATTTATCGATTTGATTATAATCAATTAAATTCTTTATTTCTGTAATAATTTTATTCAGAGAAATATTATTAAAAGTTTCTTCAGCCTTTATTAAGTCATTGTAGTTTGTAACTAGTTTTTCTAGATCAGATGGAAGTAAATTATAGGCTTCTCTAGCTATTTTAATCAACATTAAACTATTTTCATTAACAACACCAATCTTAGATATTAAATTAATCACATTTTCAACTTCTAAAGCTTGAATTTTTGTATAGGCTGCATCTAATTTTAGATATAATTCTGCAGAAATTTGTTTTTTATCTTTTTCAGATAAATTACTATAGAGTTTATAGGTATTATAGATTTGTTCTTTATTACTTATAGTAATATTATTAGGTAGATTATTAATAGCATTAATAGTTTGTTCAAGTTTAGTGGTTTCTTGAATAAATTCTAAATACGATACACTAATTTCTTTATTTTTAATACCAGAAGCTAAAATATAAGTACCACTAGGTAAGGTGATTTCAGCATCACCGATTAATTTACTTAAATATAATTTTCCAAAATTATCAATTAATTCAGCACCTTGTTCTTTAGTTTTGGCGCTAACAGTTATTTTCATTGTTGTCTTTGTGCTTAGAGTAAAGGTTATAATTTGACCTTTGCCGCTAATTTGGTTTTGATTTGAATTAGTTATATTTGTAAAAATTATATTATTTAAATTTGTTGTCTCATTTGTCCTTATTTTTGAAAAATCAATAATTAGATTTTTAGCATCTATATTCACGGAAGTAGGAGGTAAATTTTCAGCCATTTGGGTATTTTTTAAAGCATTATAATTATGCGTTCCGGAATTCTTAATAACTTCTTGTCTTGCGGTTAAAGGATCAGTTAAATAATAGTCATTTAAATAAAATAATTGGGCATTATTTTCAAAAGCAGTATAGGAAGTTTGGTCATAATAACAATTGCTATTTACTAAATCTAATCTATCATTAACTTGATTTGGTAACCCTTCATAACAAGAGAAGAAGACATTGTTATAAAATTTAGTAGTACCACTAGTATTATTATTATCAACTATTTGTTTACAACCATCAAAATAATTGCTTTCGGCAAAAATATAACAATTGGCTCGGGCTGAAATTACATAGTTAATTTTGCCAGTATAATCCTTATCAACCGATATATAGTTATTATAAAAGTGAATATTAGCTTGTCTAGCTAATGGTTGTCTAGATAGACAATTATGCCACCAATTATGGTGCATGGAGATGTTATATTGTAAAGAAGTATCACTAGAACCAATTAAATTGGTTTTATGGCAATCCTTAAGATAATTATAGGAAAAAGTATAATAAAGACCTCGTTTGAAATCGCAAGATCCATCACCTTCAGCTTTATCTGATTCAGCTGGGTTAGCACAGTAACCAGGCAAAAATACATTATTATGAATCCAACATCTAGAAACAGGTACGGTAATTAGATTATTTTCTTGTTTACCTTCCATTCCAATTGCATCTTCAGGATAATTTGCAAACGATAGATTTCTTACTTCAAAACTTTCACCAGTAGAAACGCCATATTTAGTTGTAGTATTACTATTAGCTATAAAATGTATACCAAAGCCATAAAATCCAGCATTTTCACCTATACCTTCAATAGTTAAATTAAATGCATCAACCATTCTTGCCATCCGACCATTATCGCCTACACTACCACCAAACGCAGTTGAATTATAGGCAGTTAGTCCAGTGATTAAGCTTTTACTAGAATCGGTTTTGTCCTCAGCATTGACTAAATCTAAAACCCTAATGTTTACGGCACCGTAATCAAGACAAGCGGCCTTAATACCATATTTTGATTTTTCATCATATTGGCGATTATTTAAGAAATAGCCTATACTAGTATCAGTGTTATTTTTAAAATATTTACTAATATCAGTTTTATTTAATGTATTAGTTTTTTTATCATATACATAAGCATAATCTAAGATGTTATTTTTATTACTGTCACTTAAATAGATTACTAAAGTTTTATCTTTTAGTGATCCATCATCTAAATAGGCACCTATACCGTTAGTATAATTAAAATGGGCATAACCAGATCTATCGTAATTATTTACTTCTAAGTTTGAAATGGTAATTTCATCATCAGCCAATTTAATTTTTAAATTATATGTGCCATTAGTTAGTCCTATAATATCAACTCTTACTTTATTATCTATTAATCTAATTAGATTATGATCAGCATTATACCAACTTGTAGAGCCATTTTTTGCATATTTAACACTAAGGGAATCGATATTTGTTGCATTGATAATAACATATAGACCCTCTTCATAAGTTTGATAATCGGCAATAAAATTTAGATTTTGTTTAATATAGCCACAAGAACATTTATTATTAACAAAATTATGTTTTTCCTTATAAATAACCTTATCACAATTAACACATTCTTCATAATGATAAGTATCATCATATTTAATTTCATATTGATGTTGTTGAAGTGGAAGAAGAATAGATTCATAAGTAACTTCCTTATCACCAGATTCATCGCTAAAATATAAATGACAGTTTTGACATTGATAACTAAGCTTATGACCTGGTTTAAGGCAAGTCGAGCTTGTTTCAGGAAGTAAGACCAGATTGTGTTTGCCAAGATTAATAATTTCATCTAGATCGGTTAATTTCAAGCCTTTTTCATCGAGATAATAATTATGACAAGTAGCACATTCATAATAATTTATAATATTATTTTGACATTTATCGTAAATCTTTTTTTCTAAATTATGGGTATGCGAAGTTAATTCATAACCACAATATTCACAAATGTTAGCTTTGAAGTTATGTTTTTCGATAATTTTATAATCACAGCTTTTACATGTTTTTTCATGAGTATCTATATCGATAGGGATATATATATATTCATGTTTGTGGAAATTTTTGTGGGAATTATTAATTACAACTATAGTAGTTATTATCCCAATTGTTAGAAAAAAAAGAAGAGAAAAAAATATAATAGACTTGAGTTTTTTATTCATTATAATTACAACCTTTCTATTAAAGCGCTTACATTGTAACATATTTTAATATAATCTGTCTATAAAGAAAAAGCTAAAGCTACGAAAGCTTTAGCTAAAAGATTATTCTAATGATTCACCACTATGTAAATGTTTAGTTTCAATTTTCTTTTTAGTAGCAGATGAAGGAATTCTAACATTACGTTCCACTACCGTGTTTTCAGGTAAAACTAAACGTTTACCAATTACATTTATACCTGAATTTAAAACTTTTGGTTTGGCTTTATTTGGTGTGTAGTCATCACCTGTACCAATTACGCAGTTATCACCAATGATGGCTTCTTTATCTATAATAGTATTTTCAATATGAACGTTTTTACCAATTTGAACATCATTCAAGATAACTGAATTTTTAACAACTGAACCCTCACCAACTTTAACGCCAGGAGAAAGAACACTATGATCAATTTTACCATAAATTTGATCACCATGAGAAACTAAAGAATCTTTAATACTTGCCTTATCACCTATTTTTACTGGAGGTAAGTCTTCGGATTTAGTATATATTTTCCATTTTGTATCATATAAATCGAGAGTGCAATCATCACTACATAGTTGTAGGTTAGCATCTAAATATGAATCATATGTTCCTACATCTTTCCAATAGTCATAATATTCATATGCATATACCTTACTATTTTCAATCATATGTGGAATAATATGGTTACCAAAATCTAAATCTACGATGTCTGGGTATGATTCAAGTTGTTTAACTAAGGCATCAGTGTTAAATACATAAATACCCATTGAAGCTTTATTAGATTTAGGTTGTTTTGGTTTTTCTTGGAATTTTGTTACTTGTAATTCATCATTAGTCTCAAGAATACCAAAACGGTTTGCCTCTTCGATTGGAACAATTTTAGCAGCGATTGTAACATCAGCACCAGTCGCTTTGTGTTGTTCAATCATTTTACGATAATCCATTTTATAAATATGATCACCTGATAAAATTAAAACGTATTTTGAAGCATAACGTTTTACGAATTCAATATTTTTTCTTACAGCATCAGCTGTACCTTCATACCAAGAATTATTAGGTTGAAGTAGTGTGACAAAAGAATCACGACGGTCTAAGTCCCAAGGTTTACCAACACCGATGTGTTCATTTAGTGAAAGTGGTAAATATTGAGTTAAAATACCGATTTGGAAAATGCCACTATTTGTGCAGTTTGATAAGGCAAAATCAATAATTCTGAATTTACCTGCAAAAGGTACTGCCGGTTTAGATCTTTTTTCTGATAGAATATCTAATCTAGAGCCTCTACCCCCTGCTAAAATTAAAGCTAAAGTTTCCATAAATAACCTCCTTATAATAACTTATTATATAATTCTATATATGATTTAGCTGAAGAATTCCAGCTGAAATCCTGTTCCATAGCTCTTTTTACTAGAGCATTCCATGCGTCTTTATTTTCATAAGTCGACATAGCTAAGAAAATAACATCCTTGAAGTTGTGTGCATTATAATTTGCGAAACTAAACCCAGTACCTTCACCAGTATATTGGTTGTATGGGATTACAGTATCTTTTAATCCGCCAGTTTCTCTAACTAATGGTAATGTACCATATCGCATAGCAATCATTTGACCAAGACCACAAGGTTCAAATTTAGATGGCATTAAGAAAACATCACTTGCTGCATAAATTTTTTGAGCTAAAGGATCACTATATCCTATATATACTAAGAAACGGCCAGGATATTTAGCAGCTAAATAGTTGAAATAGTCTTCATATTTTTTATCGCCACTGCCTAATATGAAGAATGTTGCGTTAGAATAATAAAGCACATCTTCTAAAATAGGCATAAACAAATCAACACCTTTTTGATCAACCAATCTAGAAACTAAACCAAATAATGGGGCTTCTAGGCTATTAGCATGATATTCAGTTAATAATTGACGTTTATTTTCTCTTTTTCCTTCGATAAAGGAATTTGAATCATAATTTTGATATAAGTTTTTATCAGTTGCTGGATTATATTTATCAACATCTAAACCGTTTATGATTCCATAAAAATCATATTTACGAAGTTCTAATACTTTATTCATTTCATAACCATAATAATCAGTTAAAACCTCGTCTTTATAGGTTGGACTAACAGTGTTAATAATATCAGATTCCATTATAGCAGTTTTCATAAAATTAACGCAGTTGTTAAATTCAAGACTATTAGAATAAGGCATAAATAAAATATCTAAAAGATTTTTAGGGAAAATACCTTGATATTGAATATTATGAATAGAATAAACAGTTTTAATACGACGATATTCAGGATAATAATTGTAATTAGCTTTTAAAATGTATGGTATTAACCCTGTTTGCCAATCATTATTATGAATAATATCAGGATAGAAGTTAGCAACTTTAATTGCTTCAAGAACCGCAAAACAAAAGAAGGCAAACCTTTCCCCATCATCACCATGACCATAAATTGTATCACGATTGAAATATTTATCACTATCAATAAAATAGTAGATTACCCCTTCGTTTTCAGCTTTAAATAGGCCTAAATATTCGTTATGGTCAGCAATTCTAACGTAAGCATAACCAATATATTCAGCTTGATTTTTTTCTTTGATTTTTTTGTAATAAGGCATTATTACCCTTACATCAATACCTTCTTTTTTTAAAGCTTTAGGTAATGCACCTATAACATCAGCTAAGCCACCAGTTTTAATATAAGGAGCGCCTTCACTAGCACAAATTAAAACGTTCATATAAAAAATCCTTTCTTTTAATCTATTAATAATTATACAATATTAAAAACGTTTTCACAATAGATTTTTTTGCTAGTTTTATCACTTTATGATATGCTTTTTCGATAGTAAAAAGAAATATTTACTAGATATATAAAATTATAAAATTAAATTATTGAAAAATTATTTTAATGATGCTATAATTCATAAGAAATGTTTCCTTAAGGAGTGTATATAATGGCAGTTGGAAATACTAGAAGTCTTAGAAGAGTTAAATATAAATTTAAATGGACTAAAGAATTAACATTTTTAATTTTAGGTCTAGTGGTTATAATTGTTGCTACTGTATTATTATCTTTACCAACAAGAGTTGATAAGTTAATTAATAAATGGCCTAGTTTAACTACTGAAACTGTATATTATGAAGTTTCTGAAGATGATTTGGTTGATTTAATAAATGATGGCGAATACATTTTCGTTTTCTATGGAAGTCCAAATGATGAAAATGCATCTAATAATTTAACATTAGTAGAAACATATGCTTCTAATTTTGATGTTGATAGAGTTTATTGGTTAGATTCAACAGAAATTTTAAATACTAGTGATGAAACAAAGAATACTCGTGATTTTAAAGAACAAATTGCTAAAAGAGAAGAATCATTAAAAGGTGTAGATTTATTAGAAACATTAAGTTTCTGGGCTTATAATGATGGCAATTTATTAGTTGACTATGCTGACTACAGTGAAGATGGTGGTACTAATAGTTTTGAACAAGTAGTTAATAAAACTTTTGGTGCTTACAAAGAATCATTAAATTAGGAAGATGCAAATCTTCCTTTTATAATTATTAGGAGAATAGATTATGATTAATAATATTAAAGAAAATATCAAAAAATTAATTGATGATAAATATGAAGTTAAAGTGGTTGTTGAAGAGCCTAAAGATATCAAGATGGGTGATCTTGCTATACCGGTTTTTCCGATTGTAAAAAAACTTCGTAAACCATTACCTGAAGTTGCAAGTGAAGTTGCATTGCTAATTAGAGATAATATAAATGAAGTTAAAGACCTTAAAGTTGTCGGTGGCTTTGTTAATTTGATTTTATCTAAAGAAGAAATGTCTAAAAATATAATTTTAGAAGTTTTAAATAACGGTTGTAATTATGCTAGTAAAGAAAAAAACAACGAGGTTATTTGCTTAGATTATTCTAGTCCTAATATTGCTAAAAGCTTCAGCATTGGTCATTTACGATCTACAATTATCGGTAATTCTTTAAAATTAATTTACCAAAAACTAGGTTATGATACTGTGTCTATTAATTATTTAGGTGATTGGGGAACACAATTTGGCAAAATGATTGTTGCTTATTTAAAATGGGGCGATAAAGAAAAAATTAATAATGATCCAATAAATGAAATGACTAGTTTATATGTTAAATTTCATGAAGAAGCAAAAAAAGACCCTAGTTTAGAAGATGAAGCTAGACAAGCATTTAGAAAATGTGAATTAGGTGATCCAAAATATTTAGAATTATGGCGTTATATCAGAGAAGAATCATTAAAAGAAAGCGCCCAAATTTATGATCTTTTAGGTGTAACATTTGATTCTTACAATGGTGAAGCTTTCTATAATGATAAAATGGATCCAATTATTGAAGAATTAGAGGCAAAAAAATTAGTTGAATTAGACGATAATGCTTTAATTGTTAGATTCGAAGATTTACCACCAGCTTTAATTAAGCGTAGTGATGGTGGTAGTCTATATATGACAAGAGATTTAGCTGCTTTATTCTATCGTAAAAAAGAATATAATTTTAGCAAAATATTATATGTTGTTGGTAATGAACAAAAACTTCATTTTGAACAAATTAAACGCATTGTTTCTATGCTTGGCTATGATTTTGCTGATGAAATATATCATATTGGATTTGGCTTATATTTAACTAACGGTAAGAAAATGTCTACTCGTTCTGGTGGGGTTGTTAAATTATATGATGTTTTAATGAAAGCTATTTGTTTAGCTAAAGAAGAAATTGAATTAAAAAATAAGAATTTAGCTAATAAAGATGAAATTGCTAAAAAGGTCGGTTTAGCTAGTGTTTTATATAATGATCTAAAAAATCAAAGAGAATTAGATATTGAATTTGATCTAAATTCATGCGTTAAATTTGAAGGTAATACCGGCCCATATTTATTATATAGTGGGGTTAGAATTGCATCTATTTTAAAAGATAAAGAAATAGATCTAAATAATCTTGATTTAGAAGTGCTAAATAAAGATATCTATTATGAAATAGTTAGATTATTAAATGGATTTAAAGTTGTTTTAGAAAAATCAGCAACTGATTTTGCTCCAAGCCATATTGCAAAATACTTATATACATTGGCTACTACGTTTAATAAATTTTATGCTTTAGAAAAAATTAATTGTGAAGATATTAAAATTAGAAACACTAATTTAGCTCTAATTAAAGCGATTAGAATTATTTTAAATGAAGGTTTACGTTTACTTGGAATAGATTATGTAAATGAAATGTAGCTATGAAAAATAAAAAGAAAATTATTACTAATTTAATTTTACTAATATCATTAATTATTTTTGTTATAATAATGATAATTAATTTAGGAGATATTAGAACAATCTATGAAAATTTAAAAAATGCAAACTATAAATACTTGTTGATAATAATATTATTATTAATAGCATATTTGATTTTATGGCCGCTTTCTTTAAGCCTTATTATAAAAGTTGAAGAACCAAAAGTGAAATTAAGTCGAGACTTGCAAATCAGTGCTACAGAATTCTTTTTTAATGGTATAACTCCATTTTCTAGTGGTGGACAACCGTTTCAAGTTTATTCGATGAATAAAGTTGGAATTAGCGTTGCTAAATCTACCTCTATTATTACGATTAACTTTATTATTTATCAAATTGTCATTAATATTTTTTCAATATTTTCAATTGCTCTATATTTTAATAAAGTTAAAGATACAATAAATAATTTTATTTGGTTTGCTATAATAGGTTTTACAATTAATTTTATAGTATTATTGTTTTTGATACTATTAGCAGTATCAAGTAAAACTGGTGTTGTTTTCCATAAATTTTTAACCTGGTTAGCCCATTTTAAAATATTTAAAAAGCTTGAAAATAAGATACCGGCATTTGATCAGTTCATCGCTGATGCTCAAGCTGCATTTAAGCAAATTAGTAAAAAATGGAAGACGGTTTTATTCTCAACCATCCTAAAAATATTATCTTTAGCCATCTTTTATTCTATACCATTTTTTGGAATTAAAGCGCTTAATATAGCTATTTCTTATGAACAAATATTTTATGTTATAGCTATGACATGTTTTGCCTTAACAATGTTTATTTGGTTACCAACTCCAGGTTCTAGTGGTGGTGTTGAATTAGCTTTCTCAGCTATTTTTACTACACTTGCAGTTGATAAAAACAATAGTATATCATTGATGCTTATTTGGCGTTTTGCCACATATTATTTAGTTATGATTTATGGTTTGATTATATATTTAATTATGGAAAGGGGGATAAAAAAGGATGCGAATAGGAATATTCACGGATGCTTATTATCCGAACATCAGCGGAGCGATAACATCGTTAATGACATTAGAAACGAAACTAAGAGAGATGGGGAATGAAGTATATATCTTTACTATTGACCCTAAAGTTAAAGAAAAAATGGTTAATCCTAATATAATTTATTTTAGTGGATTTACGGTTCCGTTAAAAAAGTTGAAGTCATATAAATTAGCTTTTAAAACGTATTTAAAGATAAAGGAATTAAAAAAATATCAGCTTGATGTCATTCACTTACAAACTGAATTTTCAATGGCTAATTTTGCGGTTGCAACAAGCAAAAAATATAAAATTCCTTTAGTTTATACACTTCATACCCTTTATGAAGATTATTTATCATATATTTCTAAAACAATTGATGAACTTTTTCACAAAAGCTTTTTAGCCTCTTTAGCTAAAATATTGATTTCACCGATTAATAAAGTAGCTACTATTAAGATTGTTCCATCACGTAAAACTTTAGCTTTAATATCTAAATATTATATTGATGGAGATGTTCGTGTTGTTCCAACCGGTCTAAATTTAGCAAATTTTACGGACAAGAAAAAAGATGAAGCATATCTTACAAAACTAAAAGAAAGTCTAAATATTCCAAGTACTGATGTCATTTACCTTTATTTAGGTAGAATCTCTCCTGAAAAAGCAATTGATGAATTAATCGAGGCGTTTGCAAAAGCGTATCATGAAAATAATAATATGACATTTTTAATAATTGGTGATGGGGCAATATTAAATGATTTAAAAGAATTAGCAACAAATTTAAATATTCCAAAAAATAAAATTAAATTCTTAGGTTTTATTGAATGGAATAATATAGTACCTTACTATCAAATTGCTGATGCCTTTTTAAATGCCTCAACTAGCGAAACTCAAGGATTAACTTATATAGAGGCTTTAGCTTGTGGTACGCCAATTATTGTAAAATATGATGAAGTTTTAGATGATGTAGTTGAAGTCGGTGTCAATGGATATTTTTATCAAGAACGACAAGAATTAGTTAACTATTTAATCGATTTTACTACCCATAGAGAAAAAATAAGAAATTTAAAAAATAAAACTTATGAAACAATTTTAAAGTTTAGTGATCAAGTTTTTGCTGAAAAAGTCTATGCTATTTACCAGGATGCAATTAACAAGTGTCACAATAAAAAATGATTGCAAAAATCCTGAAAAAGTTGTATCATATGAAGGAAAAATTATTTTCCTTTATGCCTGCGTGGTGGAATGGTAGACACAGCAGACTCAAAATCTGCCGCCCTTAAAGCATGTCGGTTCGAGTCCGACCGCAGGTACCAGACTAGAAATTTATCCCATTTTAGAAATGGGATTTTATTATATGCTTTTGTATACCTGATTGGTATATTTTTTTTATTTTCCTCTTTATTTGTCAACTCGTTTAGTTTATAATATAACCAAAGGAGTTGACAAAATGTTTTTGTGTATAGACTTGAAATCATTTTATGCCTCGGTTGAATGCGCTATAAGAGGGTTAAATACATTAAATACTAATTTAGTTGTAGCTGATGAAAAAAGAGGGAAAGGGGCATTATGTTTAGCTGTGAGTCCTAGTTTAAAAGCTTTAGGTGTTAGAAATAGATGTAGGTTATATGAAATCCCAAATCATATTAATTACATAATTGCTAAACCTAGAATGAGCTTATATATTAAATATTCAGTAATGATTTACAAAATATATTTAAAATATATTTCTAGTGATGATATTCATCAATATTCAATAGATGAAGCATTTTTAGATATTAGTAGTTATTTAAATTATTATAAAATTAGTTGTTATGAATTAGCTTTATCTATAATGAATACTATAATGAAAAAAACTGGTATAGTTGCTACATGCGGTATCGGTGAAAATATGTATTTAGCGAAAGTAGCATTAGATATTTTAGCTAAAAAAAGTAAGGATAATATCGGTTATTTAGATAAAGATTTATATTTATTAAAGCTTGGTTTACACGAACCATTGACTGATTTTTGGCAAATTGGAACGGGTATTATGATGAGACTTTTAAAATGTAATATTAGGAATATGAAAGATATTAGAAATGCCAACGAAGAGTTATTACACCATGTATTTGGTGTAAATGCCAATATTTTGATTGAACATGCTAATGGTAGAGATGAAACTACGATATCAGATATAAAACAATACAATTCTCAAAGTAAAAGTTTATCATTATCGCAAGTTTTGTTTTCTGATTATAGTTTCGTTGATGCTAGAAACATATTGAAAGAAATGGTTTTTACTTTAGTTTTATCTTTAATTAATAATGGACTATGTACAGGTTTAATAAGTTTACATATTGGCTATGTTAATATAAAAAGTTTTAATAAGCAAAAAATAATCTATAACACCAATTGCTATAGCTTAATATGTAAAGATTTTTTATATTTATATGATAAATTTGTCAAAAAAAATGCAAAAATACGACAAGTTAGTATTAGTTTAGGTTTGTTAAAACATAGAGATCAGAAAGACTATAATTTATTTACTGATGAATTTAAGGAAACTAGAGAAATTAATTTATTAAAAGCAATTAACGAAATCAAGGCAAAATATGGGAGGAATAGTTTATTAACTGCCAATAATTTATTAAAAACGTCAACTCAAAAAACTCGTAATGAATTAATAGGAGGACATCATGAATAATGCAAAATTATATATGCCATTTCAAGCTTTAAAAGGGTATGAGGAAGCAATAAAAAAAGCTACTAAGGATAAAACACCACGGCGAATATTATTAGAAGATAGAGAAGAAAGTATTAATTACTTTTTGAATAATCTAAATCTTAATGATTTAGTTAGAATAATATATTATAATAAAGATAGCTATCTTTTGAAAAGAGGAGTAGTTTTCAAAATAGATAGGTCTAAAAGATATCTTTTAATCAACAACCTAAAAATATCTTTTAAAGACATATATGATATAGAGGTATTAGAATGAATATTTTTTTTGATTTAGATGGGACCCTAATAGATTCAATATATGATATTGCTAATAGTCTTAATTTAGCTTTAATTGCTAATGACTTAAATAGTATCACATTAGAAGAGGCAAAATCTTATATCGGTCATGGTTCTAAAAACTTAATAATCAAGGCTAGTCGTGATAAATTTAGTTTAAAATTATATGAAGATTATAAAAGAATATATCACGAAAATTTATGCAATCTGTCTAAACCATATCAAGATGTTGTTGAAACATTAAGAACATTAAAAAATAAAGGTTATCAATTAGGTGTATATTCCAATAAAGATGAACAGGATGTAGCTAAAATAGTAGACCATTATTTTCCTAATATATTTGTTTTTGTTATTGGTAAAAGAACAGGATATAATTTAAAACCAGATCCAACTCTAATGCAAGATATTATTAAGCAAAAAGCTTTAAATTTATCGGAAACATATTATGTTGGAGATATGGAAACAGACTATGATTTAGCTAAAAATTTAAGGATTAAATTTATTTATGCAAGTTATGGCTATGGTAAAAAATATTTAGATAATTATGCAGAAATTAAAGAATTTAAAGATTTAATTAAGTTGTTTGACTAATTGAACAATAAGTCATATAATATGACGCAAGAGGTGATTTTAATGTATAGAAAAAGTGTATGGGATAAATTTGACAATTATGAAGATATAATGACATATAATGAAGGATATAAGGACTTTATCACAAAAGGTAAAACAGAAAGATTATGTGTCAATGAAGCAATAAAATTAGCTGAAAAAGCGGGGTTTAAACCATTAGAAACTTTTAAAACATTAAAACCTGGTGATAAGGTTTATAGTGTTAATCGTGGTAAAAATATTGCAGTTTTTGTCATTGGTAAAGAAAATTTAGAAAACGGATTAAATATATTAGGTGCTCATATTGATTCACCGCGTTTAGATATAAAACAAAATCCACTTTATGAAAGTACTGAATTTTCGTTATTAGATACTCATTACTATGGCGGAATTAAAAAATATCAATGGGTTACAATTCCATTAGCTCTTCATGGTGTAGTTTATAAAAAAGATGGAAAAGTTATAGATGTTAATATTGGTGATGAAGAAAATGATCCAGTTGTAGGTATAAGTGATTTACTTGTTCATTTATCTGGTGATCAATTACAAAAGACAGCAAATAAGGTAATTGAAGGTGAAGACCTTGATATAATGGTTGGTTCAATTCCATTAAAGACTGCTGAAAAAGACAAAGTTAAAGCAAATGTTTTAAGAATAATTAAAGAAAAATATGACTTTGAAGAAGAAGATTTCTTAAGCGCTGAAATAGAAGTTGTACCTGCTGGTAAAGCTCGTGATTATGGTCTAGATAGATCTATGGTTGCTGGTTATGGCCATGATGATAGAGTTTGTGCTTACACTTCTTTAACTGCTGTATTAGACTTAAAAGATGTACCTAATAAAACTGCTTGTGCTATTTTAGTTGATAAAGAAGAAGTTGGTTCAATTGGTGCTACTGGTGCCCAATCAAGCTATTTCATTAATGTAATTGCTGAACTATTAAACTTAGAAGGCAAGTATAGTGATCTAGTATTGCGTCATGCATTAACAAATTCAAAGATGTTATCTAGCGATGTCTCAGCTGGTGTAGATCCATTATTCTTAGGTGTTAATGAAATGAAAAATAGTGCTTTTTTAGGTAAAGGTATCGTTTTAAATAAATATACTGGTAGCCGTGGTAAGGGCGGATGTAACGATGCTAACCCTGATTTTATTGCATATATTAGAAATATATTTGATAATAATAATATTTGTTTCCAAACTGCTGAAATTGGTAAAGTTGATCAAGGTGGCGGTGGTACAATCGCTTATATACTTGCTAATTACAATATGAATGTGATTGATGCAGGTATACCAGTACTTAACATGCATGCACCTATGGAAATAGTTTCTAAAGCTGATGTTTATGAAGCATATTGTGCATATCTAGCTTTTATAAAGGCATAATTAATAAGGAGGAAGTTTGACTTCCTCCTATATTTTTAAATTTATTAAATCTATAATGGTATAAATTGTGTAATTGTAAAAGTTAGACTCTTTTCGGTTCGATTACGAATAATATTGATAGTTATTTTATCACCAATAGATAGATTAGAATTATATAATTTTTGAATCAAGTTATTAGCTGAGGTAAAGTTTATATCAATAATTGTTCCATCGTGTAATTCAGCGCTAACTGAGACGATTTCATCATAAAGTTGTAAATAATTATAGCCAGATGTAGTAGTATTATTAGATAAACCTGTTACAGCTACATAACTTCCGCCAAATAATGAATATGATATATCAGATAAGACGAAAGCAAATTCATAACTACCTATATAATAACCTTTAGTAGTCCAATTACCATCATTATATATTGCAGTTTCAAAAATGGAATTTACAACATCTATAGCCTTGTTAATAGGAATAGCAAAACCTAAACCTTCAACACCATCATCAACATATTTAGCATTAACAACACCACATAGTCTACCCAACATATCAAACATCGCACCACCACTGTTGCCGGAATTTATAGAAGCATCTGTTTGAATTAATTCCATAGTTCGATAATCTTCAGATACAACTTTGCGATTAATATATGATACATAACCAGAAGTAACACTACCAGGTAACGTTCCAAGTGGGTTACCTATTATAACAATTTGGTTACCTAAGTCTAATTCACTAGTACTAATAGTAGCATATGTATAATTAGTACCTAATATTGATAATACGGCGATATCATTTGTAGGATCACCACCAACAAGATTGGCATCTATAGTTGTTTCTTGATCAGCTAAAGTAACAGTAAAACTTGTAGCGCCATCAATAACATGATAACATGTTAAAATATAGCTCAAATTTAACTCATCATTGTAGGAAAAAAGTGTTCCACTTCCCATACTATAAGAAATTTGATCAACATTAGCTCTTACTGATACTACGCTGTCGTAAGTTGCATCAACAACACTTGCTACTGTACCTGGTTCTTCAAGAATCTCTGTATCATTAGTGTTAATAATTGCGCTTGATTGTTTAACTTGTTGATCATTATTACAACTTGTTAAGGTAAAAATTAAGATTAATGCAAATAAAGCGGAAATTTTATATTTCATTTTATCTTGTCCTTTCTTTAGTAATGATTATAATTAACAATTTTAGAATAATTATGTTATTAGTATTTTAAATTGTTGTTTTTTAAAGTAAAATAAGGCATAATTAATGAGAAAGAAGGTTTTAAAGTGTCTAATATTAATCAAAATCAAACACCATTTGTGGATGCTTTAAATGAATATATAAACAATTCTATTTCGCCATTTGATGTTCCCGGTCATCATATGGGAAATGTAGAAAACAAATTAAAAGATATACTAGGCGATAGGGCATTTAAAGCAGATGTCAATGCACCTCGTGGTCTAGATAATTTAAACCATCCGACAGGAGTTATAAAAAAAGCACAACAATTGATGGCTGCTGCCTATGGAGCAAGAGAAGCATTTTTTTTAGTTAATGGAACTACTGTTGGAATTCAAGCGATGATTATGACTGTATGCAAAGCTAAAGATAAGATCATATTACCTCGAAATTGCCATAAATCAGCTATTAACGCTTTAATATTAAGTGGAGCAATACCAGTTTTCATAAGTCCTAAATTTGATCTTAATTTAGAAATTGCAAATCAACCAACAATAAATGATTATATAGATGCTATGGATAAAAATAGGGATGCTAGAGCTATATTTGTTATAAATCCAACTTATTTTGGAGCTTGTTTAGATTTAGCATCACTAGTAAAAGAAGCTCATAAACGCAATATTTTAGTTTTAGTTGATGAAGCACATGGTTCGCATTTTGCCTTT
This sequence comes from uncultured bacterium, assembly GCA_949293265.1. Classification (GTDB taxonomy): domain Bacteria; phylum Bacillota_I; class Bacilli_A; order Acholeplasmatales; family Anaeroplasmataceae; genus CALUXS01. The sequence continues at coordinate 47,985 of CASFCK010000001.1, forward strand.
AATGAAAATGGGCCTACTAGCGCTATGAAAGCCTTAGCTGATGCTAGTAGTTGTAGTGCTCATAAAACGCTAGGTAGCTTAACTCAATCTTCAGTTTTATTGATCAACAGTGATAAAATTAGTCATTATGATATTTTAAAAACATTAAATATCTTAAACACGACTAGTCCTTCAAATATCCTTATAGCTAGTTTAGATGCAGCTAGATATTATATGGCTATGCATGGTAAAGAAAAAATCACAGAAATTATTAGTTTAGCTAATTATGCTAAAGAAAAAATCAATTTAATTCCCGGGTTTAAAGTTCGTGATAAATTATATTTTATGGCTAATGGTCAATTTGATTATGATGAAACAAAATTAGTCATTGAATTAGAAAATATAAATTTGACTGGATTTGAACTTTATAATTTATTAAAGGATAAATACAGAATTCAAATGGAACTAGCTGAACAATATGTTGTTTTAGCTATTTTAGCTATAGGCTCTAAAAAAGAACATATCGATAATTTAATATTGGCTTTAAAAGATATTTCTAAGTCATATTATAGTTTAGATATTAAATATCCAAAATATAAATTTAATGTTGATTATCCACCTCAAGTAGTTAGACCTAGAAGTGCGTATCATGCGCCACTTAAAAAAGTTAAATTAGAAGAGGCGATTGGTAAAATTTCTAAAGAAGCTATTATGGTATATCCACCAGGAATTCCTCTTATAATACCTGGTGAAGTGTTTACTAAACCACTTATTGAACATATTAAATATTACTTATCTACTGATGCTACAATTTTATCTGATTATGATGACGGATATGTTTCAGTAATTGACGAAGAGAATTGGGAAAAATACCAAAAATATAGGGAGGAATTAGAAAATGATTAATTTCCCTTATGAAGGGCAAAAACATTCTGCAACAATTATTATGTTACCATATCGTGAAGATATTTGGCTTAACGCAGGAGAAGATGCAAGAAAAACGATATTAGATATGGCTAAAATAATCACTCAATATGAAAAGTTAATATTAATCGTTGACCCAAGCATTATAGATATAGTTAAAAAGAATTTTAATTTAACCAATGTTTCCATTATAGAAGCTAAATATAATGATGCTTGGGCACGTGATATAATGCCAATTTTTGTTATTGAAAACAATAAAGTTAAGGCAATAAGTTTTGATTTTAATGCCTGGGGTGGTAAGATCGATGGGCTCTATGAAAATTATGAAGATGATCGAAAAATTAAAACTACAATTTGTCAAAAACTAGGAATAACAGAGAAAAAAGTTCCATTCATCTTAGAAGGTGGATCAATAAATACTAATGGTAAAGGAGTACTTATAACTACTGAAGCTTGTTTATTATCAAAAGGTAGGAACCCAAAATACAGTAAAGAAGAAATTGAAACTATCTTAAAAGAAAATTTAGGTTTAAATGAAGTAATTTGGCTTGAAAATGGAATTGTTGAAGATGAAACTAATGAACATGTAGACAATATGGCGGTTTTTTTAGATGAAAATACTATCGCAATAGCTAGTAGTGACAAGGGACAACAAGCTAAATATTCTAAATCTGCTTATGACAAACTTGTAAAATTAGGTTATAGTGTAATTAAAATTCCTGTCCCAGAACCAGATTTATTTTTAACTGAAGATGAAGAAAAATTGATTGTAGTAGATAATGAGGCTAAACAAAGATTATCTAACGCTAAATTAGCTGCTAGCTATATTAATTTTTATCAAAGTGATAAATATATCCTTTTACCACAATTTGGTGTTAAAGAAGATAATATAGCATATAACATTTTAAATAATTTTTATCAAGGAAATAAAAAAATATATCGTATAAACTCTAGATCTATTTTAGTTTCAGGAGGAAATATTCACTGTATAACAATGCAAATACCGGAGGTTAAATATGAAAGTAAAAATTAGTGCAATCCAAATGAAAATGACTAACAACGAAAACGAAAATATAAATAAAGCAGATAAATTTATTAAAGAAGCTGTTAAAAAGGGGGCTAATATTGTTTTATTACCAGAATTATTTAGCAACTTATATTTTTGTCAAATAGAAGAATATGATCATTTTCTATTAGCTAAACCTTATAAAAATAATGAAATGCTTAAACATTTTAGCGCTTTAGCTAAAGAATTAAATGTTGTTTTACCAATCAGTTTTTTTGAAAAAGAAGGTAATTGTTTTTACAATTCAATAGTGGTTTTCGATGCTGATGGTAAGGATTTAGGTATTTATCGTAAAACTCATATCCCTACCGGACAATGTTATGAAGAGAAATTTTATTTTACGCCTGGTGATACAGGATTTAAAGTGTTTAATACGAAATTTGGCCGTTTAGGTATCGGAATTTGTTGGGATCAATGGTTTCCAGAGACAGCCCGTATTTTAGCAATCAAAGGCGCAGAAATATTGTTATTTCCGACTGCTATAGGTAGTGAACCTGTATTAGATAAAGACAGTAAAGAACATTGGCAAAACGTTATGCTTGGTCATGCCGCAAGTAATATAATGCCACTTGTTGCTAGTAACCGGATTGGTGATGAAACTTATGGTGATTCTAGTATGAAATTTTATGGTTCATCTTTTATAGCTAATGAAATTGGCAATAAAGTTTGTGAATTAAGTAGAGATGAAGAAGGAGTATTAATTGCTGAATTTGACTTAGATGAAATTGCTAAGAAACGATATAGCTGGGGTGTTTTTAGAGATAGAAGACCAGAAATGTATAAAGATATCTTAAAAAATAGTGAATAATTACTAAAAATAGCGTATAATATATGCGCTATTAATAGAAGCATCGCCAAGCGGAAAGGCAAGGGACTCTGACTCCCTCAGACGTTGGTTCGAATCCAACTGCTTCTGCCAAATAGGATTTAACAAGCTTATGCTTGATAGTTTATAAAAGGAGTGAAAATATGATTTTTTATAGCGTTGTAGCTATTATTTTAGGTTTGGTTTTAATTATTTATGGAATAAAATTAAATATTAGTAAAGCAAATCTAAAAAGTATACCAATTTACATTATTGCATTAATGTACGTTGGAGTAGGTGTATACGGCTTTTTTATAAATCAGGATTATGATTGGGCAATCATATTAGCCTTAATTGTAATTTGTATCATTACATTAGTAATATTTGGGGTTTTATTTAAAAAAGATCAAATAACTAAGCATTAAGCCTAGTTATTTTTTTATTTATTATGTTTAGTAATGCTTAATAATTTGTTTAATAAATCTAATTTTTTATTGCTATTAAATAGGACTTTTGTTATAATTAGTTTAGTTATTTTTAACTAAAAGTTTATAATTATAAAACGGAGTAATGTATGAAAATAGGAAGTAAAATTAGAGAAAGACGAATACTTTTACAACTTACGCAAGAAGAATTGGCTAATAGATGTGAGTTAACAAAAGGTTATATATCACAATTAGAAAACGATAAAACGGATCCTTCAATAGAGACTCTCAAAATCATTTTAGATGCGCTTGGAATGTCATTTGCAAGCTTCTTTAAAGAAGAGGAACAACAACAAATTAAATTTACTGAAGAAGAACAGTTAGATAAAGACTTTGGTGGGTATATTCAAAGTTGGTTAGTACCATCAGCTCAAAGTTTAGCAATGGAACCAATCTATGTTAAAATTAAGCCAAAAATGAAGACAGTTGTAGATTTACCACATGATGGTGAAGAATTTGGTTATGTTATATTTGGAATGATAAATCTATATTATGGTGACCAAGTTATAACAATCAATAAGGGAGAATCATTTTATTTTAAAACAAATAAACAACATTATATACAAAATATAGGCGATGATGAAGCCCAAATTATATGGGTATCATATCCCCCTAATTTCTAGAGGTGAAATATATGGCAAAAAAATTAATCGAGTTAAAAAATATCAAGAAAAGTTTTAACGAAAACACAGTAATAAAAGATTTGAGTTTATATATAAATGAAAATGAATTTATAACTTTACTAGGACCTTCAGGATGTGGTAAAACCACATTATTAAGAATAATTGGGGGATTTGAGGAACCGGATAGTGGTGAAGTAGTATTAGATGGAGTTAAAATAAATGATGTGCCAGCTCATTTAAGACCAGTAAATACTGTGTTTCAAAGATATGCTTTGTTCCCCCACTTAAATGTTTTTGATAATGTGGCATTTGGTTTAAGAAATTTTAACAGAACGATTTCTGATCTTAAAACAAGAGTATCACGTAAATATGAAGCAACACGTAAAGAAATCGAAGGAAAATTAAAATTAAAAAATATAACTAAAGAAGAGAAAATAGATTTAAAATATGAATTAAAGAAGATAAAACAACAAATTAAAGATGAGGTTTTAGACGAAAAAAATAATTTGATAAGTAAAGGTCTAACTGAAGTTGAAGAAAAATATGAAAAAATAATCACTGAATTAGATAGACAAATAGATATAGAATGGGATAAAGATGAAGAGGTAAAAGCAGCTAAAATACGGTTAAAAGAAATTGATGAACTAGTTTCAGAAGCAGTTGAAAATGGAGCAAAAGAAGAAAAAGAATATAAAAAATATGAATCAGAAATTAAACAATTAAAAAACATAGCTAAATGGACAAAACTTACCGAACTCGAAAATAAAAAGAAACAAGTTTTAAAAGATAAAGCACTAGAAATAAAGAGTGCTAAGTCCTTAATGAAGAATAAAAAGCAAATTAAGGATGCAGTACTTAGTGCATTAAAATTAGTTAAACTAGAAGGATTTGAATATCGTAAAATAGATGCTATGTCAGGCGGACAACAACAAAGAGTAGCTATCGCAAGAGCAATTGTTAATAAACCAAGAATTCTATTGTTAGATGAACCATTAGCCGCTCTTGATTTAAAGCTACGTCAAGCTATGCAATATGAGTTAAAAGCAATGCAAAAAGAACTTGGTATTACTTTTATATTTGTTACTCATGATCAAGAAGAAGCGCTTACGATGAGCGATACAATAGTTGTTATGAATGAGGGTGAAATACAACAAATTGGAACACCTGAAGACATTTATAATGAGCCGAAAAACCGCTTTGTTGCGAACTTTATTGGTGAATCAAACATTATAAGAGGAAGATATCTTGGTAATAAAGAAGTTGAATTTTTAGATGAAAAATTTCTTTGTGTTGATGAAAATTTTGCTAAAGATGAAGAAGTAGACGTAGTGATTAGGCCAGAAGATTTTGACATAGTAGAACTAGATAAAGCTAAATTAATTGGGGTTGTAGAACATGTAATTTTTAAAGGAATTCATTTTGAAATTACTGCTAATGTTAAAGGAAATAAATTTATAATTCGTAAGTATGAATTATTCCATGAAGGTGATCAAATTGGTTTGATGGTTGATCCTCATGAAATTCATTTGATGAAGGTGTAGTATGAAAAAATATAACAAATTAGCTATACCATATATTCTTTGGATGCTAGTTTTAACTGGTATTCCAATTGTTTTAATGATTTTCTTTAGTATTTCTAATACTGAAAGTTTTTCAACTTACACATTTAAATTTGCTGATTTCGCTTTTTCGCTAAGTCATGGTAACATTGCCTTTTCAAGTGTGTTTTTCAAAGCTTTTTTAAGAAGTTTTGCCTATGCTTTAATTGCTACAATATCTACATTTTTAATTGGTTACCCAATTGCTTATATTATTTCTATGATGCATTCTAAATATAAATTTATTCTTTTATTAATCTTTATTTTGCCAATGTGGACAAATATGTTATTAAGAATTCAAACTTTAAATAATTTGTTTAAACCAAATTCTTTTTTATCAAACACATTTGGTATTTCTATTGATTTAACGGAATATAAATCACTAAAAATAATTTTGGTAATGACAATTGTATATTTACCGTTTATGATATTTCCTTGTTATACAGTACTAGAAAAAATGGACCGAACATTGCTAGAAGCTAGCCAAGATTTAGGGGCTTCTAAAGTTAAATCTTTCTTTAAAATAACATTCCCATTAAGTATTAAAGGTGCCTTTAGTGGATTTATTATGGTTTTTTTACCATGTGCAATGGGATTTACTATACCGCAAATCGTAACTGATGGTGACCCGAATTATGCAATGTTAGGTCAATTGATAGAAAGACAATTTATGTCATCAAGTCCAGCTTATAATGTTGGAAGTTTAATGAGTTTATTTATCTTAATTTTTACTTTAGGCTCTATTTATTTAATTGGTAAAGTAGACAAGGATGGTGAAACATTACTATGAAACAAAAACAAAAAGAACTAATAATTAAAATTATAGCTGGTGTATTCCTCGTTGCAGTATTATTATTTACGTATCTTCCAATTATAATTATAGCATTGACAAGTATTTCAAATGATCTATTTGGTCTGTCTATGACTAAGCCAACATTTATATGGTATCAAACAATGTGGAAGTCAAGATCACTTATGAATGCGATTATTTACACATTACAAATATCAATTTGTTCAACTATTATTTCAATAATATTTGGTACAATTTCCGCGATCGGAATCCATAATTTAAACCGTAAAAATAAGCAAAAAGTTATAATGCTTAACAATGTACCAATTTTAAATACAGATATAGTATCTGCAGTCTTTCTATTAATAGTTTTTCAATTAGTAGGAATGATAGTCGGAAGAAGTGTTTTTGGTTTTACGACAACCCTAATTGCTCATGTGCTATTTTCCACTCCATACGTTGTTCTTAGTGTATTACCAAAATTAAATTCTATCAATAATGACTCACTTTATGAAGCAAGTTTAGATCTTGGATGTTCACCAACTAAAACAATATTTAAAATCGTCATTCCAAACATAAAAACAGGGATAATTACAGGTGGTTTATTGGCTTTTACAATGAGTATAGATGACTTTATAATTACTTATTTTGTAACAGGAAAAAGACAAAACTTTTCAACTTGGCTATATGGTTCATTAAGAACTTTAAGAAACGGTTTATGGAATCAAGCTTGTGCGTATAATACACTATTAATAATTATAACTATTGTTATTGTATTTGGGTATCAATTTGTTGTCTTAAGCAAAAATAAGCGAGGAGTAAAAAAATGAAAAAGGCTATTGTTACAGGATTTATTACTTGTATAATGCTGATTTTAAGTAGTTGTTCATATTATCAAGAATTAATCATTTTAAATTGGCAAGATTATCTATCATATGATTTAATAACTAAGTTTGAAGAAGAAAATAACTGTATTGTTACTGAACTAACTACTACTAGCAATGAAAATATGTATAATGATATTTTAAATAGAAGGGTACCATATGATATTGTTATTCCTTCTGATTATATGATTGACAAGCTATATAAGAACGCTTTATTAAAAGAAATTGATTTTAATAAACTAACAAATTACGATGAAAATATGTTTGTTTTAGAGCTTCAAGAACTGATGTATAGCCAAGCAAATAAACATTATAAAAATTACTATATTCCTTATTTTTGGGGTAGTCTTGGAATAATGTATAGTACAAAAAACTATCCTGATTTAGGTAAAATTATTGAAGAATATGGTTGGGCTGTTTTTTTTGAAGATGTATTACCAAAAGGCTGTAAAGTTGGTATGTATGATTCGAGCAGGGATGCTTTTGCCTGTGCTGAATTATATTTAGGGTACAGCTTAAATGATACTGATAAAAATCATCTTGATATTTGTGCTAATTTAATAGCAAGTAGAAAATTTTCTAAATGGGGAACTGATGATCTTAAAATTGATGTTTCAGCAGGAAACCTTGATGTAGCTTTAGTTTATTCCGGTGATTTTTTTGATGCATGGTATGCTGATAGTGAGGGTGAAAACAGTAGTAATATTGAAACATATAGTATCTATGCACCAACATCAGCTAATAATGTATTTTACGATGGAATGGTTATCCCGATAACTAGTCAGGAAACTGAATTAGCCTATAAGTTTATTGATTTTATGCTAGATTATGAAAACAGTTATATAAATACTGAAGCAGTAGGTTATTGTCCAACACTACAAAGTGTCTATGATGAAATATTTAGTAGTGATGATTGGGAAGATATAACAAATATTACTGCTTACAATCCGGCATTAATAGTAGATGAAGCTAAAACAAAAGCTGAAGTGTACTTAGACCTAGGTAATGAAGTGTATCGTTATATGGAAAATTTATACAATAACAAAATACGCTTTGGTAATTAAACTATGCTAGCAGATTTGCTAGCATTTTTTATGTTGTAATAAGTCAGCTATATAATGTTGTTAAAAAACATTTCAAAAGGTACGTAGTATTTAAAACCAGATAAAAGAATAATAATAAACGTTTAAAAATAATTTAATTAACAAGAAATGGTTATTATATCTATATAGACTTTGAAAATTATATTACTTTATTTTCTAATTAAAATAATGTAAAATATATCTACTGAACAACGATAAAATAATTTCAAAAGATATCTAGTATTTAAAACTAGATAAGCTAATATATATAAATATATATTACAATATTGATATTATTATATATTGTTTTAGAAATAATGAAAGGAATGAAAAAATGATCATTACACTAAATGGGACAAAAAAAGAAGTTAATGGTCCTATAAAACTACAAGATTTACTCGTAGCTAATGAAAAAAAGAAATACCAAGCCGCAAAGGTTAATAATCGAATTAGAGAATTAGGTTATGTTTTAAATAACGATGCCGAGGTTGAATTTTTAGATTTAACTGACTCAGATGCATGTCGTATTTATCAATCTACACTTAGATATTTAATCGTTATGGCCGCTAAAGAACTATATCCTAATTGTCGAATAATTTTTAATTATAGTATTTCCCGTTCAATTTTCGCTACTATAACTAACCTTAATCGTCCTTTTACTAAGAAGGACCTATCAGCTATTGAAGAGCGGTTAAAGGCCATTATAGAAGCTGATATGCCTATAATAAGAAAAACTATAACTAAAGACGAAGCATTAGCACTATATGAAAAACAAGGCTATATTGATAAGGTTAAAGTATTGAAATATCGGCCTGAAGAAACAGTACACATATATGAATGTGGTGATTATAAAAATTATATGTTTGGGTATATGTTGCCTTCTACAGGCTATATAAGTGAATATATATTAAGACTTTATACACCTGGCTTTTTAATTCAATATCCACGTTCTGAAACTGGTGGAAAAATACCTAAATTTGAAGATGCTCCTGTTTTTACTAATGCATTAAGGGAAGCTAATAATTGGGGTAACATCATTGAAGCTAGCTATATTTCACAAATGAACAACTTAGTTGAAAGTAAAGAAGCATTAGAATTTATAAACGTTTGTGAAACTAAACACAATAATATGCTTGCTGAACTAGGTGAGAACATAAAAAAAACTATCGACGATATTAAATTAATCGCTGTAGCAGGTCCATCTTCAAGTGGTAAGACAACATTCACCAACAGGCTTAGAATTGAGCTTATGAGCCGTGGAATTAAGCCTTTAATGATTTCTATAGATGATTACTATTTAGGTCTGGATAAGGCCCCAAAAGACGAACATGGCAAGCCTGATTTAGAGCATATAGATGCTTTAGATCGCGAATTATTTAACGAACATATGTATCGTTTAATTCAAGGCGAAGAAGTGACATTACCACACTTTAATTTTGAAACATCATCAAGAGAAGTTGGTAAGACTGTGAAATTAGGTAAAAATCAACCTATTATGATTGAAGGTATTCATGCGTTAAATGATGAATTAACCCCATCTATTCCATCACATCAAAAATATAGAATATATATAGCTCCACAAGCTCAATTACATATTGATGATCAAAATCCTATAAGCATATCCGATATACGATTAATAAGGAGAATGGTTAGAGATCATAATTATCGAAACTATGACTGTGAGAAAACGTTAGCGATATGGCCATCTGTTAGAAGAGGTGAATTTAGATGGATTTATCCACATCAAGAAAAAGCTGATTATGTATTCAATAGTGAATTAACATATGAATTATGCGTAATGAAAAAGTATGCATTACCACTACTAGAAAGAATCGATTCTGCTAGTCCGCACTATATAACAGCTAATAGATTAATTAAATTTTTGAAATACTTTAAAGACATAAAGGATCGTTGGGTTCCATGTAATTCACTACTTAGAGAATTTATTGGTGATTCAATATTTTATACAGATGATTTAGAATAAAACTTGACAATTGTCAAGTTTTTTATTTTTTTATTAAAATAAATAAATATATTCATTTTTTAAAAATGACTATATTGAAAACTTAATTATTTTATAATATAATTAGCATAAGAGGTGAATTATATGTCATGTTTAAATAACATTGATAGATTACAAATAAGCAATGAAACTATGATGAAACTTTTATCGTTATACGAATACAAAGGTAAAGATTACTATTTTGAAAATATATTAAAAGGTAGTTTATCACAAATAATAAAACAGACTATAGAAAGAGATACTTTCTATTTAGGAAAGATAATGAACTTAAATATAACAAATAATAGATTTAAATTAATAATTAAAAAAGAATCTACCCCTAAGACAAATGATGAAAAAATACTTCTAAATTTAAAAAATATATTTAAAATTATAGCTGAACAATCTGATAAATTAGAATTAACAAACAATGAGTTCTTAAGATTAGCTATTAAGATTTATAAAGAAGTAACAAATATTCACTATGTAACGGATAACGTAGTAGTAAAAATCAACCTATTAAATGAGAAAAAACAAGAATCTAGACGTAAAAAAATAGATGAATTATTGCAAATATATATTAAATTACTTAACGGAAATAAGCATGAATTAACGCAGTTAGTAACTAATTTTTATATAGATTTCATTAATATAAAGCCATTCAACGAAGGAAATGACGTAGTTGGTGTTTTAATTATTTATCTATTATTATTAAAAGAACAGTTCAAAATGTTCCATTACGTTTCATTTTTTGAAATGTTATATGATGAATATGACAATTTTAAATCATTAGTAAATAAAGCTAATTTTAATTATGATGATGGATATAGTCAAACAGCCCCACTAAATAATTTTATAATTGACATCTTAATAGATGGATATGCTAAAGTTGATAAATTAGCATCTGATACTAAATTTGATGCAAATATTACAAAAACATATAACATAGAAAATACGATTATGCGACTAGGCGAAGTCTTCACGAAAGAAGAAATCAGAGCAAAACACCCATATGTAAGTTTATCTACGATTGATCGAACTTTAAAGAGAATGCGAGACGAGAACAAAATTCGACCTAATGGTGTAGGTAGAAGTGCAACTTGGGTTAGAATTTCTAATTATGAAAGATTCGAACCAACATCAAATAGACAAATGAGTCTTTATGATATCATAATGAATAACGATAAAGAAGATGAGAAGTGATCTCATCTTTTTTTTATGCTAATTTATATTTTGTAATGTCAAAGTTAAAAGAAGAAGAAAAAGAAGAGACAAAATGTAAAGTAAAGTTAGAATCTATTTGCACAGGTAAAATCGAGCAATCGAGATGTACAATTGGTCAGTTTTAACAATTTCGAATCGTATTTAAAGCAAAAATGCCTAATAAAACATATTCAAACAGCATAATATGACTATGTTTAACAAGAGAAGAATTAGTGGATTTTATTAATAAACACCCTCTTTATGGTGTCATGAAATTCTTTTCGGTACCATTTTTATCATTTTTAAATATCTAAATAAGTTCCTATAATATATATTATGTTAACCATTAAATTATATAAGAATGGTCTTGTAATTAGAGTTATGTGGAAAAGTGGATTAAATGATAATATGCTATATTTCGAATTATTCATATTCTACGCATTTTCTTGAAAAATAAAAATCGAGCTTGTGAATTGGCAAGGACGCCTTTACTCGATTTTTATTTAAATTTTATATTTTAATTTAATTTTAAAAAAGTTTACATATTTTTTTGCATTGAATCTAGTTGCTAACCACAACACATCTAGTTTTTAAAACCAGATTAGCTTCGAAAAATTGTTTTGTTGGTATAATACTATATATGTTACCAGGATTTATAATATTAAATATCTATTAATTTTTATATTGATTATTTAATAGATTTTTACTATTTATTGATATGTTTATTTCGAATAAAGTAGGCCAGGATTTTCGGCAATTGAAGGCCATGTAAAAGACGGTAGTCTAACATGTCTAGGGTAACTTTATTTAAAATTTATTGACTTCTAAATCATAAATTTTTTGACTTTAATAGATTAATAAAATAGAATTGGTATTTATTTTTTATATTATTTTTTAGGTTTATGTTTTTACTTAATTAATGATCGGAATCATATAATTTAGACTTTTATATTATGATTACTTTTTAATTTTTATGATATCTTACTAAACGATGTCCCAGTTTCTGATCTAATTATTTTTGCTGCTAATCATGTATGCCCACATTGGCTTTTTTAAATATTATTAATTTGATTATTGCTTTGTCTATTTAAATATTTATTAAATTGATAGTTCTTTTATCTGTTGTATTAAGTTGGTGGCGTCCTTTTACTATTTTAATTTATTTATTAGTTTTTAAATCTTATAAGAAAAATATGTAAAATATATGTTATTAGTATTTAGGCTTTTGATTTTTAAATTAATAAATAGCTTTTATTTTTTAATATTTAATATAAAAAATGATGTTTAGTGTAATAAAAGTTAGTTTGCTTTTTGCTTATCATTTATGACATTTACTAGATTTAATAATAGGTTTTTAAAATGTGCTTCTTCTTGTGATAGTTATCAGGTTTGGATTTCTTTTGTTAAATATTATTCCTATTGTTATATCTAGATTTTCTTATATAATAATTCTTCTATTTAAACATTTGTTTTTTAGATTTATTTAGTAAAATATTGTAAATAAGTATATTTATATATTAATGTTAAATCAATATTTACTTTACAAAAATAATTTAGTTATTTACATAGTTTAAAATACTAGCTTTAATAATAAATATATTATTAAACATGTTAATAATAACTATATAAGTGCTGAAAATTTTTCTTTTATACAATAAAAAAAGACAAATCGAATTTGTTTTTCCTTAGTATTTCTTCACTCGATTTGTCTTTGATTTTTAAATATTTTTCAACTTTATTGTAGTTTTAAATAGTATGTTTAATGGTTTATAATAGTTTTAAATATGGTATTAAAAACTAGGTTTGTTTTGAAATATTTTATTCTCTATATATTCTTTTAGTATTATTCGTAACAAGCATTAAGAATTTCTAAACAGGTTTCATAGTTTAATATGAATATATCATCAATTGTTCGTTTGCCATTAAATGTATAGAGATTTGCGATACTAGGTAAATCGGTTTTTTTAACTCCAACTTCTTTTAATGTTGTTGGCATACCAATTTCTTGAAAATATGTCTTAAACATTTGAATAGCTGTTTTAGCAGCAAATTCAGGTTTTATATTAGTTGATAATCCAAGGCTCAAATAGCCTAGTTTTGCAAAAGGTAAAGGATATATTTCAGCTGCTTTATTTGCCCATGCTGGCCATAGTATAGCAAGACCTGCACCATGTGCTACATGGTCAAATAGACCAGATAAAGCATGCTCCATTTGATGTACAGGCATTTGATATTCTTTACCACAGGCTGTTAAACCATTATGACTTAAACTAGATGCCCACATTAATGTAGCTCTTGCGTCGTAGTCATTTGGTTTGTTATATGCTATTTTACCGACTTCGTAAACTGCTTTAATTAAACCATAGGCTAAGTTATCTGTTAGTGGATTATATGTGTTATCATATGATAATACTCTTTCGAGCGTATGCATCATTATATCAACAATACCACAAGCGGTTTGATACTTAGAAACGCTATATGTAAATTTGGGATTACATATTGCAAATAAAGGGCGATTTAACTCTGAACTGAAACCCCGTTTGTCGTTTAATCTATCATTTGTAATTACACATGAATTTGACATTTCACTACCAGCAGCTGAAATGGTTAATATTACACCTACAGGTAATGATTTTTCTAATTTCTTTTCCCCGCAATTATAAACCCAAGGACTGCAATCAGTATAAAATCCGGCCGCAATACTCTTAGCTGAGTCTATTACAGAACCACCACCAACGGCTAAAATGAAGTCAATATTAGCTTCTTTTGCTAATTTTACTCCTTGTTCTACTAAACTAAGTTTTGGGTTTGCTTCTACACCGCCTAATTCAATGTAGTCTATATTATTGTTTTTTAATTCATCAACAACATAATCATAAAGTCCTATTTTTCTAATTGATTCCTTACCGTAGTGGAATAATATTTTTTTGAATTTATATTCTCTTAATATCTTTCCTAAATTTTTTTCAGCATCTATGCCAAAGAAAACTTTTGTTGGCGTATTATAAATAAAATTTCTCATTCTATAACTCCTTTAAAAAAGATTTGCCAATAGGTTGAGGCTTTAATTTAAAGTTTTCGTTAATTGTTTGACCTAAATCCGCAAATGATGTTCTTAAGCCTAAATTCACGCCTTTAATTTTTCTATTATAAGCAAAGACAGGAACTAATTCTCTTGTATGATCAGTACCATGCCATGTAGGGTCATTGCCATGATCAGCTGTAATTAACAGTAAATCATCATCATTAAGCAAAGGTAATAATTTAGATAAATCATAATCAAACTCCTCTAAAGCTTTTTTATAACCTTCAGGATTTCTTCTATGACCATATAGCGCGTCGAAATCAACTAAATTTAGATAGCATAAGCCTTTAAAATTTGTTTTAGCAATTTCATTCATAATTTCCATTCCGTTATGATTAGAAACAGTTTTATAGGCTTTAGTTATACCACAACCGTTATAAATGTCATTAATTTTACCGATGCTAATTACATCATAGCCGCTTACTTTTAAATAATCTAATGTGGTTTCATGAGCCGGAGATAATGCATAATCATGACGATTAGGTGTTCTTACAAAATTATATTTATTAGTTCCAACAAAAGGTCTAGCTATTATACGTCCTACTTTCCATTCTGGTTTCATACAAATTTCTCTAGCAATATTACAACAACGATATAATTCGTCCAAGCCAAAAACTTCCTCGTGGCATGCAATTTGTAAAACACTATCAGCAGATGTATAAACGATCATAGCCTTAGTTCTAAGGTGTTCTTCACCTAGTTCTTTGATTATTTCCGTACCACTTGCAGCACAATTACCGATAACTTTATGACCTGTTTTATTTTCTAATTCAGCAATTAATTCTTTAGGGAATCCTGTGTCAGTGAATGTTTTTAAAGGTTTTGTTGTTAATACTCCCATAAATTCAAAATGCCCTGTTAAAGTATCTTTACCAACACTAGCTTCTTGCATTTTACCATAACACGCTACTGGGTTAGTATTAGGGCTAACTCCTTTAATTTTAGTTAAATTACCATAACCAAATCGTTGTAGACATGGTAATTTAATACCATTACATGCATCAGCAATATGACTGATAGTATTTGCACCTTCATCACCATAGTTTATACTAGTAGGATCACTACCACATCCTACAGAATCCATTACGATAGTAAATATTCTTTTAAATTCCATTATTCATTTTCCTCCTTTTTTAATGGATGTGTATTTTGATAAATTTCTTTGAGTTTGGTTTTATCTATATGTGTATATATTTGAGTTGTTGAAATATCTTCATGGCCTAATAATTCCTGAACAATTCTTAAACTAGCTCCATTAGCTAATAAATGGGTAGCAAAACTATGCCTAATTGTATGAGGTGAAATAGTTTTATCAATCCCAGCTTCGCTAGCTAAATTTCTAATATATTTAAAAAAACCTTGACGGGACATTTTTTCACCTTTATAGTTATAAAACAATAATGAGCCAGGCTTTTTACTAATATTTGAACGTGAATTTTCAATATAATCTCTAAGAGCAATTATTGCCATATCTCCTAGTGGAATAATTCTTTCCTTATTTCCTTTACCAATTACACTTAAATACTTTTCATTCATGTGTAAGGAACTTATTTTTAAATCAAGTAATTCAGAAATTCTTAAACCAGAACTATATAGTAATTCTAACATTGCTTTATTTCTTTTACCAATGTCCGTAGTTGTATCTATTAAGCTTAGCATTTTAGAAATTTCTTCTTCGGTTAAAACAGTTGGTAAATGAATATCTTTTTTAGGCATATCAATATAGTATGCTACATCTTCTTTACTAATTTGTTCATTGCTTAAAAATTTATGAAAAGCTTTAATCGTAACTATTTTTCTAGATATTGTCGTTTTAGCCAAATTAGCTCTTTTTAAAGATGCGATATATTTTAAAATCATTTCTTTATCAATATCTCTTACATCATCGATATGTTGATATTTAATTAAAAATTCTTGATATTCTAGAAGATCATTTTTATAAGCAATAATAGTGTTTTTACTCAATCTTTTTTCATCTTCTAAATAATATATAAAATCAGTTATTTCATAAAATTTAATTTCTATCATATAAATTCCTCAAAAACAACATTAGCTAACATTAATCCTTTATTTGTCAATCTAAGTGTGAGTTCATCCTCATATAAAAGTTTATAATCAACTAATTTTTGATAATTAAAATCATTATTAACATAAGAATTAAATCGCTTAAAATAGTCTTTTTTTATAATGCCATCAACTTTTCTTAAGCCTAATATTAAATACTCTTTTTTCTCATCTTCTATGCTTAAATATTCTATCTCTTTATCTAAATTATTTAAATATTTATATAAGAATTTAGCATTTGTAATCCTTTTATGACCAAGGTATGAACATGCACCCATACCAACACCAATATATTCCTCCTTAGACCAATATTTAAGATTATGTATTGATTTAAAACCTGGTTTAGCATAATTAGAAATTTCATATTGAATAAACCCTAATTTAGCTAATTCGTTTGATATATATATATTCATATCAGCAATTAGATCTTCATTTAATTCAGAAATATTATGTGTTCTATTTAATAAAGTTTCATTTTCTAAGATTAAACTATACGCTGAAATATGTTTAATATCTAACTCTTTAATAAAGGCAATATCTTTTTTAACAGCATTGAGGGTTTGATTAAAATAACCATAAATTAAATCAATGTTAATATTAGTTATTCCATTATCTTTTAGCATTTTAACGGCATTAAGAACATCTTCTAATTTGTGGTGTCTATTTAATAATTCTAGTCCCTTTTTATCAGTTGTTTGCATACCTAAACTAACTCTATTTATTTTATATTTAGCAAACAACCTAACCTGTTCTAAGGTTATAAGTTCAGGGTTTAGTTCAATGGAAAATTCTTTAAAATTAATCTTTAAACTAGAAATAAAACTTAATAGTTTTTCTAAATTATCTAAATCTAGATAATTAGGTGTTCCTCCACCTATATAAATTGTATCGATATTTACAAAATAGGCTTTATAGTTTTTAATTTCTTCAATTAATGTAGCAATATATTTATTAACTTCTTCTTGTGAAAACGGGATTCGTTTAGGAAAATCACAGTATGAGCAAATATGAGCACAAAAAGGAATGTGAATATATAAACCTAACATATTAAACCCTCTTAAAATATAATTTATTATCGAGAAAAAAGGTAGTAATTAAATTTTTAGATTCTAAATAGGCAAGATATGATTTAATAGTTGAACATATTAGTAAATATTTATTGTAGGAAATTTTTAATTTATAATGTTCAAATATATAGGCGAAAATATTATCATAATGATTAGGCTTACTTAAATATTCTAATAAAACATTACAAATTTCATCAATTTTAGCCAAATTATAGTCAACTAATTCAGCAAAATCATTACTAGTTTCAACATGACTAGGTACCATTATTTTACCCTTTAGACTTTTTATGTAATTTAGGCTTTTTATATAGCCATCAACATCATAAATAAGCATGATATGTTCTTTATCTATTAATTCTTTTTTACATATACTATCAGCAATAAAATAGACCCCATCTTTTGTTTTAAATCCACGCATATCATAATGATGCCCTGGCAATTTAAAACTTTTTAGGCAATCTGGAAGATGTTTAAGTGACAAAATATCGTGTTGTTCATTAACATGCATTAAAGGAGTATCATATTTCGTTAAAGGATAGCCTCCACTAAGAAAGCCAATATCTAATTTATCATTACGTAAAAATGCTCTTTCTATTCTACTTGTTATGACTTGACAATTTGTTTGTTTGATTAAATATTCATTAGCTCCGGTATGATCGGCATGAGAATGAGTATTGACAATGTATTTTAAATTGAAGCCGTATGAGCGCAAAAGACTTTCTAGTCGGGGACCATATTTTTTAATTGGAACATCAATTAAAATTACATCATGTTCGTTTAACTTATATAAGCCTAAGTTAGTATTTCCGGTTATATAATAAGTATTTCCTTTTAAATGTATTAATTCAAACATATTATCAATCCTTAAAGTATGTAACAAAGTTATTTTACTAGGGTTAGATTGTCTATCTACCCTTTAATGATGGCATCCTATTTTTAGAATTTAGAAATGGTTTATAGCATAGTTTTCTAAAGTAAATAAAATTTAATACTTTTACTAGTTTAGTTTCAATAAGTTTATTAAATAAATATATAAATCACTTCTTATTTATTATACCATTTATTAACAAGATTTAATAGTTAAAATAAAAAGGGATTACTCCCTTTTTACGAAATATGACTGATAAAATATGGTTTAATAGTACCCATAAATTCTTCTTCTATAAATCTTGCTGTTTCAGCACTTGTTAAAACATTAATTAAATCTTTAAGCCAACTAGCATTCTTATCTTCATCCCGACATGCTAATATATTGGCATTTATGTGATTAGGGTCGGCTTCTTCAAAGATTAATTTATCATTACCAAGTCCAGCATTAATAGCAAATGTTGCATTAACAATGCCCAAATAACAATTAGAATCATTTAAAGCTTCAGCAATACTTGAAGTTGCCATTGGCGTTATAATTAAATTTTCATAACCAGGTAACAATTCATAATAATTAAGAATATCAGTAGCAGAAAAACTTGTAATATCGCCATAAGTTGTTCTTATAATATTATTTGCGGCTAATAAATCTAAACATCTTTTTAAATTTGAACTATCGTTAGCTATTGCAATAACTTTTTTAGTACTTCCTTTTAAATCAGTTATTTCATCTATTTTATATGAATATGCTCCATAAACACAATCGTACATTGTACAAGCATTAAACAAATTAGTATTATGAGTTTCATTATAACTTATTAAATATGGTTCATGTTGAAATAAATTAACATCTATTGAGCCATCAACAAGAGCGTTATTTAAAGGATCAAATTCACTATAAATTTCAATATTTAAATTATAACCTAGTTCTCTCATTTCATCTTTAATATGGTTGAAAATTGGCTCACCAGGTTCACTCATAGTACCAACCTTAATAGTCACTAAATCGGTCTTATTAGTGGCATAAACTGCAATTTTAACACTGATAAATGTTATTAATAAAACACCTAAACCAATACCAATTTTTAAATAGTTTAAATGACCATTTTTAGCTAATTTATATAATATATTTCCACACAATTGAATAAACAGTACCAATATTATTATCGTAATTACAGCAAATAGCATCATTTCGAAGTCATAAGATATGTAGCCTTTATCATAAGCAAAAAAGCCAAGCCCACCGCCTCCTATTGCACCGGCCATTGCACTATAACCAATTAGGGTTATAATAGCTAAAGTAGTACCTGAGATAATTGATGGTAAAGCTTCCTTTAAAATGATTTTTGTGGTTATTTGAGTTTTACTTAAGCCTAGAGCTTCTCCTACTTCTATAATATCTTTATTAGTTTCTTGTAAACTATTTTCAAAAAGTTTAGCAAAAAAAGGTATTGCTGCAATAGTTAACGGAACGATAAAGGCACTAGTTGAAAATGCTTGGCCAACTCCAGTAAATATTTTCATTATGATTCTTGTAAAAGGTATTACGAAAAACATTAACACATAAAATGGAAATGATCTAACTATACCAATCAAAATATCTAAAATCTTATATAAAATTTGTATTCCTTTTCTTTTTGAACGTTTAGTATAAAATAATACTAAACCTAAAAATAAACCAAAGACTAAGGCTATTAAAACAGTTATAAATACCATTTCAATAGTTTCACCTAAATATTTAGGTAGATCATTATATACATATTCTTTTAATTTATCTAGAAAGGTCATCTTTATTTTCCCCCTTTACAATAAGTTCATATTTCACATCAGTTTTATCAATATAGTTTAAAACGTTAATAAAGTCTTTGTCTTTAACATTAATAACTAAACTACCAAGAACATCATCACCAAACTTTTCAAGTTTGCCCCAAACTATATCGAAATCAATATTTAAATCACGAGCCATTTTTGTAATTAATGATTCACTAGCTGATTTTTTAGGGAATATTAATTTAATGTTTTTACCACTTAATGGTACGATTGGTTTTTCAGCAATTAAAGTTTGTAAGGCTTTATTTTTATATAAGAATATATCTTCTGTCTTTCCTATTTCTAAAATTTCTCCTTTGTTTATAATTGCTACTCTATCACAAATATATTTAACTACTTCCATTTGATGAGTAACAATAACGATTGTTATTTTTAGCTCTTTATTTATTTTCTTTAAAATATCTAGTATTTGGATAGTTGTATTAGGATCAAGCGCACTCGTTGCCTCATCACAAAGTAATATTTTAGGGTTTAATGCTAAAGCTCGCGCAATTGCTACTCTTTGACATTGACCACCTGATAATGTTATTGGCAATGAATTTAATTTATCACTAATACCCGTGATTTCGGCTAGTTTTAAAACTTTTTCTTTTATTTCTTTCTTTTTAAAATGTCTAGCTTCAAGCGGTAAAGCAATATTTTTATAGACACTTTGAGTATTTAATAAGGCAAAATGTTGAAAAATCATTGCTACTTTTTGTCTATAATTTGCTAAATACTTACCATTTAAATTACAAACATTAATATCATCTACTAAAATTTGTCCATCATCCACTTCTTCAAGTTTATTAATTGTTCGTAACAACGTTGATTTTCCAGCTCCACTAGGACCAACAAGTCCAAATATTTCGCCATCAAGAATTTCTAAATTAATATTTTTTAAAGCTACTAGATCACTATATTTTTTTACTACATTTATAAATCTAATCATTTTGTACCTCCTAAAACAAAAAACAGTTCCACCCCTAAAAAGGACGAAACTGTAAAATTCGTGATACCAACCTTAATTCATCAATAAAAATTGACCTATTTTCAAGTACTAACATACTCTATCGCTATAAGAGGCGAATCCCCATATAACCTACATATTGGCTACATAACTCCAAGACCATGTTCACTTAGTTTTCCTTATCTAGTTACACCAACCCTAGATTCTCTAAAAATTACTAGCTAAGTTACTCTTCTTTTCTTCGTTTGTTTATATTATACAAAAAAATATTCTATATGCAAGACAAAATTTAAAATCTTGTAATTTTATCATATTTTTGTATAATTAAATAAGGTGATTGCAATGGATGATTTTATAATTAATTGTCGAACTTATTTACATCGATATCCTGAACTTGGTTTTAATACATATCAAACAGCCAAATTTATTTATAAAACTTTAGCTAAGTTAGGATATAATCCAAATTATGCCTTAGATAAAAATGCGGTTTATGCTTATTTAGATTTAGGCAAGGAAAAAACATTGTGTTTTCGTTCTGATATGGACGCGTTAAATGTCAAAGAAGAAACTAATGTTCCTTTTAAAAGTAAAAATGAATATATGCATGCATGTGGTCATGATGCTCATATGACAATTTTATTATATGCAGCAAAGTTAATTATTAATAACTTAGACAAACTTAAATATAACTTAGTTATTTTATTTCAACCAGCTGAAGAAGGGCCTTTACCAGGTGGGGCGTATTATTTAAAAGATATTCCAATCTTAAAAAAAGTTAATGAATTCTATGCTTTTCATGTTTCTCCAACACTTGAAGTTGGAAAAATAGGTATTAAAATTGGTGAAGCTTGTGCTGCGCCAGATTTATGGGAACTTGAATTAACTGGTTTAGGGTGTCATGCATCACGACCTGAAAATGGCAGGAATCCAATTTTAGGTGGAGCAGAAATTGTATTACAATTTGAAAGGTTTTATCAAGATATAAAACAAAGTAAAAATATAGTCTTATCTACCACTTATTTTAATAGTGGAGTTTCTATGAACATCATTAAAGACAAAGCTTATTTAAAAGGTACAGCAAGAAGTTTTAATGAAATGGACCGAAAATATTTAGCTACAGAAATGGAAAATATAATAAGTAAATGTTGCAATTTGTACAAATTAGATTATAAATTTGATTTCCATTATGCTTATCCACCATTGTTTAATGATAAAGATTTAGCAGCTAAAATGTTTACTGCTGCAAGCTATATTTTAGGAGCTGGAAATTGTATTTCTCTTGCTAATTTTGAAATGATTGGCGAAGACTTTGCCTATTATAATGAAATAGCACCTATATGTTTAACGTGGATAGGCGCTAAAAATATAGGTGCTGAATTCTATGATTTACATAATGCTAAATTTATTGTTCCGTTTGAAACAATTGAATATGGTGGGAAAATACTTTTTGAATTAGTAACTAAAACAGGGTAACCTGTTTTTTTTATTCGTATTTGAAGTTTTCTTTAATGGCTTTAGCAACTGCTTCAATTTCTTCTTCAGTTGCATAATTTTGTTTACCAGTATTCATTTGGAATACTCCGCCCCATTCAAAGCCATCCTTATATTTAGGTACTAAATGGAAATGAAGATGACCTAGTCCATCACCATATGCACCGTAATTAACGCGATCAGGATGATATACTTTTTTTATAGCATTTGCACAGGCAACAACGTCATTAATAAATTTTGTTCTTTCTTCAGGATCTAGTGCACAAATATCATCAACATGGTCATTTTTATAGGCTACTACCATTCTACCTTTATGTGATTGATCTTTAAAAACAATAATGATTGATGTTTCAGTTTCAAATGCTATACGACCAAATTCTTCAATAGCCTCTCTTTTCAAACAATATTGACATTCTTTTAATAACATATTAATTTCTCCTATTCATCTGTTTTTAATATAGCAAGAAAAGCCTCTTGAGGAACTTCAACAGAACCGATAGCTTTCATTTTTTTCTTGCCTTCCTTTTGCTTTTCTAGTAATTTTTTCTTTCGTGATATATCGCCACCATAACATTTAGCTAATACATCTTTACGCATTGCTTTAATATCAGAACGAGCAATAACTTTATGGTTTATGACAGCTTGAACTGGCACTTCAAACAATTGACGTGGTATTATGTCTTTTAATTTTTCAACTAAGGCCCTACCGCGTTGATATGCAAAATCTTTATGAACAATTGTTGATAATGCATCTATAACATCACCATTCAGCATAATATCCATTCGGACTAATTTAGATGGTTCATAATCGGCAATTTCATAATCAAGGCTAGCATAACCCTTAGTATAACTTTTAAGTTTATCAAAGAAATCATAAACAATTTCTAGCAAAGGAATAGAATAATGAATCATAACTCTAGTTTCTTCTATATATTGCATATCAATAAATGTGCCTCTTTTTTTCTGACATAAATCCATTATTGCGCCTACATATTCACTAGGAGTCATAATTGTAGCTTTAACAAATGGTTCTTCTATTCGACTAATTAAACCAACATCAGGAAGATCGGCTGGATTATCGATAATGATCATTTCACCATTTGTTAAATAGACATGATAAGATACACTTGGAGCTGTTGCAATTAATTCAATCTTAAATTCTCGAGCTATTCTTTCTTGAACTATATCCATATGCAACAGTCCTAAAAATCCTGTTCTAAAGCCAAAACCTAAAGCTTGTGAGGTTTCAGGTTCATAAATTAAACTAGAATCTGATAACTTTAATTTTTCTAGAGCCTCTTTTAGATCTTCATACTGTTTAGAATCGATTGGATAAAGACCACAATATACCATTGGATTCATTTTCTTATAGCCAGGTAGAGGAGTACTAGCCAGACTGCTTAATGTAGTTATTGTATCACCAACATGCACATCATTAATATCTTTTATACTTGCAGTTAAATATCCTACATCTCCGGCCATTAAATATTCACGTTTAATTTCCTTTGGTGTTCTTACTCCAATTTCAACTACTTGATAAGTTGCCCCAGTAGCCATAAATTTAATTGTATCACCTATTTTAATCATACCTTCTTTGACACAAATTAAAACTATAACACCACGATAAGGATCATAAGCGCTATCGAATATTAAGGCTTTAGTTGGTCCAAAAATATTACCAGTAGGTGGGGCTATATATTTAACGACTTCTTCTAAAATATCTTTAACTCCTATACCGGTTTTAGCGGAACATGCTACTACATTATCACATGGTAAACCTATGACATTTTCAATTTCATTTTTAGCCATTTCAATGTCAGCTGAAGGTAAATCTATTTTATTTATTAAAGGTAATATTTCTAAATTATTATCTAGTGCTAAATAAACGTTTGCGATTGTCTGAGCTTCAACACCTTGAGTAGCATCAACGACTAATATAGCTCCTTCACAGGCAGCTAAAGAACGTGAAACTTCATAAGTGAAGTCGACATGTCCGGGAGTGTCAATCAAATTAAATTCATAAATTTGTCCGTCATCAGCTTTATATTTTAAGGCCACAGCATTAAGTTTGATTGTTATTCCTCTCTCGCGTTCTAAATCCATTGAATCAAGAATTTGTTCTTGCATCTCTCTTTCTTCAACGCTATCGCATATTTCAAGTATTCGGTCTGCTAAAGTTGATTTACCATGATCTATATGGGCAATTATGCAAAAATTACGTATTCTTTTTTGTCTTAATAATAAATCATTTTTTGAAAATTCCAACTTTATCACCACTCTTTCTACTCTTTGTATTATATCAATAATATACTGCCAATTCAATAAAAAAACGCCTTAAATAATCTTGTAATTTAAGGCGTAATTTAATAATTTATCGTTTCAAATATTAATTTAAACTATTAGCTGCATCATAAGCAGTCTTAGTAGCATTATCTACTGAACATGGAGCATTTTCTAAGGCATCACCAATGATAATGATGTTTTTATTTATTCCTTCTAAATCTAGTGTTTCTTTATGACTAGCCAATGCATTAACAACCATATCGCATTTGATTTCTACGCTATTAGTTATATTTCCTTCTTTATCTAAAACGTCACAAATAACACTCTTATTAGTTATTTCTTTAATTTTATGTAAAGTTAACACTTTGACAGCTTTTTCTTTAAATTCACTTAATATAGTTGGTAAAATAGTACTACTTTCTTCTTTAGCAATTTTGTCGATCATCTCTACAATTGTTACTTTATAACCTTTGTTTATTAAGTATTCAGTAGTTTCAACACCGACTAAACCGCCACCACACAAAACGATTTCCCCCATTGGCTCAACTTTATTATCTAATATATCCCAAGCATCAACGGCATAATTAATGCCTTTAATATTTGGATGAGCATTAGTTGCTCCAACAGCAACAATAATGTCATCATAAGGTTTAGCCATATCTTTTGTAAATGGTGTATTTAATAAAATTTTAACATTATTTAATTTACTTAAAACTCTTTCATAATAGTGACAAGCTCTATTCATCTCATCTTTACGTGGTGGAATAGAGGCAATATTTAATTGTCCGTATAATCTACTTGTTTTTTCATATACTGTAACATCATGGCCTTTTAAACCGGCAACTCTTGCTGCTTCAAGGCCAGCAATACCACCTCCAACTATAGCAACATTATGTTTCTTAGTTGGTTTAGTAATTAGACGAGTATATTCATAACCGTTTTCTGGGTTTAGTACGCAAGAAATAAATTTGCGCGCCATAATCGCATCTGTACAGCCTTTATTACACATCATACATTGTCTAATTTCATCAGCCTTATTAGCTGCAAGTTTATTAACAATATCTGGATCACATAATAAACCACGACCAAAACCTACTATATCACAAACACCATCATTGATTAGTTTTTCTGCCATATTTACATCAACAATTCTACCAACGATTGAAAGTGGTATAGATACTGCTTTACGAATTGCTTTACATTCTTCTAACATAAAAGCATAGGCTCTAGTTCCCATGGCAGGAATTGTATCATTCATATTACCTGTATGATTAGCTTGTGCAACATGAATCGTATGAACTCCAGCTTTTTCTAATAATTTAGCTAGTTCAATTGCCTCATCTAATTCTAGACCGCCTTTACCAAGTAAAGTTCCATCAGCTTGCTTTGTTATAATTGGTAACTTATAATCAATTGTAATAGTGTCTGAAGCATCACGAATTGCTTTTACAACAGCTAAGGCAAATTTAGTTCGATTAGCAAAACTGCCGCCAAAGCTATCTGTTCTATGATTAATAATTTTTGAGCAAAGTGAACCAACTAAACGATCACCATGAACTTCAATTATATCAACTCCGGCACTAATAGCTCTTTTAACACAGGCTGTTATTTTGTTTAAAATTGAATTTAGTTTTTCTTCAGTAACCTCATTTATAAAATGCGTCATATCATAATGAAGTTTGGCATAAATTTCATTTGTTGGCTTTTTTTCAGCCATCATTTGTACAATAGCCTCTGAGTCATATTCAGGATGGAAAATTTGTAGACCAACTTTAGCATCATATTGGTGACAGGCATCTACTAAGGCTTTAAAAGTTGGTATCTGACTATCAAGATATAATTTTGGAGTAGGTGAAATTGTAGGTACAGGAACCACATCACCAATCACAATATATCCGACTCCTCCTTCAGCTAAACGCCTATAAAAATTTAGACTTTGTTTACCGATTGAACCATCACGTTCTTCATAACCGGTAGTAAGTGGGGGGAACATAATACGGTTTTTGAGCGTAGTATGTCCGACATTAATTTTTTCTAATAGTTTCATACTTTACCTCTTTTCTAAAGTTATTATAGCACATTTAAAGCTTGACTGAAAGGGCTTTAACCGTACTTATAATACAGCGTTTAGAAAATCTTGTAATCTCTTACTTTTAGGGTAATTAAAAATATCTGTTGGTGTACCCATTTCCTCGATGATACCATTATCCATAAATATTACTCGATCGCTGACTTCTCTAGCAAAGCCCATTTCATGAGTTACTATTACTAAAGTCATTCCACTATTAGCTAATTCTTTTATTACATTTAATACTTCTTTTACCATTTCAGGATCTAAAGCACTAGTAGGTTCATCGAATAAAATAATATTTGGATTCATTGCAAGTGTCCTGATTATGGCTAAACGTTGTTGTTGACCTCCTGATAAACCTTTTACCGGAACATTGGCCTTATCTAATAAATTTACTCTTTTTAATAATTCATATGCTTGTTTTTTTGCCTCTTCTTCAGTTAATTTATTAAGCATAGTTGGAGCTAAAGTTATGTTTTCCATAACACTTAAATTTTTAAATATATTGAAATGTTGAAACACCATTCCGACTTTTTCACGATAAGCATTTATGCTTTTTTCTAATTCAATGCTTTTTCTAAGAGCTATTTTTTCTTCTTTTTTCATAGCCTTATTTAGAATTTTATTTAATTTTTTTAATTTAGCTTTATCATTTTCATTCTTAATCTCATTTAAAATATTTTCTACTTCATTTGAATTATTATCTAAGTTAAATATTATTTCATCATTAAATTTTATTGATCCACTTTGAGGTATTTCTAACAAATTTAAACACCTTAAAAATGTTGACTTGCCACTTCCTGATGGTCCAATTATTGAAATGACTTCACCTTTATGAATTTGTAAATTAACACCTTTTAAAACTTGAACATTTTTAAAGTTTTTTGTTATATTTTTAACTTCTAGTAAACAAGTCATAACTAAGCCTCCATTTTTAATTCGAAATATTTTATCATTTTAGTAGTACCAAATGTTAAAATAAAATATATTACACCTACTATAATAAATGGCTCAATCGAAAGATAAGTTATCGACGTTATGTTATTTTTAACAGTCATCAAATCGCCTATGAAAAATACTGATGCTAAACTAGTTTCTTTAATTAATGCCACGAATTCATTACCTAATGCAGGCAATATTTTTTTAGTTGCTTGAGGGAAAATAATTTTTTTAAATGTTTTAAACCTTGATAATCCTAAAGCTCTAGCCGCCTCATATTGACCCTTATCAACCCCTAAAATACCAGCTCTAATAATCTCGGCTACATAAGCACCACTATTTAAAAATAAAGCTATACCAACACTAAGTATTGGTGGCCATGTTGATGGTGCTAACATATATAACAGCCATAATAATAATAGTAATGGAATACCTCTAACAAATTCAACGTAAATATTTCCAATTGATCTTAAAAGTAAAAACCGTGATTTTCTAATTAATTGTAAAATAACTGCAATAATAGTACCAAATATTACGGTTACAGCTGATAGTAAAAGCGTAATTCCGGTACCTTTAAGGAATTCTAGACTATAATCACTTAAAACCATTGTAAATTTAACAAAAAAATTGCTTTCATTTGCTTCACCAAGTCCAATCTCAATAGCATAATTACGTGATATATTTAGCCAATTTGCATAAGTTTCATTATCAAGATAAGTTAAAGCCTCATTAATATATTTTACTAGTGAGTTATCTTTTTTTAATAACCCTCTATTGCCTTGATATTCAACAGCAGCAAAGTAAAAACCAGTTACTATTGCTAATGACGGATTATTATCAACAACTAAATCAGCATTAGTTTTTGATAAAGCTATCGCATCAACTGAGCCTTTTAATAGTTGCATAACACCATCATTTATTTTTTGAATTGTCCATTTTTTAGCGTTTGGTAATTGTTTATTACGTAATTCTTCTTGAATTGACCCAGCTTGGGCAGCTATAGTAGTACTTTCCTTATTTAGTTCTTCATAATTGTTAAATTTAGCTAAATTATCTTTTAGAACCACTAAAACCTGACTATTTTCTTCAGCTTCTTCATAATAAACTTCAGTAAAACTAAAATTTTTAGCCCGTGATTCAGAATATGTTAAACCAGCTAAAACTAAATCAGCTTTATCTACATTTAATTCTATTACTAATCCATCAAAACTTGCTTCCGTAATTTCTAATTCTAAACCCATAGTATCAGCTAAAAATTTAGCTAAGATAATATCTGCACCTTGAAATTGTTTATTTCCACTTTGATTTATATCTTTAAATTCATATGGAGAAAAATCAGGTGAAGTTGCGACGATCAATTTATTATCTTCTAATAAAATTTCATTTGGGACGGTAACTTTTTGTTCAAAGTTCATATTTTCCCAATCAAGATAATTGCTAGAATAATTTGGGCTATTTTTACAACTAGTTACTATAAATGTTAATAAAAAGCCTAAAACTAGTAAATTAATTACTTTCTTTAAATTCATTTTTTACCTCACTTAATAATTCTTTATCACAAATCAAATTATATCCTAATTTAGCTAGGGCTAGTGCTCCTAATTTTAAAGCTTCTTGACCTTGTTTAGATATAGTAGCACTTGCAAATTCTTTACTATGTGCACAAATATTATCATCACAAATTTTAATAGTTCCTTCTATAGTAGGAACTTTATATGATACAGCACCTATATCACTTGAACCAGAAGGTGTCTCATTTACATCTTCAGCTATAATACCCATTTCATAATAAATTTTCTTTAACTCTTTTGCTAAGGTATAATTTATTTTTTTATCTTCATATATAGATTCATAAATAGTTTCTTCTACTTTTAAGTCGGACATTTGGGCTGCTCCCTTAGCTATTTTTGTTGCACGACATCTAATGTAGTCCGCATATTTTATACTTGGAGCTCTAAAATAATAATCTATACTAGCAAGATCAGGAATTACATTAGCGGCTTTACCACCATTACTTATAACTCCGTGAATATAACAACCTGGTTTTAAGTACTGTCTTAACATATTTATTCCAACATATGTATTTATAGCACCATCAAGGGCGTTTTTACCATCTTCTGGGCTACATCCATGGGCACTTTTCCCATGAAATGTATAGCGAATTGGAATAATTGCTAAAGTTTTACCACCAACACTATATTTAGAACTTGGATGTAACATTAATGCCACATCAACATCATCAAAGGCACCAAGTTTGCTTAATTCTACTTTACCACCATAATTTTCTTCTGCTGGGCAACCAAATACATAAATAGAACCACCAATATCTTCAATAACTTCTTTTAACATAATGGCTGCTAATATTGAAATTACCCCAATTAAATTATGACCACATCCATGTCCAATTTCCGGCAATGCATCATATTCACATAAATAAGCAATTTTAGGTCCTGATTTTTTAGCATTATAAACTCCTAAAAAATCTGTTTTTAATAAATTTGGTACTTTAGTTTTAAAGCCATATTTTATTAAAATATTAGCCAATAATTTAGAAGTTCTAAATTCTTGATTACCAATTTCCGGATGGTTATAAATATCTTTGACATATTCATTAAATTCATTCAATAATTCATTTTCTTTTTTAAGTAATTTATCCATATTTTCCTCCTCTAACACAAAAAAAGCCTTAAATGATAAGTATCATTTAAGGACGAAATTTTCCGCGGTGCCACCTTAATTTATATCTTAGAAAGATATACACTTCAAGTACAATCATACTCTACCGCTGTAAAGGGCGAAACCCTAATGCTAATACTTAATTCCTAGCATTAATTAAAAGACGCGTTCATAGAGATCTTAAATATTGTCCTTGCACCAACTGACAACTCGCTTAAATCTTAATCTAAATTACTATTTCTTTTTTGGTATGTCTAGATTATACATTTTTTTAATTTAATTGCAATATATTTTTAAATATTAATATAATATATTGTAATTTTCAAATTGTTTTTCAATTTCGATTAATTCGCAATTAGATGGAACCGTAAATATTTTAATATAAACTTGAGATTTATCTATTGCTTGACTGCTTAAAAAATATAATGTATTGTTTTCATCTAAATAAAAATCAGCATTATCAAAAACATTTGTTGATATTTTACCCATTAGATATATTTTTTTAAGACCTAATACTATTTTTTCATCAGTTAAATAAGAACTAATTTCTTTATTTTTTGTATATAATGATTTCAAAAGGTGATACCGCAAAGTTAATTCTTGTATATCACTTTGATCATTAAATTTTGAATTTTCTTGATAATTAGAAATTAAAGTATCATGCAATATATATTCACCATTTGAAAGATATCTATATGAGCCATAGAACAAAGCTGTATTAAATAGAGTCTTATAGCCGTTATCATAAGCACTAAATTCACAATCTACAAATACACCATTAATTAATAGAGCATCATTATATACTGAACTTGGGAAAGATAAGTATTCAAAACTAAATGTTTTAAATATGTCTTGTGCACCACCGTCATGAACTTTAAAATAATCTTCCCATAATTTTGTAACTTTATAAAAAGATGAAACATAAACATACGTAGTCCGATTAAATTTTAAATTATGTATTTTAATATTATTTAAACCTAGAGAATATATAAAGGAAGCTCTATCACTATATATATGACCAATAATAGAATTATTAATTCCATAAGGCATAATATAGAAAGGAATTTGCGTATATTATTTAATTACTGATACATTACCCAAATCCATACTTGATAATCCTTCAATACTTAAGTCCATAATTACTACATCATTTAAAGCACCATAGCCAATACCTGCAACAACAACACCATTAATCATACTAGGTATTTTTATAGAAGTCATAACATATTCATCTTCTTTTGTAGACTTAAGATCATCAGTTGAACCTACTACCCAAAAACATGGATTTTTCCATACATAATTTCGATCAACGTTATTTAAGGCAAACATAACATCGTTTTCACCACATGTAACAGGGTTAAATATTTTTGGTTGAGTAGAGTACGTGTCATCAAGAAGGACTCCTCTATTAGTAGTATATGATAAACTTTGATAACTTAAGTTAGACCAATTATCTTCATATAAGTCAGATTCAGTAATTGGAAAATCTTCAGGGTGTAACATATCAATCGGATAGGCTGAATGATATATTGGTCTTTCAGGGTCTGTGATAGTTGCAGTTTCATAATTAAAATATGGTGCATCTAAAAGATTATTTTCTTCATTAAGTTTTGGTGTATTATACTCATATATTAATCCGTCGATTATTATTTGATCACCATCTTTATATGTTTTTTCAGCGTTGCAACCAACTACAAATAGCACTAATAATAATGAAATTAATGCTAAATAGATTTTTTTCACGTTTAATTATATGGTTAAATATCTGTATCATATTTACCATTCCCCCATTTTTATATTTTTTTATGGATACAGCATAATTTAAATGTTTTACTTCACCTAAATTATATCACTTTGTTTTTTTTTTACAAAAAAACGCTTACAAATAATAAAATAAAAAAAGAGACCCGAAGGTCTCCTGCAATATATAAGCCATGTTTTGTCGAGGGTAATCATCTATCTTCACATACGTGACCTAAACTTAACTTCATTTCGTCAGTTTAAGCTCTCCTACCATAATTTGGATTTCTAGCTTGAGGGGTTTACCGCGTTTCATTTATAGGTTTCCCTATAACTCGTTTCTGTGGCACGTTATAGACTACATCATATCATAGACTTAGATTTCATCCGCCGTTACCTAAAGGTACCTTAAGTTATTTTTTCCTTAAGCACAAACACTACAATCATCTCAGATTGTGCTAGCATGGACTTTCCTAACATTTCTGCTCGATTACCATATTGCCTAAATATTTTATCATAATGTTATTTTTTTTCAACTTTATTATTAATTATATTTACTCCTTCAAGATAATGAATTGCATCTTGTTCTTCTTTGTTTGGAAGTTTATTGACAAATATTTTTTTATTCGGTTTATTGTTTGCTTTAAGATCCTTAAATTTATAATTGCCATTATCTAAAATATTAATTAATTGTTGAGCTTTATTTTTATAAAATAGTAACAAACTATCATTTGATATATCATTAGTTATACCATTAACTTTTATGATGTTTTCCATAACTAAATTCATTTCATTAATTATTTTTTTAAGTTTCGTATGAATTGGGTCTGTACTAGATATAGCTCTAAATTGAATATTTAAATCAGTCAACTTAAATCGAATTTTTAATATGTTTTGAGCCACTTTATTTTTAGTATTAAGATTAATTATTTTTTTAGCTGTTTTATTCATCCTCTTATAGTAATTTTTAGGCATGAATAGGTATATTAGATATCCTAATATTACAAAAATTAATGAAACGCCCAGAATGAATATAACAATTTCGGTAATCTCATTATATTTTTTGGGTTGTATATTAGATATGGTAGTATCTTGATAATTTAGGGTTATTTTTTCACCAATCGCATATAAACCTTTAATATCTTGACCATCAACTATAAAATTAAAATCACCATATAATATTTGTTCATTGTAATAAACATAGTATTTATTATCAAATTTTTTTAAACTTAA
This sequence comes from uncultured bacterium, assembly GCA_949293265.1. Classification (GTDB taxonomy): domain Bacteria; phylum Bacillota_I; class Bacilli_A; order Acholeplasmatales; family Anaeroplasmataceae; genus CALUXS01. The sequence continues at coordinate 81,721 of CASFCK010000001.1, forward strand.
ATCGCTAGCATTTGGAGTTACGAAATTTAAATTAATGATATAATAATTAGCATCAGGATTAACTATTATTCTAGTTGTAGTAGGATCTATAACAATAAATGTGTCATGTTCTGTTCGATATAGTTTATTTTCATCATATATTATATCAGTTGAATTGATAACATAACTGAATTCTTTGGTATCAGCTAGAATATTGATAGTTGTTTCTTGGTTTAAATCAAGTTCAAATGCTTTTGTTGGTATGGCTATAATTGATATTAAAAATATACTTAATACAAGAATTAACTTTTTCATGCTAATCCTTTCTTACTCTTATATCTAATTGATTATATGGGATTTCAATATTTTTCTCATTAAATGTCTTGATAATAGTTTCATTTAAACTAAAGCGAACCGGATGATAATCACTAGCTTTAAGCCATACTCTTAGAGTGAAATCAAGTGATGAATCATTCAATTTATCTAATTCAAACACTGGTTCAGGATCTTTAAAGATACGGTCATCTTTAGCTATAATCTCTTTAACTGTGTTTTTAACTAGTTCGATATCAGAATTATATGCAACACTAACAACTATATCTAAGCGCCTAGTAGTCATTGCATTATAATTGATGATGTTGTTTGATAAAACCTCATTATTAGGTATTGTTATCAGTTTATTATCGGTAGTTTGTAAAACTGTAGAAATCATATGTATGGCTACTACAGTACCGCTTGTACCATTAACTTCGACAAAATCACCAACATTAAAAGGTTTCATTGTAACTAGCATAATTCCATTAGCTATATTTGATAGAGAATCTTTTAAGGCTAAACCAATTGCAACCCCAACACTTCCTACTAAAGCTACAATTCCATCTGTAGGTATATTAAATGAACTTAAAACAATTAATATATATAACAAATATAATATTGCTGATAATATACTAGTTAAAAATGTTGCAATAGTGGTGTTAATAGGTAATCTGTTTAAAATCTTTTTTAAGATATACCTTATTAATTTAACAACAAAAAAACCTATAACTAAGGTAATAACCCCGTTTAAAATAATAAACAGGGTATCACCAAAAAAGCTTTTTAAAGTATTAATGAAATCGGTCATATTTATACACTCAATGCATCCTTACGTGATAAATCAACTTGACCTTTTTCATTTATTCCGATGCATTTAACTAAAATTGTGTCACCTAAAGATACAACATCTTCACATTTAGCTACTCTCTCTTTAGCTAAACGTGAGATATGACATAAGCCTTCACAACCTGGCCAAAGTTCAACAAAGACACCATATTTTTCAATTCTTACTACTTTGCCTTCATATACCTTGTTAACTTCAGCTTCACGGACTAGATCTAGTATATACATAAGACAGTTTTTAGCTGTTTGCATATTTGAATGCATAACATAGACTCTACCATCTTGTTCGATGTCGATTTTAACATTGTCAAATTTTTCAATAATTTGATTAATAACCTTACCACCACTACCAATAACATCCTTAATTTTATCAGGATTAATTTTTGCGGTTACTACTTTAGGAGCATATTGTGATAATTCATCTCTAGGTTGAGCGATTGTTGTAGCCATATGATCTAAGATTTCTAAACGACCTTTTTTTGCTTGAGCTAGAGCTTCTTTTAAAATTTGATACGTAATACCTTTAATCTTAATATCCATTTGTAAAGCAGTAATACCATCTCTTGTGCCTGCAACTTTAAAATCCATATCGCCTAAATGATCTTCCATACCTTGGATATCAGTTAAAATTGTATAATTCTTTTCATCTTGCATAATAAGTCCCATAGCAATACCAGCTACCGGAGCCTTAATAGGCACACCAGCTGCCATTAAAGCTAAGGTACCTGAACATATAGTAGCTTGACTTGAAGAACCATTAGATTCAAGAATTTCTGAAACAACTCTTATAGTATAAGGGAATTCATCTTCAGAAGGAATTACATATGATAATGCTCTTTCACCAAGGGCACCATGACCTATTTCTCTTCGACCAGGTGAACCATATCTGCCTGTTTCCCCAACTGAAAATTGTGGGAAATTATAATGTAACATAAAGCGTTTTGTATCTTCTAGACCTAAGCCATCAATAATTTGATTATCAGATAATGCGCCTAAGGTTACAGTACCTAAACTTTGAGTTTGACCACGTGTAAATAAGGCACTACCATGGGTACGTGGTAAAACATCAATTCGACTAGATAAAGGTCTAATTTCATCTAATTTACGTCCATCTGGACGAATTTTTTCTACCGCTATCATATGTCTTACTTCTTCATGTAAAATGTTTTCTAAGCTCTTTTTTACATGTTTTAAATATAGGGCTTTAGCTTCAGTATCAATTACTTTTATTCCCCCAACTTCGGTAATGAAGACTTTTTTATCGAAATGTTCAACCGCATCTTCTTCTACTTCATCAATAGCTTTATAACGTTCTAACTTATCTTCAATACGAATAGCTTTTTTCATATTTTCTTCAGCATAAGTTCTAACTTCCTTATCTATTTCTGGATTTAAAACAAATAAATCGACAACAAGTTTTTCTTTAGCACACTCTTTAATAATTTGTTGCTGAAAATCACATAATTTTTGAATTTCACTATGACCATATTTTAAAGCTTCCCACATAACATCTTCACTAACAAAGCGAGCACCAGCTTCAACCATATTTATAGCCTCATGTGTACCAGCAACAGTTAAATTTAAATCACTATTTTCTAATTCAGCTGGGGTAGGATTAATAATAAATTTATTATCAAGCATACCTACAACAACACCGGCGATAGGTCCTTCAAAAGGAATACTAGAAATCATCAAAGCTATAGATGAACCAAGCATAGCTGCCATAGCTGGTGAACAATCTGGATCACTAGATAAAACAGTATTTACTACTTGGACTTCATTTCTAAATCCTTCGGCAAATAAAGGTCTAATTGGTCTATCAATTAAACGTGAAACTAAGGTTTCATGTTCACTAGGACGACCTTCTCTTCTTAAAAAGCCACCAGGAATCTTACCTGCAGCATATAATTTTTCTTGATATAATACCATTAGTGGAAAAAAATCTTGTGATGAAACTTCATCAGAATAACAAACACAAGATAAAACGGTACTTCCACCATAAGTAACTAGGCAAGCCCCATCAGCTTGTTTAGCAACTTCACCGATTTCAACTATAAGTGGACGTCCCGCCCACTCCATTTCAAAACGTTTTACTTCACTCATTAACGTTCTCCTATTCTTTCATCTTATTTTTTTACCAAGGTTAATTATAGCATATTTTCAATTGATATAACAAGTTGTTTTACATTCCATTAGCATAATATTCAATAATTTTACTAACTAGCGGATGTCTAACAACATCCTTACTATTAAACGTAATAACCCCAACTTCAGGAATTGAAGCTAATAACTTAGCTGAATATGCTAAACCAGAACTTTTAATATCTTTTAAATCCACTTGTGATGGATCACCAGTTAAAATCATTTTTGAACTAAAACCTAGTCTAGTTAAAAACATTTTAATTTGTAATGTTGTAGCATTTTGAGCTTCATCTAAAATTATATATGCATTCTCTAAAGTTCTACCTCGCATATATGCTAGAGGAGCTATTTCAATTATATTTTTACTAATTAAGGCTTCGGTTTGTTCATTACCTAATATATCGTATAAAGCATCATAAAGAGGCCTTAAGTAAGGATCTACTTTTTCTTTCAAATCACCTGGTAAAAAACCTAATGATTCACCAGCCTCAACAGCAGGTCTAGTTAAGATTATCTTGTTAATTAGGCCTTTTTTTAAAGCATTAACCGCAAGTGCTATACCTAGATAAGTCTTACCTGTACCAGCAGCACCTAACGCAAAAACTATGTCCTTAATATTTAATAAGGAAACATATTCAATTTGCTTAATCGTTTTAGGATAAATAGGTTTATTATTATATGTATAAACAACCGGCTTTTTGTTTTGATATAATTTAATAAAATTATTTTCTTCTTTATCTTCAATTAAGTTAGCTAAATAAACAATATCACGAGGTCCAATTTTAGCACCTAGATCGATCACTTCTAACAACTTATGACTAAGTATATTTAACTTAGATATTATATTTATATCATCACTATTAGTGAAAACATAGTCATTTACTACATTTAGCTTGATATTATAAATTCCTTCAATAGTTTTAATATTGTTATTGTTAGGACCACAAAAGTTTCTTAAAGCCTCAGCACTATTAATATTTAATTCTATCTTCATTATGAATCAATTCCTTTAAATAAATTATTATTATCAATTTTAGTAAAACACATTTCTTCTTTACTTATAGGGTGTATAAAAGACAGTTTATAAGCTTGTAAATTAGGAAAACTTGTGTTTCTTTTACTGCCATATTTAACATCACCATATAATGGATGACCAATTAAAGAAAACTGAGCTCTAATTTGATGAAATCTACCTGTTTCTAACTTTATTCTAACGATGCTGTAGTCTAATTCTAGATTATATTTCAGACATTCATAATCTAAAATAGCTATTTTCCCATTAGGTGATAAATAAGCTTTTCTAAGTCCATTATTTTTAGCTAATTTATTTATTAATCTTCCACTATAAACTTTTCCTTCAACTATAGCTAAATATTCTTTATTAAAATTATTATTTTGCATATCGCTGCTTAATCGACTAGCCGCTTTACTAGTTTTAGCTAAAACCATGATTCCTTCAGTATTTATATCTAATCTATGTATTAAACCCACATAGACATTACCAGGTTTGTTATACTTAACTTTAAGGTAGTCTTTTGCTAGAGTCAAAATATCCATTTTATTTGTTATATCTTTTTGAGCTAAAATTCCTCTTGGCTTATAGACTACTAATAAGTGATTATCTTCATATAAAATTTCCATATTATTCCTTTATTTTTTCCAAAATTAAATTAAGTAATTGTAATTTATTATTATCATAATTTATATTGTTTCTTATTAAATAAATGGGAGTGTCAATATTAGTTTCCTTATATATAACAAGTTCATGACTTTTAAATTCTTTTACTATATTACTCTTGTAAAAAGTTCCAATAGCGTTATTCTTTAAAACAAGCTTTAAACTTAAATCTAGATTATTTGTTTCAATAACATTTTTAAAATTGTTTTTATCTAAATTATTATCATTTAAATATTTTTCTAATGATTGATGGTAAGGATCGTTATTAGCTAAAGTTGTTAAATAATATTTCTTATAACTTATTTCTTTTTTTAAAAGATTATGTTCTTTTCGAACAGCTAATATTATTTCATCTTGCATAATCTCATCAATTACTATATTAGGATTATCGCTTTTAATATTTGTAAAACCAAAATCAATTTTAGCTGATAGTAATGCTTTGTTTAATTCATCATTGCTCATAACAATAACGGCAATTTGATTCTTACTATATTTCATCAAATCACTAAAAAATGCTGTTTTAGAGAGATTATAATATATACTATCTATCATACCTAAATTTATTTTTTCTTCAAATTGGATTAAATTATTAATATTAGTCAAAAATAAATTATGATTATAATTAACTTGTTTTGCATATTCATAAAGCATTTTTCCAGCATTTGTCAAATTCAAATCTTTAGTAAAAATTTTAATATTATATTCTTTTTCTAATGATTTTATATGTTGTGTAACTGTAGGTTGAGTAAAATTTAATTCTTTTGCTGTTTTAGTATAATTTTTAATATTAACTAATTTCATTAAAGTAACAAGTCTAATATCATACATATCAATCACCAATTCTCCTTTTCCTAATATTACCACAAATTTCTTTTTTATTAAATAAATATTTATTTGTGTCTTAAATATTGATAGAATATTAATGGTGATTATAATGAAAACAGAAATAGTTTTAAGTAATATATATGGAATAGGTTATATAAAACAACAAATTAATTTTGTCTTAACAGTTAAATTTAACTGTGGTTTTGAAAAAAACATTCAAGCTGATAGTGCGGCAATTCATTATTTTCCAGCTGCTTTTATTGATTTCATTTTAAGTAGAAAAGTTAAGATCGATTCACTAAATTACAGTATTAAAATGAATAATTCTTTACCAAATATTTTATGTTTTAAGTATAATAACAAATCCTATAACTATAATATGGAAACTTTTTCATTTATTAATCCTATTAGTAGTGACTTAGAAAAATTCTTACTAGATTCTCTAAGTATCGATATGAAAAAAGCTACTAATATTTCTAACTTCAAATTGATTAATATAGACTTAGATATTCAATTAAGAACTCTAGAGGACTATTGTGAACACTTTTTATCGCTTAGAAAATTAAATACTATAATAGAAACTTTTGCAAAAATTGATGACCCTGATTTTTACTATTCATTAGTAACAAAAGCAAATAATGCTTATTTAATTACCTTAATTTTTGCCTTAACTGCTACTAACGCTAGAGAGACATACAATTCTTTTGTTTTTCTTCAACCATTTACAAAAGCTAAAAATACATATTTAACAAATTTTGATGAAAATATTAAAAATAATTCTTACATTATGAATACTTTTGGAGCTTATTATTATTTTTATTATCAAAATAAAGACTTTGAAACTTGCTTATTTTTACTTTTCGATGAAGATAACCATTTTACTATAGATTTAAATATAGATTTATTAAAAGATTTATTTACTAAAATTACTGATTTTAAGGTGATAATTGATTTTATTAGAAATAATGATTTTTATTTAACTAGACATTTTTTTGAAAATTTAGTTAATAAATTTCCTTATGAAGATAATAAAGAGAATTATCAAAAATTAGATTTAACAAATATAAATTATAAATCTTATTATCAATTTTTCCCTTTTTCATTCACTTGTAAATATCTTGATTATTCTCCTGAAACTATAAGATTTGTTCTAAAAAATTATAATCAATTTTATAACGAATGTCCTAAAGAACTTCTTGGTTATTTATATGATGCTCTCCATAAATCCTATATCAATTATTATGATTTATCAAATATCAATAATAATGTTTTTATTGCTTGTTTAAGGGCTTATCGTTATAACTATCAATATATGTGGGAAAAATATGATTATGACACTTTTGATTTTAATGAATTTGAAGTCCCATCAAAATCACTTGATGAATTTATGGATATTAAATATGAAGAATTTTCTTATGCTGAAGATGAAAAATATTCTTACCTTATAGCAGGAATTAAATTATATATTGGTAATACTGTTATTGCTAACCTGGGGATTAATAAAATTGATAATTCATTAATTATTTTTAACTGTATTTCTAATTATTTAGATGATGAAGAAATAATCACCTATATTTATAAGCGAGCTAAAAAAGAAATTGTTAATTTAGATGAGTTAATTACAAGGGCTGATCAAAGAATTGCTGAAATAAGGCAAAAGCAATTAATAGATAAATTAAATAGAGCTATAGAAACCTTAAATAAAGAAACGATAGATAATATAAATATTAGTTTAAATGAAGACAATTTGGTGGGCTTTAATGTTTCTATAATATCTAATGCTATTGGTTATACATTAAATCTTAGTATTGGTCATAAAAATAGTAAAATGTATGTTGTTAGAAATTTATATGAACTAATAACTAATTTTAAAAATAAGTCGGTTTATGAATATGGCAAAAAATTATCTTTTCATCATCTTCTTTCTAATTTAGCTAAACCATATGATAAATTAATCACCTATATAAATCATTTAGTAACTTATCCTACAAGACAGATATTATTAAATGATGCTGATTTAGCCTATATTTTAGAAATTCTTATGAATAATTATATTTGTTATAATAATGTTTCTTATTTCATTAGTTCTTCAGAATTTGTTCCTGAAATTTATTTAGATGAACATTATCATTTAAAAATTACAAATTGTGGTTTAAATACTGAATTTTTAATATTAAATGATCTAATTGTTTTTTTAAATAATGAGTTAAAAACCATTCAATTTGTTAAAAATGATGGTAATTTTGCTTTATATAAATTTGTGATTGAAAATCATGATTTAGATTTTAGCCTTGTTAAAGATAATTTAATTTATAATGTATATGCTAGATATTCTAAATTAATTCAAATTGATGATAAATTAAAAAGTGCTATATCAATACCTGAAATTAATATAAAAGCTTATTTTGATTATGAAAATGATCAAATAATATTAAATACTATATATGAATTAGATGGTTATACTAATATTAATGATATTAGAAAACATGATTATTCACATATAATTGATAATTTTGAAAATTATATTGCTAAATTAGGTTTTAAGAATAAAGTTATTAGTGATTCAAATTTAATTATTAATTTTTTGATGCTTGATTTTACATATCTTAAATCAATTGCTGATGTTTATTTATCTGATTCGCTACAGAATAAAACTGTTTCTTATGCTAAATTACCAAGCATTAGAATGAATTATAATTCCGGAATATTAGATTGTTTTTTAGAAGATAGTTTATATACTGATGAAGAATTATTAAATATAATTAAAGCGATGCGTAGTCATAGGAAATATGTGTTGTTAAAAAATAACCATATTTTAGCATTTAAAGATGAAGATTTACATTTTGGTGAAGTTATTGATAATTTAGGTTTAATTGAAAATGACAGGTTTGAACATCGCCAAGTTCCGTTGTATGAAAGTCTTAAAAATTTAGGTTTATATAATAATATTAATATTGATGATTTTGTTAACAATATGTTAAATGATATTACCAATTTTAAATATTTAAACATTGACTTACCTAAACTAAATGGTGAATTAAGAAGTTATCAAATTGAAGGTTATAAATGGTTACAAGTATTAAATAAATATCATTTAGGTGGTATTTTAGCTGATGATATGGGCCTTGGCAAGACTTTAGAGGTGATTAGTTTATTAGTTGATTTAGATATTGAAGCACCTATTTTAATTATTTGTCCTAAATCACTTATTTTTAATTGGCTAAATGAAATTAATAAATTTACTTCTACTTTAGTTGCTTATCCTATTTATGGTGCACAAAAAGAAAGATTAGAAGCGATTAAAAAGATTGAACTTGATAAAAAGATAGTTTATGTGACTTCTTATGAATCATTATTACGTGATATAAATTACTATGAAGCAATAAAATTTGCTTATGTAATATTAGATGAGGCTCAAGCTATTAAAAATATGCAAGCTTTAAAAGCTAAAGCGGTTAAAGAAATTAAATCTATTAATCGTTTAGCTTTAACTGGTACGCCGATAGAAAATCAATTATTAGATTTGTGGTCGATTTTTGATTTTTTGATGCCTAATTTTTTACCACCTTTAAGTCAGTTTAAATCTTTATATAGCGATGATGTAAAGATTAAAGAATTAGCATTAAAAGTAACCCCATTTATTTTACGCCGTACTAAAAAAGAGGTTTTAAAAGATTTACCACCTAAATATGAGACTATATTAACTGTTGAGCTAAGTTCTAGTGAAAGAAAATATTATGATGCGTTTGTAATGCAAGCAAAAAATATTTTAGCTAACGGAGCCAAGTCATTTGATGTTTTACCATATTTAATGCGGTTAAGACAAATATGTATTAGCCCTTACCTATTAGATAGTAATTTTAAAACAAATAGTTCTAAAATTAAAGAATTAGTTAATATTACTACTAAATATGTTAGTGATGGTCATAAAATTTTAATTTTTTCGGCCTTTGTTGAAGCTTTAAATCTTATTGAAGATGAACTTTCAAAAAACAATATTAATTATTATGTTATCACTGGTAAAACTAGTGCTAAAGAACGAATCAAATTAGTTAATGATTTTAATGCAAACCGAAAAATTAAGGTGTTTTTAATCAGTTTAAAAGCTGGAGGAGTTGGACTTAATTTGACCGGGGCAGATACTGTAATTCATGTTGATCCGTGGTGGAATGTAGCAGCTGAAAATCAAGCTAGTGACCGTGCTCATCGTATTGGACAGATTAATAATGTTGAAGTAATTAAATTAATTTGTGAAAACACTATTGAACAACGTATTATTGAATTACAAAATCTTAAAAAAGATTTAATTGATAAAGTAATAAATAATGATGATAATAAAATAATTAATTTATCAAAAGAAGATTTAAACTTCATATTAAGTTAAAAAGAGCTTTAGGTTGTCCTAAAGCTCTTTTATTAAAATATTTTACTTAATAATTCACTTACACTTTTTACAGGAATAATTTGAAGTTTTTCTTTAACTTCATCAGGTACTTCATCTAAATCGCGTTCATTTTCTTCTGGAATAAAGATTGTTTTAAGTCCTGTTCTTACAGCAGCAATACTCTTTTCGCGTAAACCACCAATTGGAAGTACACTACCGCGTAAAGTAATTTCTCCGGTCATACCTATGTTAGCTGGTACAGGCTTATTAGCTAAAGCACTTACTAAGGCTGTAATTAATGTTACGCCAGCTGATGGACCATCCTTTGGGACTGCACCTTCAGGAACATGAATATGGATATCTATATTAGCAAAGTCAACTTCTATTCCTAAATCTTTGGCATGTGATTTAACATAAGATAAGCCAGCTTGGGCAGATTCTTTCATAACATCACCTAATTTTCCGGTTAATATTAAACCTCCTTTACCAGGATATGTCATTACTTCAATATCTAATGTATCACCACCAAATTGAGTATATGCTAAACCTGTAACCACACCAATTTGATTTTCGTTTCTTCCTTCATTATTGAAAAATCTTATTTTACCAAGATAATTTAGTAAGTTATCTTCAGTGACTTCTATTTTTTCTTTATGATCAATCAATATATCTTTTACTGCTTTACGGCAGATTGTAGATATTAATCTATCTAATTCACGAACGCCAGCTTCGCGCGTATAGCCTTGAATTATTTTTAACATAGCTGATTCAGATATTTGTAATTGCTTATCTGTTAAGCCGTGATTTTTTAATTCTTTTGGTAATAAGTGTTTAAATGCTATGTTGAATTTTTCATATTCTGTATAGCTAGATAATTCAATTATCTCCATTCTATCTCTTAATGGACCAGGTATATCTTCAAGACTATTAGCAGTGGTAATAAACATTACTTGACTTAAATCATATGATTCTTCTAAATAATTATCAGAAAAATTAGAATTTTGTTCAGGATCTAAAACTTCAAGCATAGCTGCAGCCGGATCACCACGATAATCGGAAGCCATTTTATCAATTTCATCTAGTAAAAATACCGGATTAATCGTACCAGCATCTTTCATACCTTTTAAAATTCGTCCTGGCAAAGCTCCAACATAAGTACGACGATGTCCTCTTATTTCTGATTCATCGCGTACACCACCTAGACTTTGTTTAATAAAATTACGTCCTAAAGCTTCAGAAATACTTTTAGCTAAACTTGTTTTACCAACTCCTGGAGGACCAGCAAAGCAAAGAATTGTCGAAGGATTTTTACCAGTCATCATTTTAACAGCTAAATATTCAACTATTCTTTCTTTAACTTTAGTTAAACCATAATGATTTTTATCTAAAGCTTTTTCAACTTCTTTTAAATTGCTAGTATCTTCTGTAGTTTGATACCAAGGAAGGGCAATTAAAAAATCTAAATAAGATCTAATAATTCCAGATTCAGCCATCTGATTATTAGTGTTTGAATATCTTTCTAATTCTTTTAGGGCTTTTTCTTCAATTTTTTGCGGCATTTTAGCAGCAAGAATTTTCTTTCTTAATTCATCTACTTCTTCATCTTGTCTAGCTTTATCACCAAGTTCAGTTTGGATAGCCCGCATTTTTTCACGTAAGTAATATTCTTTTTGACTTTCGTCTATAGATTTTTTTACGTCTTCATTAATTTTATTTTCTATTTCGATGATTTTTCTTTCTTTAGCAGCATCTTCAAGTAGATATTCTAATCTTTTAGCTACATTTAATTCAGCTAAATATTTATATTTATCATTAGTTTTTAAATAATAAGCCATCACATCGGCTGTTTCTTCTGTTGTTAATCCCTGTTGAAGTAATCTTGATACTTCATCAGGAGCTATTAAATAATTTTTGCCATCGCGTTGAAATGTTTCAATAACTTTTCTAATTAAGGCTAATTCTTCTTCATTTCCTAAAACAACTGATTTTAGTTTTTCATAAGCTATGACTATATATGGATCAAGTGATTCATAGTTTACTATTTTAACCCGATCAGTAATCTTAAACTTTACTTTATAATTACCATTAGGCATTTTAAGTTTTAATTGAATTTTTGCCATAACACCTACTTCATAAATGTTATCGACATTGATATCTATTAAGTTAGGATCTTTTTGAATTATTAATATAACATTTCCACCATACATTTTTTCAGCTTGTTCTAAAGCTAAAATTGAGATTTCACGACCAACTTCAATTCGAAAATCAACATGTGGTATTGGTACTAGGCCTCTAATGGCTATGGCAGGTAAAATAATTTTGTTTTCTTCCATAATAATTATTCTCCTTTCATGGATTGAAGGAAAGTCCTTCGAGCATATATTATATCATTTTTTGGCACTTTTGCAAGTAGTTTGCCAAAATATCTTAAAAAGATAAAAAAAGCCTTTTTCAGGCTTTAATTATTTAACATATTTAGCATTTTTTAATAAGAAATTAATTAAATTATCATAAGCTAAATTAGAGAAAGCTCTTTGGAAATCTTCTTGAGAAATCTTTTTCGTGTCATCTTTTACATTTAAGAATGCTCTAATTTCTTCTTCTTTTGGCTCTAATTTTTCAGCTTCGATAATCTTAGACATAACTTCAGAGAAAATAGCATTTCTCTTACCTTGGTTATAAGTTTCAGTTTCAAATTTTTCTTTATCAGTACCCATTAATGATAAGAATGTTTCAAATGGAATATTGTAGCGTTTTGCTTGATCTTCATATTGTTGGCGCATTTGATTAACACGGCTATTAATTAAAGATTCAGGCATATCAATAACTGTATTATCTAAAATTTTATTAATTATTTCATTTGTTTGACGATCTTTTTCAGCTACTTCTTTACGAGATTTTAATTCTTTTTCTTCATATGCTCTTAATTCATCTTTTGTAGTTACATCTTTAATGTTTAATGTTTTAATAAATTCTTCATCTAATTCTGGTAATACTTCAGTTAAAACTTGATGTATTGTAACAACAAATTTAGCATCTTTACCAGCTAATTCAGCAGCTTGATATTGTTCAGGGAATTTAACTAAAACATCTTTAGTTTCTCCCTCTTTCATTCCTACCATTTGGGTTTCAAAACCAGGAATAAATTGGTTAGAACCAATTTTTAATTCATAATCATGAGCTTCTCCGCCTTCAAATGGTTTGTCATCTACATAACCTTTGAAATCAAATTTGGCTATATCACCTAAAGCTATTGTTTTATCTTCTTTTTGTTCTTTTTTAGTTTTTGGTCTTAATAAATTGTTAATGGCATTGTCAATATCTTCTGTAGTTACAGTAGTATCTGCTTCTTTAACTTCAACATCTTTATATTGTGGTAAATTGAATTCAGGTCTTACATCAAAAATTAAAGAAACTTTAAAATCATGACCTCTTTCAACCTTTTCTTCTTTATTAAATTCAGGATAAACAGCACCAACGAAAGTTTTGCTGTAAGTTTCATCTTTTAAAACTTCCATTAACTTGTTATTTAAAATGTAGTCTAATGCATCTTCATATAATGCTTCTACGCCATACATTTTTTCAAATATTTCACGAGGTGCTTTACCTTTTCTAAAACCTTTAATAGTAACTTTTTCAATATTTTTGTTAAATGAGTAATCTAAAGCTTTTTCAAATTCATCTTTAGTTACATCAAATGTAGCCTTTACACGACTATGATCTAATTTTTCAGTAATCATAATATTCATCCTTTCATATCAAAGCAAATTATACCATATTACGAAATGAATTGCAAAGTTTTTTCACTTAAAAATAGGGAGTTATAACAACAAATTTATTATTTTTTTATTATATATTTAATTTGACATTACTTAAAAATAATAGGCAACAAAAGTTGCCCGTTAATTTACATATGTATTGTTTGTTTGTTCTTCATCGGTTGGTAGAATTATTTCTTCATCTTTATTATCATCATCCTGTTCTTCACTAACTTTTTCTTTTTTTACTTTTTTATTGATAGTTTTACGATAATTATAATAAGAACCACCAGACATACCGATTAAGAATACAGCACATAATAAAGCTAATATAGCTATAAAAATTGCTAAATCTTTGGCATCAAAATTAGTCGCAAATATTATAACTGCGATAGTGATGATTAATATATGTAGCCAAAACTCAAATTTGTTAGTTTCTTCTTTTAATAAGCTTGTATTAATAAAATAGAAAACAGCTTTAGCATAGAATACAAACCCTAGGAAAAAACGATAATATTTTTCGATAAAATCACCAATATCACTATTAGCTTTAATTTTAGTAGCACCAAAGATTAAAAATACACCTAATAAAATATTAATGATTATTTCTAATGCACTACTAAATTTAGCTAAACCCGTTTTACGGGATTTAACTAAAGGTATAATTCTAACTATCCCAAAGATTATAATAACAATTCCTGTAAAAGCTACTGCTAAACTTGAGCCAAAATTGCGATCAATTAAAATCCAAACTCCCATTACTAATAATAATGCTGCTCCAATTGCAAAAAGCCAAAATTTAACACCGTGTAAAGGATTTGTTAGATTGCTTTTTACCTCTATTTCTGGTACTGCTTTTACTTCAACTTCGATTTTTTCTTTTCTTTTTTTCATTTAATTACCTGATATATTCATAGATTTTACATAAACTGAAGGCATTGCCATGCCGTTAAAATAATAATTGTCATTAGCAATTTCAGCGATATTATTTAACATATCAATGAAATTACCTGATAAAACTATTAGTGTAATAGGTAAGTCCCTCTTACCATTTTTAATTAAATAACCTGAACATTGTAAGTTAAAATCACCACTAATAGGATTTACACCTGCGTGTAAACCAGTTACACTAGTTATTAAAACGCCATCATCTACAGTTTCTAATAACTGAGTGAAATTTTTGCTACCACCATCTAGATAAAGATTACATGGGTAAATATCTACATCACCACTTGGACTATTTTTAAAACCATTACCGGTAGGTGAAACATTGTAATAACTAGCGGTTGAAAGGTTATGAAAGTAGGTTTGTAATACACCATCTTTTACGACTTCTTTTACCTTAGTGCTGACGCCTTCATCATCAAATGTGTCAATCATAGGTGCATCTTTATAGAATGGATCATCGATTAAATTAATATTTTTACCAAATATTTGTTTATTTAATTTATTTTCTAAGAAAGACATTTTATGTTTTACTTTTAAAGCGCTGAAATTATTAACAAAAGCACCCATTAGATTATTTAAAACATTATTTTGAATAACAACTTTATATGCGCCTGATTTGATTGATTTAGCATTAATTTGGCTAATAGCTTTATCAACTATTTTATTTGTAAAGGTATCTAAATCTAAGTTATCTAATGTTTTTAAGTATTTAACTTCATAACCGTTTTTCATTTCATTATCATTTTTGACAATTATAGCACCGTATAATAAAGCATATTTATATTCTTTTGTTACATCTAAACCATTAGAATTAATAATTGATATTTTACCACTAATCTCTTCATATTCAGCTTCACCATGAAAATAAAGATTAGTTTTATCTTTTAACATCTTAGTTATTTTTAATAAAAGATTACTTTTTTCAGCTAAAGGCATTTTTTCTAATTCATTAACCGGTAATTCTACTGTAGCGTAGTTTTTGTCACCAGGATAAATAAAATAAGGTTCATCATTAGTTAAATAGCTTGCAACTTCAATTAATCTTTTAATTAAATTAGGGATTTCATTATCATCATCTTTTTCGGTGTAAATTGTAGCTAATTGATTATTATATACACCTCTTATCGCAAAAACCTTAGTATTTGCCTCAGTTTTTTCGTTAATTTGATTATCGAAAGCACTAATATTTATTTTTTTATCTTGTTTTTCATAGAGTTCAATTGCTTCAACACCGGCTTTTTTAGCTTCTTTTTGTAATAATTTAAAATTCATTCTACTCACCTCCATTGCCGCCAACTGTCATATTTTTAACTCTAATTGTTGGTTGACCTACACATGCTGGTATTGAACCAGATGCTGAACCACACATACCATAACCAAAAGTTTGGTTATTACCAACCATATCAATATTTAGTAAAGTTTCATTACCTTTACCAATTAAAGTTGCACCTCTAACAGGTGTTGTGATTTTACCATCCTCAATTAAATAACCTTCATTGACGGCAAAATTAAATTCACCAGTAGCTGGATTAACTGATCCACCGCCTAATTCTTTTGCAAATAAGCCATATTTTGTATTTTTAATTATTTCATCAAATGTATATTTGCCATTTGCTATATAGGTATTAGTCATCCTTGAAGTTGGCTTAAAACGATAGCTTTGTCTTCTACCTGAACCAGTTGGTTCTAGATTCATAATTCTTGAATTTTTAAAATCAACCATATATGATTTTAAAACTCCGTTTTCTATTAAAACATTCTTTTGTGTCGTATGACCTTCATCATCAATATTTAAGCTACCCCATTCGTTAGGAATAGTCCCATCATCAATAGCTGTTACACAGTCAGCAGCTATTTTTTGACCTAGTTTATTAGTGAAAACTGATAATCCTCTTGCTACACTTGAAGCTTCTAAGGCATGACCACAGGCCTCATGGAAAATTACTCCACCAAAATCATTATTGATTACAACATCGTAAGTTCCACCTTTAATTTGTGGTGCATTAAGCATTGTTATAGCACTTTCGGCCGCCTTTTGACCTAATGCATAAAAATCAAAATCCGCATAATGATCAAGACCAAAATTACCCCCATAATTATAATGACCTTGTTGCTTACCATTTTTATTTTCAGCAATACAAGTTATACCATATCTAATGTTATTTCTAACATCTGCTTTAAACACACCATTTGTATTAGCTACTAATATGTGTTGAATATGTTCCTTTACATTAGCAACTGCTTGAATAATAATAGGATCATATTCTAAAGCACCTTTTGAAGCATTCTTTAAATATTCAATCTTTTTATTTATATCTTCATCAATACTCAATTTAGGAATTATTGTATTTTGTTTAACAAATGTATCTTTAAATTCGAAGTCATTGATGATTCTTTCACAATTGTAAAAGCCACTTAATTCTTTTGCTAACTGAAGTAATCCCTCAAGACTAACATCATTTGTATAGCCATATATTTCATCATCTTTTTTTAATAAGCGTAACCCAGCCCCATAAATATTTGAATTATTTATACTATTCACCTTATATGAAGTCATCGTAATATTATTATCGATAGTATCTTCTAAATAAAGTTCAGCAAAATCACAACCGGTCTTTACAGCTTCTAATAAAATTTTTTTAATTTCTTCTTTATTTAACATGATTTTAACTCCTTTCAAAAAGTTACTTATAATAATACACTTATTTATTTTTTTTTGCAATATTTGATTATTTAAATATATATTTAAAAAAATTTATGCTATAATTTAATTGGTTATATTTAATCATGAATTTCATAAAAACTTTGGGAGGTTAATACTATGAATTTTATATTTATTTCACCCCAATTTCCTAAAACATACTATCGTTTTTGTCAAAAATTAAGAGATAACGGAGTAAATGTATTAGGTATTGGTGACACGCCTTATAATGATTTAGATAATGTTTGTAAAGACGCTCTAACTGAATATTATTATTTACCTAGTTTAGAAGCATATGATGATGTTTATAGAGCTGTTGCTTTTTTTGCATTTAAATATGGCAAAATAGATTATTTAGAATCTAATAATGAATATTGGCTTAGACAAGATTCAAAATTACGTGAAGATTTCAATATTTGGGGTCCTAAATTTAAAAATGTGATTGAATTTACCTCAAAATCACATATGAAAAAATACTATGAAAAAGCTGGGGTTCCTTGTGCTCGCTATAAAATTTCTAGCACATTAGAAGATGATTTAAAATTTGTTGAATTAGTAGGTTATCCGATAGTTGCCAAACCAGATGTTGGTGTAGGTGCGGCTGAAACTTTTAAAATTAAGAATGATACTGATCTTATCAATTTTCATAATCATCATTATACTATTCCTTATTTATTAGAAGAATTTATTGAAGGAAATATTATTTCTTTTGATGGCATATGTGATGAATTTAGCAATGTCGTTTTTTGTGACAATGAAATTTTCCCTCCTTCAATAATGGATATTGTTAATGAAAATCTCGAGGTTACATATTACGTCAATAAAGAAGTCCCTCGTGACGTTTATGAAAAAGGACAAGCAGTCTTAAAAGCATTTAATATACAAAAACGTTTCTTCCATCTCGAATTTTTCCGTCTTACAAAAGCTAAAAAAGGCTTAGGAAAAGTAGGTGACGTTGTAGCCCTTGAAGTTAACATGCGTCCACCTGGTGGATATACTCCTGATATGATTAACTTCGCTGCTTCAGTTGATACATATAAAATTTGGGCAGATGTAATGTGTTATAATAAAACTACAGTTGATTTAAATAAAGATAAATTTTATTGTATATATGTCGGTAGACGTGATCGCTTGAATTATGTTAATTCTACCGCTAGTATATTATATAATTATCATGAGCATATTAAAGTTCATGATCGAATGGCTGATATTTTATCTAGTGCTTTAGGTAATGAATTTTATATTGCTATTTTTAAAGATTATGATGAAATGCAAAAATTTAAAAATTTTGTTTTACAAAAATAATAGGTGCAATAATGCACCTATTTTTTCATATTTACAACACCATTTATAGGATATATAGCATCTTCATTTATGACTACTGTATGTTCACAATTTATATAACCACTACCGACATTTTTAACACTTACTATATCACCAATAATATCGGCCTTAACATCACTATATTCAAATGCTAAATCACAATCAACCATCTTGCAATTTATAAGTTTTAAATTTTTGCAATAACAAAATGGTTGTGTCCCAATAATAGTACAATTGATTAAAGTTAAATTTTCAGAATACCAAGCTAAATATTCACCCTTTAATATAGTATCATACACTTCAACGTTTTTAGCATGCCAAAAGGCATCTTTAGTATCAAAATTAGAGTTTTTAATTTGCATATTTTCAACATATTGGAAAGAATATTTACCAGTAAAGGTTAAATTATTGATGTTGATGTTTTTGGTTTCAAAGAAAGCATAAACACCTATTAATTTAGAATTAAAAATATCTAAATTAGCATTACGCCAAGCAAATTCATCTGATATTATATCACAGTTATCAATATTTATATTATTGCATTCTCTTACGGCTTTTATACCATGTAATTTTGAATTTGTAATTTTAATATTCTTAGAGTACCATAAACTTGCCCTACTATTTATAGTCAATTCTACATTGTCCATAATTAAGTTTTGATCATGCCAGAGTGGGTATCTTAAATCAATATAACTATTTTTTACGGTAATATTTCTACCTTCTTTTAAAGGAGATTCACCATCTTCTTCACCTTTAAATGTACAATTATCTACTATTGTATCAACTAAATTATATAAACTTCTTTCACTTTGAAAATTTTTATTACTAATGGTATTCATTTTATCGCCTCAAGTTATATTATAATATATTCGCTATATTTTTTTACATTTTTTATTATAATATATTGATTTATGATTGTTAATTGATTTGCTCAAAATAAAAATGCAGTAAAACTGCATTTTATATTTTATTTACAATAGCTAATACTGCATCAGATAATTTTTGAACCTTTTCATCTGCTGCTTGTTCACTAGAAGCTTTAACACCATAATAAACTTTAAGTTTTGGTTCAGTTCCGCTTGGGCGTAATACGAACCACGTATCGTCAGGTAAATAATATTTAATCACGTTAGATTTTGGCAAATTAATAGGTGTTTTTTCATTTGTTTCTAAATTAGTACTTACGCCTAATTTAACATCATCTTTAACTAGGATTTTAAATCCATTCACTTCAATATCATTATTGCGGAAATAATCCATGATTAAATTGATTTTTTTAGTACCATCTAAACCTTTTAGTACTATATTAGTAATTCCTTCTTTGTAATAACCATATTCTTTATAGATAGATTCTAGTGCATCATAAAGGTCCATACCTTTAGTCTTATAATATGCTGCAGTTTCAGATAGCATTAAAATAGCTTGAATAGAATCTTTATCTCTTACAATTGGACTTACTAAACAACCATATGATTCTTCAAAACCGAATACATATGTTCCTTTACCTTGTTCCATTTCGCGAGCTTTTTCACCAATGAATTTGAAACCAGTTAAAGTTATTTCAACTTTCATACCATATTTTTTAGCAATCATAACAGGAAGGCTTGAAGATACATTTGTTGTAAATACATAACCATCTTTTGGTAAGGTATTTAATTCTTTTCTAGTCATTAAAATATAATTTAAAACTAATGCTGCAGTTTGATTTCCTGTAAATAAATGATATTTACCATTATGTAAAACAGCAATTCCTAATCTATCGGCATCAGGATCAGTAGCTAAAACGATGTCAGCTCCAATTTGACTTGCTAATTCTATACCTTCATCAAATGCTTCTTTGTTTTCTGGATTAGAAGTTTTAACACCACTAAAATCAGGGTCACAGGTCATTTGACTAGCCACAGGTGTAACATCATACCCACATGAACGTAAAACATCGACCGCAAAGACTTGGCCTGTACCATGTAAAGGCGTATATACCATTTTAAAGTTTTTAGGTAAATTAGGTCTTAAAACTATTTTTTTAACTTCATTAATATAAATATCATCTACATCTTTACCAATAATTTGGATTAAATCATGATTTTTACTATGATCAATCGCGAAATAATCTGTTATTTTATTTATTTCAGCTATAACTTTATCAGCTTCTTTAGGAACTAATTGGCAACCTGTTTCATCATATATTTTATAGCCATTATATTCTTTTGGATTATGACTTGCAGTAATCATAATACCACCAACACAACCAAAGTGTCTTACGGCAAATGATAATTCAGGAGTAGGTCTTAAAGCTTCAAACAAATAAACTTTAAAGCCTAATGTAGCAAGTACTTCGGCTGACATGCGTGAAAATTCTTTTGAATAATGACGGTTATCAAAGGAAATTGCTACACCTCTTTGATGTGCATCTTTAAAAGTTTCTAAATAGCGGCCAAAGCCTAATGTAGCTTTAGCTACAATATAAACATTCATTCGATTTGTACCAGCCCCTAATATGCCACGTAGGCCACCAGTCCCAAATTCTAAATCAGTAGTAAACGCTTCTTGTTTTGCTTTATCATCCATTTTATTTAATTCAGCTTTTAAGTCGGCAGCTAAATCTTTATAATTAGCCCATAAGTTATATTTTTCTAAATAATTCATCTCTATTTACCTCTTTCTTTTTTAATTTTAGCATATTTTGAAAAGGCTTTCAACAAAAAGAAAAAAATATCTAGGAACTAGATATTTTTGTAATAAATTGTTATTAAACCTTCTAAAATTAAATCTTCATAAATTGAAATTTGTTCATTACATAGCGGAATAATAAGTTTTGCTAAACCACCTGTAGCTATAATTCTTAAATTTGGCTTATTTAATTCACTTTTAATCTTAGAAATCATTCCATCAATCATTGAACTAAATCCATAAATTATACCTGATTGCATACATGGAACTGTACTTGTATTCAAAACCTTTTTAGGTGCTACTAATTCGATATTTGGTAATAATGCCGCATGAGTGATCATCGCTTTCGTAGATACTGCGACACCAGGACCTATTGCTACCCCAATTAGACTATTATTAGTTACATACAAATATTTAGTTGCTGTACCTAAATCTAAAATTAAGCATTCATCATAATGGTTTAGAGCCGCTATACTGCAAGCTATTAAATCTGAACCTACGCCTTTTGGCTCATCCGTTTTGATGTTTAGACCAGTTTTCATACCATAACCCATTATTTTTGAGTCAATGTTTAATAAAATTTTAATTCCTTTTTTAATTGTACTTGTTAAAATTGGGACTACACTACATATTAAAACATCATCGATATTATATTTGGCTAATAATGGAGCTAAAATAAGTAAATATTCATCAGCTGATTTATTTATGTCACTATTAACCCTAAAAGATTTAATTATTTTTTTGTTTTCTTCAATCCCTAAAAATATTGAAGAATTTCCTATATCAATTAATAAATGCATATTTCTCCTATTTAAACAATTTGTCGCTATCGACATCTACAAAAGTGACTTCTTCTTTCTTATCTTCTATATACAAATCAAATTGATTTTGAAAGCCTAGATTAGATTGATGAGCTAAAATTTTAACTAAATAGACTAATGCCGGACTACAAATAGCACTAACTAAAAATTCAATTAGGAAATTAGTAGTAAATGTCGCAGCTACAACTAAGCTAAATGCTTCACCTAAATTGCCACTTTCTGAATATAAATTAGTAAACATAAAAGTTGCACCTAAAATAAAAATACCAGTATTTAATATAGGGGTAATTAAAGCACTAGCTGTGATCGCAGTGGCAAATTTAGTTTTTTTATAGTTTTCCTTGATTTTAATTGCAGTTATACCATTAAATACTAAACCGGCAATTAAACCAGCAACGCCAGTTTTAACTAAACATAGTAAAATAGTGAGCCAAACATTAAAGCTTAAGAAAAATGTTGTACCAGGAGCAACTAATATAATAGCTCCCATTGCCATACCTAAGACCATACCGGTTAGAGGACCATACAAGATAGCACCCATAGTTAAGGGAATTAAAGCAAGTGTAATGTTCACAGGTCCAAATGAAATATAGTTTGAGATTAGTTGTAAAATAATAACTAATGCGAGTAGGACACCTATTCCTACTAATTTTTTAATTTTTTTTAAATTATTCATATTTTTTCCTTTCTCTTGAGGCCATAAAGGTCCCCATAGCGTTAAATATTATACTTATTTAATACATAGTTGTAAAGAAAAAAAGTAACCGAAGTTACTTTGTTACATTAAATTTAAATAACATTATATCGCCATCTTGAACGACATAATCTTTACCTTCTTGCCTTACTAAACCAGCCTCACGAGCTTTTAAATATGTACCAGATGAAACTAAATCATTATATGATACGGTTTCTGCCTTAATAAACCCCTTCTCAAAATCAGTATGAATAACACCAGCACATTCTGGAGCCTTCATTCCTTTTTTAAAAGTCCAAGCTCGACATTCATCTGGTCCGGTTGTAAAGAAAGTTTGATAGCCAAGCAATTTATATGTTTCCTTGATAAGACGGTTTAAACCAGGTTCTGCAATACCTAATTCAGCTAAAAATTCTTTTTCGTCTTCGTCAGATAGGCTTGCTAATTCACTTTCTATTTCAGCACTAATCGGGCAAATCATTGAGCCTTCATTTAGGGCATATGCTTTAAATGCATTATATACTTCATCTTCTTCTGGAGCTATTAAGTAATCATCTTTTATATTGGCAATGTACATGAATGGTTTAGCAGTTAATAAACTATAATTTTTAACATATTTCAATTCAGTTTCAGAAAAATTCATACTTCTAACCGGCATTTCATTTATAAGCGTGGCTTCAATTCTTTTTAATAATTCATACTCAAACGGTGCATCATCAGTTTTAGTTTGAGCTTTTTTTTCTAATTTTGGTATTCTTTTACTAACAACATCTAAATCCGCTAAAATTAATTCTAAATTGATGATTTTAGCATCCCGAATTGGATCGATAGAACCTTCAACATGAACTACATTAGAATCTTTGAAGCATCT
The DNA here is from genome assembly GCA_949293265.1 of uncultured bacterium. Classification (GTDB taxonomy): domain Bacteria; phylum Bacillota_I; class Bacilli_A; order Acholeplasmatales; family Anaeroplasmataceae; genus CALUXS01. Next base: position 105,673 of record CASFCK010000001.1, read on the forward strand.
AACAACTTGTAATATTGCATCACAATTCCTGATATTAGCTAAAAATTGATTTCCCAATCCTTCCCCTTTTGAGGCGCCTTTAACAAGTCCGGCAATATCAGTGAATTCACAAGTTGCGGGAGTACTTTTTTTAGGATTATACATTTTGGTTAAAACTGCTAATCTTTCATCCGGTACTGCAACAATACCAACATTAGGTTCTATTGTTGCAAAGGGATAATTAGCGGCTAAAACTTGTGATTTAGTTATAGCGTTAAATAAAGTAGATTTACCTACATTAGGTAAACCTACTATTCCTGCAGTAAGTGGCATATTTTTCTCCTTAATTTCTATTTATATATAATTCGTTATAAGCTTTAATTGAATCGTCTATAACTTTAATTGCGTCCTTACGACCTAAAACTTCAAGAACGCTAGTTTCTTTATCTTCTAATTGTTTATAGACTGTAAAAAAGTGACGAATTTCATTAAATTGATGAATTGGTAACTCACTAATATCGGTATAGGAATTGAACGAAGGGTCACCAAAAGGAATGGCAATGATTTTCTCATCGACTTCATCATTATCAATCATTTTTACTACCCCAATCGGATAACAGCGTACTAAAACAAGCGGATCTAATATTTCACTACATAAAACTAAGACATCTAATGGATCGTGGTCTTGTGAATAAGTACGTGGTATAAAACCATAATTTGCAGGATAGTGAGTAGAAGTGTATAAAACACGGTCTAAAATAATTAAACCTGTTTCTTTATCTAACTCGTATTTCTTTTTACTCCCTTTTGGGATTTCTACACATACTATAAAGTCTTCAGTCTTAATTCTGTCATCGTCAATTGAATGCCATATATTATTCATTTATATCATTCCCTTCTTTTGTGGGATTATTTTATCACATTTAACAGTTAATTTAAATATAAAACCTGATAGAATTTTGCTTCTACTCGTTCATATTTATGTTTTTCATCTTCATCAAATGTAAAATCGGCATCTTTTAAATAACCATCTTGTAAAACAATTACTGGTCTAGCTGTATAGATGAGCTTACCATTATAATTAGTAGGGGCATCAATACATAATATTGTTTTAGTTTCTTTAATAATATTACGAATTATAAAATTTATACAATTAGCTATACCATATTCCGTTCTTTGTTTAACTTTAAAGATGTTAGACCCGGCTTTAACAACGGCATCTTTAAATGTTTCTTCATCATAACTTAAGTTATGCTCTTTTAAATAGGTAAAAAAGGGCTTTTTAGCAATAGTCGTATTACTAAACGCATATATTAGATCAACACCATGTTCACCAAAGGCATAGGCATCAATTATATTTGGGTCTATATTATAAATATCACTAATAGCCCATTTTAGGCGGATAGAATCTAATATTGTTCCGCTTCCTAATACTCTTTTAGGGTCAATTTTAGTAGCATCAACAATTAGTTTAGTAATGATTTCACAAGGATTTGTTATATTTAAAATAATACCTTTATAGCCAATAAAATGTTTAAATAAATCTAAAATTATTGGCTTATTAGCTGATAATTCTGCCATACGATCTGAAGTTGTAACTTTTGCTGAAGCAGTATTTATTAAAATATCAGTAGAAAATAAATCTTTAATTTCAGCCGGTATAACTTTAACTATTTTTTCGTTAATCATTGCAGCTTGGGCTAAATCATTTCTTTGAGCCATTAATAAGTTTTTATTTAAATCATATATATATAATTCATCGATTAAAGAATCATTTATTAAAGCATGACAAATTGCAGCCCCTGCATATCCTAAACCTATTACTCCAATTTTAGTCATTTTGTAGCCTCAAAAACTCTTTAATATTATATGCTGCATTAGCTCCATCGCTAGCAGCTTTGACTACCTGTAACAAACCACCAATAACATCACCAGCCGCAAAAATACCCGGAATGTTAGTCATATAATTTTGATTTACTACAAGATTGTTATTATTAATTTCTAACCCTAAGTGTTTAGCTAAAGTGAAGGCATTTTGACTACCTAAAGCGATAAATAAACCATCTAATTGATATTTTTTGTCATCACAGAGAACAAATTCTAATTTATCATCGCCACCTAATTTAGTTATTTTAGAAGTGATAACAGCTATATCATTTGGTAAACTAATTTTTAATTTTTCCCCATTTGTAAACACAGTAATATCTTTAGTAAGTGGTAATAAAGCATTTAATTCATTTACCATATATTCATTATAACCAACTATACCTATTTTTTTCTTTCTGTAGAAGAAACCATCACAGGTAGCACAATAAGAGACACCCTTGCCTTCATATTGTTTAGCTAGTTGAAAGCTATTTCTTGCTTTACCGGTAGCAATTAAAATAGTCTTAGCTTGATATTCATTTTTAGTTGTTTTAACATCAAAACAATTATTACCATATTCAATAGCTATAACTTCATCTTTATTAATCATAACATCTAAATTTAGTGCATTTTTTAAGGCATTTTTAGCTAAATCTAAACCTGATAATTTACCAACACCATAATAATTTTCTATTTCATGAGCTTTTTCTAACGCTCCTAAATCTTTACCTATAACTAAGGCATTTAAGCCATATCTTTTTAAATATATTCCTGCTTCTATACCTGCAGGTCCCATACCAATTATTATTGAATCAAACAAAATTACACCTCCTCGTGTTTAAATTGATCAATGAAAAATTCACCTTTTAAAGAATCAGGTTCATGGTTGATTAAATTAGGATTTATAATACTTGAACTTGCTAAATAAAGCATTATTGCAACACAATTAGATAAATTTAAGCTCCTAACCTTATTAGTTGTTGGTATTCTAAATGTTTTATCTAAGTTAGATGCAATAAATTCATATGGTAAACCTGTACTTTCTTTACCAAAGATTAAATAGATATCTTTATCACATTTTGTAAAATCTATTTCTTTAGGACTTTTATGACCATAGCGTGATAAAATATAAAATTCACCTTTGTTTTTATTTAAAAAATCAGTCAAATTATCATATTCTTCATATTCTAAATATTTAAAATAGTCTAGTCTTGCTCTTTTTAAATGTTTTTCATCTAAGCTAAACCCATAAGGCTTTATTAAATGTAGTTTAGCGTCAAACCCTACACAACTACGCATAATATTACCTGTATTTTGAGGTATTTCAGGTTCAAATAACACAACATTTAATTTCATATTTCTTCACCAACTAAACTGTAAGCATCAGCATCTTTAATTTTTATTTTAACTAAATCACCTAATTTATGTTCATCTTTTGCCGCTACATAAATAACCCCGTCAATATCATCAGGTGCATACATATAATTTCTAGCTAAATACATTAAATTTTCTGCATCATAACCGGTTATAAAACAGTCATCAATTATGGTGTTAATATATTTTTCTTGTTTTTTACGGGCTATATTTTCCTGGATTTGCATGACTTTATTATAGCGTGTTTTTTTAATTCTTTCTTTAATTTGATTTGGCATTTTAGCGCCTTTAGTTCCTTCTTCTTTAGAATAGGTAAAAGCACCAAGACGATCAAATTTAACTTCCTCTATAAATTCAATTAAATTATCTATATCTAAATCAGTTTCACCAGGGAAACCAACTATTAAAGTTGTCCTTATAATGGCGTTAGGGATTTCTTTTTTTATCTTTCTAAAAAGATCTAATAAGTATTCTTTATTACCACGCCGATTCATAGCTTTTAATAGACTATCTTCGCTATGTTGAATTGGAATATCAAAATAAGGCATGATTTTTGAATTGTTTTTAATAAATTGAATTAGCAAATCATTTACAATATCAGGATATAGATATAGTAATCTTACTTTAAAATCACCAGGTATTTTTACTATTTCAGCCAACAAATTAACTATGCTATTTTCTTTATATATATCATAGCCATATCTAGTAGTATCTTGGCTTATTAAATTAATTTCATATGCTCCATCTTTAACTGCTTGACTAACTTCATTAACTATGTCGTCAATCGTCCTTGATTTCAATTTGCCTCTAATTAAAGGTATAGCACAAAAAGCACAATGATTTAAGCAACCTTCAGATATTTTAATATAGCGCATATAATTAGGGGTTGATATATGTTTATTTAAAAAAGATAATTCACCTTGATAATCAGATTTGTAAAGATTATTTATTATTTTGCTAAAATTAGAATAATCCTTAATTGGAATAAAAGCATCTACTTCTGGCAATAGTTGAGCTAAATTATCATATCTTTGCGGTAAACAACCACACACAACTAGTTTTTTATTACCAGTTTTATAATCAGCTAAACTTAAAATTGTATCAATCGCTTCTTTTCTTGCGCTTTCTATAAATGCACAAGTATTGACCATTAATAAATCTGCTTCATTTGGTTCATCTACTAATATAGCTTTATTTTTTTCTAACAAACCTATTATTAGTTCACTATCTACTCTATTTTTAGCACACCCTAAGCTTATTAAGTATATTTTCATCTTATTAGTCCTTTCATAGAAAAAAGGAATATTGCTATTCCATTTTTCTTAAATATTCATGTAGTTCATTTTTTAAATATGATTTTACTTGTTTCTTTAATTCTTTCTTTGCTAATTTCAATTCTTTTTTATTTAATGGTTCATTTTCAGGCATCATAGTTGGGTTTTTAACCACTAGTTTATACATGTATTCTTTGTTTGTACGCATCATTTTATACATTAAATTCAATTCATATTCTGCCTTTTTAGCTTTTACTAAACCTAAATCATAAGCTCTAACTAAGAAATTATATAAATCAAAATATTTCTGATTATCAGTTAATTCAAGATTAGGAGAATTTTTAAAATGTTTAGCAACTTTTTTACCTGCGCGTTTAACTTTTCTTGTAAAGCGTTTAAAACGATAATTACGATAATATTTCTTTGTCATAAAGAAATGGAAATGCATACCAGAATCAGCAATTGGATTTAATGGAATAGTAATATCATCGCCTATTGAATTTAATACAACATATTCACAATCATGTTCATCATATAGTTTTAAAACTTTTTCTACGCCATAACGATGACATAATATAGCTTCAAATTCAGGATCATGCATTTGCTCTTGATAGGCTGCAAAAGGTTCAAGATCTGAAACAGATTGCATTAAATAATAATCTAGAGCTTTATAACCATGAACATCTTCTTCTTTATAACGACCGTCATAGAATAATTGGAAATATTTAACTATAGCAGGATTATTGATATTATTTTCAATTTCAAATATGTTAGGTAAAGATTTATCAGACATACCTAAAGTATGACTTATAGTATGGTCAACAAATAAATGGATTACAGCTTGGCGAATAGTTTCTTCATCTAAGGCACAAGCTACATCATGATAATTTCTTAAACATTTACCGTTAACTACTAAACCTAAATTTTTATCTAGAAGATAAATAGTAGCAGCAAAAGCACTAGTTGCATAATATGCTCTTTTTTGTTCAGCTAATAAACGACCCTTTAAATATGAATCAGTAAATTGTTCTAAAAATTCAGGTTCGAAAATAAAATTAATGCCATCAGCATAATTGTTAGCTAATGCATATGCAAAGCTTTTAATATCATTATATTCCTTCCCTAAAAAATGATAAACTGTTTTATTTTCCATAATGTACCTCCTTGATGTCTGCGGAATCTAATAAAATAGTTACTGGTCCGTCATTGATTAATTCTATTTGCATATCGGCTCCGAATATACCAGTCTTAGTTTCAACTTCAGCATTTAATAATTCATTGAATTTATCATATAAACTACTAGCTTTTTTATATTCTAAAGCTTTAGTAAAAGATGGTCGATTCCCATTATATGGCCATGCATATAGAGTAAATTGACTTATTGATAATATTTTACCACGAATATCTGTAATTGATAAGTTTAATTTACCTAAATTGTCACTAATAATTCGCATTTTAGTAATTTTTTTAACAAAATAAGGTAAAATTTCAACATCATCACCTTCTGTAAAGCCTACAAGTAGTAAAAAGCCTTCATTAATAGCTTGATAAACTTCATTATTAATTATACATTTTGCTTCTTTTACTCTTTGAATAACTACTCTCATAGGCCCTCACGTGTTATCTCATGAATAGCTGATATTTTTTTTAGATTAGCAATAACGTTATTCAAATCAGCTAAATTAAGAACAATTATTTTGATCTTAATAATAGTCTCTAAAGTGTTTATATTATTTTTAACATTTAAGCTACTTACATTAATATTTAAACTAGATAATGTCGTCATTACATCACCAAGTAATTGCATATTATTACTAGCATTAATTTTTAATGCTACCGGATATTTTCGCGTTATATTATTATCCCATAACAAATTAATTAAGCGTTCTTTAGCTAAATTAACTAAATTTTTACAATTAGCATGATGAACAACAATTCCACTACCTTTAGTAATATAACCAACAATTGGGTCACCAGGAACAGGATTACAACATACTGCTAATTTTATTTGCGGATTTGATAAACCTTCAACTATAACTCCTGTTTCAGAGATATGTTTTTGATTACGATTAAACTTGGCTATAGATTGTTGAATTATGGTTTCCCTATCTTTTTTTACTTCACCTAAATATTTGTTAACAACAGTTTTTTCTGATAGAGTACCCTTACCAAGTTCGATATATAATTCATTTAATGTATTAATGTTATTTTTACCAAATGTTTTATTAACAAAATCATCTTTTAAATCATAATTGTAGATTCTTTGATTTTGAAATTCTTCTTCTAATTGACGCTTACCAGATTCTAATAGAATGTCTTTGTTTTGCTTATTTAAAAAAGATTTTATCTTATGTCTAGCATGGGTTGTTTTAGCTATTTTTAACCAACTTGCTGATGGACCTTGTGAGTTTTTATTAGTTCGAATAGAAACTATATCCCCATTTTGTAATTCATAATCTAGGGGAACAATTCTTTTATTAACTAATGCTCCAATCATCGTATTACCTAGTTCAGTATGAATTTTATAGGCTAAATCTAGAGGTGTAGCACCCTTAGGAAGATCTATTACATCACCAGTTGGAGTATAAACATAAACTGAAGTTGTTAAAATATCTTTTCTAATACTGTCAACAAAAGTTTTAGGATCTGAATCATCTTTATCTTCTTCATTAAATTTTAATAATTCAGCATACCATTTAAGCTTAGAAGCTATTTCAAATTGTTCTTTTTCTTTTGAATAAGTTACATTTTCTTTATATGCCCAGTGGGCAGCAATACCTAATTCAGCAACATTATCCATATCTTTTGTTCTGATTTGAACTTCAAATGTTAAACCACCAGAACTAATTACTGTTGTATGTAAGCTTTGATACATATTAGGCTTTGGTACGGCAATATAATCTTTAAATCGTTTAGGAACAGGGGTATATTTAGCATGAATAAGTCCTAATACACGGTAACAATTATCAATTGTATCGACAATAATTCTAATAGCTAAAACATCATATATATCTTCAAATTCTTTATGTTGGTTAATCATTTTTTTATAAATTGAATAGATGTTTTTTACTCTACCTTTAATTTCAATTGGAACTACTTTCTCATCTTTTAAATAAGCTTTAATTTCGTCAATAATATGATCTATATTTTCAAGTCGTGCTGAATTAGTTTTAGAAATATCTTCTTCAATCTTTTTAAACATATCAGGATCAGTATATCTAAGCGATCTATCTTCTAATTCAGCTTTAATTTTAAACATACCTAAGCGATGTGCTAATGGAGCATAAATTTCTAAGGTTTCTTTACAAATTCTAGCTCTTTTTTCAGGATTTTGGGCATCGATAGTTCGAATGTTGTGTAATCTATCGGCCAATTTAACAACGATAACTCTAATGTCTTTTCCCATTGCTAATAACATTTTTTGTTGATTTTCAGCTTGTTTTTCCTCCAATGATGTAAACTTCATCATTGTTAATTTAGTTACTCCATCAACCATACCAGCAACATCAGAACCAAATTTTTTACTTATTTCATCAAGAATTACATTGGTATCTTCAACAACATCATGTAATAATCCAGCAATTATAGTATCAGGTCCAACATGTAATTCGGCCAAAATAATTGCTACATGAAGTGGGTGAGTTATATACGGATCACCAGATCTACGCATTTGACCTTTATGTTTTTCATCAGCAAATTCATAGGCTTCGTATATCCTTTTGAGGTCGGTTTCATTATGGATATACGTAGTAACTTTATTTAATAAGTCATTAAAACTAATGTTATCCATAATAAACCTCCTTTTTCTATAATTCTTCTTTCATTTTTAATAATGACATTATCTCATACTTTTCTAATAATTTACGACCTTCTAAATCAGTTAATTCGATATAAAATGCACAGCCAACAACTTCGCCACCTAGTTGTTCGACTAGTTTAGCAGAGGCAAGTACAGTACCACCAGTAGCTAATAGATCATCGACAATCAAAACGCGGTCTCCTTTTTTTATGGCATCCTTATGCATTGATAGTGTGTTTGTACCATATTCTAAATCATAGTCTACCGAAACTACTTCGCGTGGTAATTTAGATGGTTTTCGAACTGGCACAAAACCAATATTAGCTTTATAAGCAACCGGACAACCAACCATAAATCCTCTAGCTTCAGGTGAAACAATAACATTTGCATTTTTACTTTTGGCATATTCTACTAATTTATTTGTAGCATAGCTATATGCGTCATTATCTCTTAATAGAGGAGTAATATCTAAAAAAACAATACCTTGTTTTGGAAAATTAGGTATTTTAGCTATATATTTCTCTAAATCCATAATGTCAACTCCATTTCATTTTATTATAACATGAAAGATTTAAATAATAAATAAAATGTGATATAATTTTTAAAGAAATAGCTTATTTGGAGGTGTTTTATGCAACCACTTGCTTATCGTGTTCGCCCTAAAAATTTCAGTGAAGTAATCGGACAAGACCATTTAGTTGGTGATAATGGAATTATTAGCAATATGCTTAAAAAGGACCGATTATATTCTTTTATTTTATATGGTCCTGCCGGTTGTGGCAAAACAACTATTGCGAATATAATTAAAGATAAATTCGGCTTACAAGCATTTACTTTCAATGCTTCAACCAATAATAAAGCCGATTTAAAAGATATTGTTGAAGCGCGTAAATTTTATGAGTTTGTAGTTTTAATTATTGATGAAATTCATCGAATGAAAAAGGATATTCAAGACTATCTTCTACCTTATTTAGAAGATGGTAGTTTAATAATTATTGGTCTGACTACTGAAAACCCTTATCGAGTTATAAATCCTGCTATTAGATCGCGACTACATATATATAAAATGCATGAATTAACAGTAAATGATTTAATAATACTTTTAAAAAAAGTTGCTGATAAAGAAAATATTAAAATAAATGATACTAGAATCTATGATTATATTGTATCAGCAGCATCATTAGAAGTTAGAACAGCACTAAATATGTTAGAAGCTGTTTCATTAATTAATGAAGATATAAGAGATTTAGAACACGCTAAAGATGTCATAGGATATAAAACGATTGCAATTGATGGCAAAGGTGAAAATTATTATGACATTTTATCAGCATTAATTAAATCTATTCGTGGAAGTGATGTTGATGCTAGTCTTCACTATTTAGTTAGATTTTTAGCTTGTGAAGATTTATTAATGTTAACAAGAAGATTAATGATATCAGCATATGAAGATATCGGTATGGGTAATCCTAGCGTTGGTCCACGCGTTTTAGCCGCATGTGAAGTGGCATTAAAAGTTGGTTTACCTGAAGCTCGTATCCCACTTAGTTTTGCGGTGGTTGATTTAGCATCAAGTCCGAAATCTAATTCGACATATTTAGCGATTGATAAGGCTAATCAAGATTTAATCAATCTTAAATCTAAAAGTATTCCGCCTCATATTTTAAATAAAGAAATAAAGGGTGGTGCAAATTATAAATATCCCCATGATTATCCAAATGACTTTGTTTTACAACAATATTTGCCTAATGAGTTAAAAAATCATGTTTATTATGAACCTAAAACTAATAGTAAATATGAAATAGCCTTAAAAGAATATTTAACTAAAATAAATAAACAATTAAAAAGCCTCTAATCTAGAGGCTTTTCTAAATCTGTTGATATTAAAACTGGAATTATAATTGGACTTCTTCTAGTTTCTTTATATATTAATGAGGCAATTTGACCACGCAATTCATTTTTAAAATCTGACCAATTAATAAATTTTTGAGCTAAATATACATTTGCAACATCAGCAAAAATTTGTTTTATTTTATCAAATAAATTCAAATTTTCATTATCATACATAAAGCCTTTAGTTACAATATCTGGTCCAGTTAATATTTTTTTGCTTCTGGCATTAATGTTTGAAGAAATTATAAGAACCCCATCATTAGCTAAAAGCTCACGATCGTGCATAACGACATCACCAATATCACCAAATGCTTTACCATCTAGCATAACTTCACCTACAGGTACACTTTTAGTAATGCCGACATACCTACCATTATTAAATTCAGCTACATCACCTAAATCCATAATAAGAGTGTTATTTTTAGTATAACCAACACAATCAGCAACAACCTCAAGGGCATAAAGATGACGGTACTCACCTATGACAGGTATAATATATTTAGGTTTTAATATATTAATCATTTCTTTTATTTCTTCTCTTGAAGCATTAACAGGTGGTAATAATTCTTGTTTAAATGTATAGACTTTACTTGTTACTTTATATATGATATCTAGGGTTCTAGCTGACATCTTTTCTGTACCTAATAATGGATTAGTTAATACAATAACAGTATCATCTTTTTGCATATGAATCAAACGATCTATTCTTTTACTCATTCGTTGAAGCATGAAGAAAGGCTCATGTCTTTCACCAGTCACTAAAACAACTAAATCTTTATCATTATTATCATTTTTTTCATCAATATAGCGTAAATTAACATTGTATTCATCTGGAATATGTAAATAACCAAGCTCAATAGCTTTAGCTAATAAGCGTTGTGTTTTTTTGCCTAATAAGGCAATCTTTTTATGATTATCAATCGCTATATTAATGATTTGTTGAATTCTTAATATATCTGATGAATACAAACTAAATATAACTCGACCGGGACTAGAAGCTAAAATTGCATTCATTCTTGTTTTAAATTCTAATATTGTGCCTCGATTAGAAGCGTTTGTAGCACCTAATGACTCAGATAATAATAACAATACTTTTTCTTTTGAAAATACGGCTAAGTTTCTAAACATAGCAGCATAATCAACTTTAGCATTCTGATCAAAGTTAAAATTACCTGTATAGACAATATTACCATCATTAGTTAAAATATCTATTCCACAACAATCAGGAATATTATGAGCTAATTCAAAAAATCTAATTTTTAAATTATTCATTTCTAATGTTGATCTAGATTTAACAGTAATTAAATTTTCTTCATTGAAATCTATACCATCTTTAATAAGCTTATCCTTTAATACTTCCATTGTAAATTTAGAACCATATATTTTAGGATTAATATCTCTTATTATTTGATATACAGAGCCAATGTGCTCATCATGAGCATGGGTTAAGAATAGACCGGCTATTCTTTTTTTGTTTTCTATTAAATAAGATATATCAGGAACTATTAAATCAACACCATGTAATTCCATTGAAGGAATTTTAGAACCTGCATCTAATATATATATATATTTATCTACTTCTATACAATATAAATTCTTTCCATCTTCCTGTAAGCCACCTAAAGCATAAAATAAAATTTGTGACAAAATATCATCTCCTTGCAACGAATAATTTCAATTAATTATATTAAAAAATGGCAAAATTTGCAATAAAAAAAGCCATTTTACATTTGGCTTTTTTTATTGTTACTTAAAGCATGCAACATATACTGTTTCAACATGTCCTTTTTCAACAACGAAATAATGGTTATCAACATCACAACCCCATTCAGCTGCTTCAACATTAGCCCATTCTTTAGTTGCTAATACTTTGTAAGAAACTTCTTGACCTAAAGGTAACATTTTAGAAACGCTATAGCATTCATTTTCTGCATCATACACTGCTTTAATTGCTTTTTTAGCATCCCATTCACCTAATTCTGTTAAATTACCACATACATATACACAATCTAATTTAACTGGTGAAGTAATGTTAAACATAACCTTTGCTTTTTTTACATCTGCCATTTTTCTATACCTCCTACATTTTAATTATAATGACTTTTATTTAAAAAATAAATACTGTTTTAAAAAATGTAAGCATTTTAGTGAAAAATATAGCTATTTTTGTGGCTTTATTTTATAATTAATTTGGTGATCATATGAACTTTCCAACTAAAAAAACACAAACAAGTAATTTTATAAACAAAGCTAATTTAGGTATGCAATTAGAAGAGGAAATTAATGCAACTAATTTGTATTACTTAACAAAAGACTTAGCTGTAATCTATAAAAAACCTACACCTGTACAAATCGTTAAAGTGGATTATCCAATGCGCAGTAAAGCGGTCATAACTGAAGCATATTATAAAACTCCATCAACTACCGATTATAATGGCATATATAAAGGTTACTATATCGATTTTGAAGCTAAAGAAAATCATAATAAAACAGCTTTTCCACTTGCTAATATTCACCCTCATCAATATAAACATTTGCTTAATATTTATGAACATGGAGGAATAGGATTTATAATAATAGCTTGGAATCACTATTCTGAAAATTATCTTATGCCTATTAAGACATTAGAAAAATTTTGGCAGCGAATGGAAAATGACGGTAGAAAATCTATAACCTATTTAGAAATGAAAGAAAATAGCCTTCTAATTAAAGAAGGCTATAATCCAAGATTAGATTATTTAAAAGCTATTGACTACTATTTAGATTCAAATCCTGAATTAATTAAAAAGACTATTTAAGAATATCATCTATTCCTTCAGGGAATGTAGATTGAACTTTAGTTTTTAAAGTGTTAAATTCTTGTTTCAATTTGTAGTTTTGTTGTCTTAAAGCTGTTTCTTCTCTAGCTATTAAGGCATCATCATTTATTATTTCTTTCATTTTAACAATTTTATTATCGTTTTTGATTTTTTCTAATTGTTCTTTATATAATTTAATATTTGATTCATATATTTGAATTGCTCTTTCTTGATTTGGAAATTCATGAAGTGGAATTGGATGTTCTTTAAAAACACCATTAAAAGCATCGATATTAGAAACCATATAAAACTGACGTAAAGTGTTAAACGTAGTGATAGAAATACGATCATTTGTTAATGTTATTAACGGATGATATGTTCTTAATACCTCAGCATATGTATTGCTAAATTCATTAAGTTGTTCAAGTGAATATTTATCTTTAGCTTGTTTAATATCTCTAGCAGCTCGCATTTGGTTATTAATGTATGCAACTCTTCTGCCTGTATTATTTTTCAAAGGAACTAAACTTTTTTTGATTTCATCATTAGTTTTACCTTCTTCATGTAATTTTAATATTTCTTTAAAAATTGTTAAACTAACACCTAAATTTAAATTTTCAATATATTCTTTTTTTAATTCATCAATAAATTTAGTTTCTGTTTCTAATTTATCTTTTAATAACTGATCTACACTAAATAATATACCAGATAATTCCTCTTGTAGTTCTTTAATTTTATCAATATTGTTCATAAAATCATCTCCTTCAGTCATTATATAAAAAAAATAAAATTTATGCAATTGCTATTTACAAATTGTTTCAATTATTATATAATAAACGAGCGTTGTTTCCGTAGCTCAGCTGGATAGAGCAACGGCCTTCTAAGCCGTGGGTCGAAGGTTCGAATCCTTTCGGAAACGCCACTAAGAAATTTAATAAATTCTAATAAAAATTGTTATTTAGAATTTAATTCGTATAATGTGTGGTTTAATGAAGCTTTCTACAAGAATTTAGCATTTTACTACACATTATTTTTTTATACATTAAAAATGTGAATTTATTTTATTTTACTTTTTTATCAAAAATTTCACTTTTTTTTACTTTTTTTAATATTTTTTTATATAAAAGTCACATTCGAAGTCACATTCGAAGTCACATTCGTATTTGTTCAAAAAATATTGTTAAAATGCATAAAAAATTCTTGTCATATTTTTTTAGTAAACTATAAATTATTATATTTAAATGGAGGAAAATATGAACGAATGTATTAAAGGAATTTTTAAATTAAAAAATGGAAATTGGAAATGTGATAAAATTTATAACGGAGTTAGAATCACTAAAATTTGTTCAACAAAAAATGAAATTTTAACTTTTTTAAAACAAAAAATATTAGAAATTGATAATATGAAAAATGAAAAATTAGATTCTTTTTCAAAAGTTCCCACTTTACAAGAAATATTTGACCTTTATAAAATTAGTCATAATTGGTCTTTAAACACTATTAAAAAAGGAAATGGTTATTTTAATACTTATTTTGATGATTTTAAAGATAAACCAGTATCATATATAAATAATAATATTTTATTAAACTGGATTACTTCTATCAATAATTTAGTAAATACTGGTAAAATAAAAATTGAATATGCTAACAAAATTTTAAGACTTATGAAAAATTTACTTAAAATAGCTTTTCAAAATGGCTTTATTTCACACAAAATTAATATAGATTTAATTAATTTATACAAAAATACAAATTCAATTAGTGAAAAAATTGAAAATAATTATTTGAATTATGATGAGTTTATTTTATTTTGTAATGAACTTTTAAAACTTAATTATAGAGAATGCATTACGATGGATAAACGTGAATTTGTTTTTGTTTTAAAATTCTTATATTATACAGGAACAAGGATAAATGAGGCTAGAGCAGTCCAAGTTAAAGACTTAATCACTTCAATCGATAAAAAAACTAAAAATAATATTTATTATGTTTTGATTAATAAACAGTTAGATGAAGATAAAAATGAAATAAAATATATTTTAAAAAATGGTGATACAATAGGAAGAAAAGTCTATATTGAATCTAAAGTTTATAATGATTTAACAAATGATTTAAATTATTTTAATTTAAAAAATGATGATTTTATTTTCGATTTTTCTCATGAAAACAGGCCATACAACAGAAGGTCTATATCATATAATATGAAACAATTTATTGCTTATTTAAAAAATGCTAAAAGATTGCCTTCTTCTTTTCCCGATTATTTATCACCACATGGTTTTAGAAGATCGAACACTTTATATTTAAAACAACTTGGTGTATCGGTTGAACTTGCTGCTAAAATGCAAGGACATTCGGTATCAGTTATGCTTAATACTTATTCTAGAGTTGATAAAAACGAAGTAACTTCTATTTTTAAATAAAAAAAGAGAGATATTTTTCAATAAATATCTCTTTTTGCTTTGATTAAATAGAACAATTATTTACTCATCTAAATATAAAATATAATAAAAATCTTTTTCTATAATTACTAATTTTTCAATTTCTTCTTCTTTTAATTTTAATTTTAAAAAATCAATTTGTCCTTGTTTAAAAAGAAAATCACATTCTCCTTTTCTTAAATTTCTTTTAACATCATCAATTCCACCTTCATCATACAATGTTCGTAAGCGTGTAATAATCTATTCTTTGAACTATGAACTTTCACATAACTCCTAATGTTATAAATCAAAAACATCCGACAAATATCGTTAAAGTTTACAGCAATATTGAGTAAAAAATCCCGGCTATAAAAACCGAGATTTGTTTAAAGAGGTTATTTAAAGGATTACTCTGTAACTGCTGTAATAGTAAGAGATGGAGTTGAATCTAAATTAGATACAACAATTTGATATGTACCTGCTGTAAGAACAGTAATATTGCCATCGGCAGCTTTACTAAATGCAGCACCTAATTCATCTGAACTAACTTCACCAGACCAACCTGCTTGAGCAATCTTAAATACATCGCCTTCTGCAAGAGGAACAGTGATTGTAGCTGTCATAGTTTCTTCATCAATAGCTAATTTATAAGCTTCTTCAAAAGTCCAATTAACAGTTCCAAATTTACCAACTATGTAAAACTCAGGTAGACCTAAGTCTACTTCAACTGCTGTAAATACACCATCTTTGTAGTTACCATATGAAGCGGATAAGTCAGCCAATATAACAACACAGTTAGCGTCAGCTACTGCTGTAATGTTTTCAGATTGTACGCCAGATTCTACACCATCGACTGTAACTTTATTATTTGCAATATATGTAGTAGCATCTTCAGGCACTTCTACACTATATATATTACAAGATTCACCATTTACTTCTACTTCACCAACTTTAGTAGTAGCAACACCTGGCCATGTAGAATCGCCAAGTTTAGAACCCCAATAATGAATATTTAAAACATCCCAACCATTTGTATCAACTACGTATAAAGTTATCATTTCAATTGGATCACTAGCTTCTGGTTTAGCTAATTCAGGATCATCAGCTTTAGCTTGATAAGATGTATAAGTAACTTCATATTTATTGTCAGAGTTTAGAACATCAAATCTTAACGCATTACGTTCTGGAGAATATGCAACATCTACAGTTTGAGATGAGCCATCATTAATGATTATATTGTCAACACCTGCAGGCAATGTATAACCATATAAATGTTCTGATTCATTAACTAAAGTCATTTCAACACCTGGCCAAGCTACTGCATAGCTTGATTCTAAATTTTCGCCCCAATAATAGATATTTACTGTTTCAAAATCAGCTGGAACATATGCATATAATGCTGTAAAGTCTGTTGTTGCACCAAATGTAGGTGTTAACATAGGAATTTCTTCAGTTCCTTTATAACCACAAACTGTACAAGTGTGTTCTTTTAAACCTTTTTCATCTAATGTGGCTTCTTTTGTTACTTTCCATTCTCCCCACACATGGGCATCCCATCTAGTTTCTTCTCCACATTCTGTACAAACTTGACGATGTTTTGTTGCTTCACTTTCATAAATATAACTATGTTGATGTTCTTCTTCAGAACATGATGCTAATGCTAATACTGTACATAATGTAGTAAGTACTAACATTATTGTTTTAATAACATTTTTCACTATTTACCTCCTATTAATGTTATTATTTATTTTTAGACTTACTCACAAGTCTTAAGCCCTTATAAATCTTTATAAAGAATTAGAGTTTGATAATTACTAATAGTAGTTTCATTTGTTAATTCAATATTTCCTGGTAAAGTATTTAAATAAATGCTATAACCTGTTAAATCTAATACTTTATCAGTAGCACTAACACCATTAGAATGAATAATTAAATATTCTCTATTAGCACTATTATCTGTTAATTTATAATAAATCATTGAACCATCTTTATTAGTGTTAATTACTAATTCTTTTGCAGATAGACTATCTAAACCAAATAGATTACTATTTTGTTTAATAGCTATTAATTTTTGATAATTTTCAAATACATCGCTATTTTTAATTTTTAACGCATAATTTAATTCATTAACTTTATAGCTTGCATTATATGAATTCTCATTGCCTTGTTTAGTTCTTAAGAATTCTTCACCAGCTAGCATAAATGAAATACCTTGAGATGTAAATACTACTGAGTTTGCTAATACTGCCATTTTCTTTATTGTTGTTTCATCTTTTATGCCGGCTGCTTTAATTCTGTCATACAATGTATAATTATCATGACAAGTTACATAATTTACACATTTTTCAACTTCTAAAGTCTTATTAGTGCTTAATATTAAACCAGTTAAACTGCTCTTAATATTCTTTACATCTGATGTAGAAACTTTAGAATTATTAGTTATCCAACCTTTTGAAGTTGCAGCATTTAGACCACCTTTTATTAAGGCATCGCGTATCTTATCGTTAAAACAGCCATAGCCTTCATACTTGTTCATATTAGCTTGGCTTGCTTGCATACTAGATGATAAAGCTGATGTGCCACCAGTCCATGGTTCACCATAAACTGTAATAGCTTCATTAACATTTTCATGTAAGTTTTTAGCTAACTCATTCATTGTTTGTAAATCATGAACAGCCATTAAGTCAAATCTAAAGCCACCAAGTTTATATTCGCTAGCCCAAAACTCTGTTGAATCAACCATAAATTTACGATACATTGAACGTTCACTAGCTGTTTCATTACCACAACCACTACCATTAGAAGGTGAACCGTTACTATATCTAAAGTAATAGCCTGGCATTAAAACATCAAAGTTAGAACCACCTAATCCATTAACGTGGTTATAGACTACATCCATAATTATGTTAATTCCAGCTTCATTATAAGCCTTAACTAACTCTTTAAATTCTTTAATTCTTACATAACCATCTGATGGGTCAGATGAATAAGAACCTTCTAAGGTATTATAATTTAATGGATTATAACCCCAATTAAATACCATTGTGCTTTCTGTATTGGCTTGATCAAAGATTGGTAATAATTGAACTGCATTAACACCTAATTCTTTAATATGGTCAAAGCCTGTACTTACTGTTATGCCATTTGAGCTTGTATAAGTTGTGCCTGTTTCGTAAAAGCCTTTAAATTTCTTAGCATTTTCACTACTACCACCCCAGGTAGAGCTACTAGTTAGGTCAGATATATGAGTTTCATAAACTGTTAAGCTAGTTGATGCATAATTATGAACATTAATATTATCCCAGCCTTCAGGGTTTGTCTTACTAAAGTCAACAACCATACCTCTTAAACCATTTATGCCAGTTGATTTAGCATATGGGTCTACAACTTCACGATTAGAATATGTTGAATTAGTAACTACATATGTATAATACTTACCCTCATTATCGCCATTTAAAACGTATTCAAAAACCCCATTTTCAATCTTTTTCATCGCATATTCTTGATAGTTATTATTACCACCAAGGCTAGAAGGAGTACCTGTATCATATATTCTTAAACTAATTTTTGAAGAAATAGGAGACCAAACTCTAAATGTTGTTTTTTCACTAGTATAAATAGCCCCAAGTTCGCCACTATATGTATATAATTCTTCAAATTCTTTGCTAGAATAGATAACTTGTTTATCGCACATCTTAGTTAATGTTTTACCAGATTTAAAAGTAACATTTAAAATGTAGTCATCTAATAAGCTAGGCAATTCATTACCTAACTCATATATTACTCTTTTACCTGTGTTTGACGATAACATATCAGATGGAGTATTACTGTCAAATAAAACTTCATTTCCTAATTTAATTTCATAACTTGCAAATTCTCTATTAGTCTGAAACCAAATAGAAAAGCCAGTTTTTGTATTATAAGCTAATTCAAAATGTGAAATCATCTCAAGCAATTCTCCTTTGTCATTAATATAGATATTTGAATCACCATTTTTTAAATAAATATTATAATAACCATATTGGTCTCTTTCTAAGACACTAAAATCAACATATCGGTCCTCATCACCATCTTTAGAAGGCGAATCTGCCCAAGGCTTATTTTCTTTTACTATAAAACCTAGACCACTGCTTTCAGCTGTTGGAAACTCAGCCCAAGAAAATCTTGCAACTAAGCCATAACTATCTGTTTCTGTAAACTGATAATCAGCACCATCTTTTGTGTCTTCCCATAACCATAAATTCCAAGTATACTCACCATTTGTCTTTGTAGTTATATCATAATGAATCGCAAAACCTAAGTTTTTATCAGTTATAGGCAAATTTGGGTCATTGTTTTCTTCTTCATTTGGCTTTGGGTCTTGGTCTATAGTCTTGTTATTACAAGCTACAATTGTTAAAGAAAGGATGAACAATAATAATATATTTAATATTTTTTTCATTATTTTCCCCTTATAGATTTATTAATTTGTTAATTGGAATATTATATTCACATTCGATAGTTGTTAGAATTTCCATACTATAATCTCTTGTAAAAGCTCTAGATGTTAAACTTATAATCATGCCATAACGATCTACTGTAAAACTGTGCATATTAATTAGTTCTTTACCATCTTCTGTTTCACTTTTAGTATTTACGCTATAAGTGAGTTCTGTTTCATCATCATTTAATGAAAAGAATTGATAATAATTTGCTACATTAGCTATAACATAATCACCATAGTAAACCCCTCCACTATGGTAATTAGATGTTACATCTGAATAGAAAAAACTTTTAACTGAATCAGTAATATCTTCTTCACTATAAGAAACATTATCTAATATTCCGTCTGTTTTTTGGTAGACTACTACGTTATTCGCTTCGTCAAAATAAGATAGGATTTCTTGTTGGTAAAAATTATAATCATCTTTGTCATTACCAAAATAACTACCACTAACTTCTTTTAAGGTATAGTAATACATGCTATCTTTATCAATATAGGTAGTAAGTACTACTTTGCCATCTTCAACTTTATTTTCATAATAAGTAGAGGTTATCACACTTTTACCAGTTTTAATATATTCATAACTTTTATCATAATCGATTTCCATGACAAAATCTTTAATATTACCTTCTGGTATTTCACTAGCACAAGAAGTTAGCGCAAAACTAACTATAACTAATAAGATAAATATTAAGATTTTATCTAAATTTATAGTTCGCTTCGCCATAACAACAATCCTTTTTATTATTATCTTTAGTATTTACCGTTTCAAAAAATTCTCTTACTAAATAACCCTTTGCATCATATTCGATTTCAATATTCCATTTAGCGTTACAAGTTATTTCACTAGGTCTATAAATTCTTAATTCTTTATTAACCCCAAATGCTTTAACAATAAATCCGCCACCCTCAGTTTCATAATAGTAAACTTTATCGATACTAGCTGGTCTTATTATTCTAGATTCTAAGACATATCTAGTAGCAATTGATCTACCATTAGTTTCATCTACTGCCTCTGTATTCCAATTTGTTTGATTAAGATGTAGTGGAATTCTTAAAAAGTGAGATGAACAACTATTTGCAAAAACATCAGGAGAATCAATAAATTCAACATTTGTTCTAGAAACAGTACTTGGCATACTATCTAGATTAAAATAGTTAAAATTACCAATTACTGAATAATTAGTGTATGTTGAACTATATTCAAAATTACTAACTATTTCTAATAATCTATCTTCAGATATATAACCTTCTTCTGGTTTCTTATGGTCAGAACAACCTGTAACAAGACTTATTAAGAAAACTGAAATGATGACAAATAGTGCTTTTAAACTTTTCTTCATCATAATCACTTCCTTAGTAGATCTTAATGTCCATAGACTTTTCAGTAATATGAATCTTTGAAATATCAAATAATACTTTTATATCTTTACCTACAAGAGACATATCGCTAGATTCAATATATAAATCTTTAATACCTGCTCCATCATCAATTTCGCAATGTAAATATTGTTTTTTTCCATAATCTAGACCTTCTACAACTTTAACAACTAAACCTTCATCACCAATTTTGTAGGCATCATGAGGTATTTCTAATAAATATTCTTTAGTAAATACTTTAACCCCTAAAGACTGAACCATCTTATTAGAAATTTGGTCACTAGATAGTGTAACTAAGTCATTGGTTTTAAAGAAAAATAAGATTTTAGCTAAATTAGTTTGATGAGTGTATTCTTTTTCTAATTCTTTTAATTCTTTATTATATGCTTTAGTTAAATTCTTAACTGGATACGCTTCATTATCACATTCTTTAATAAATTCTTCATAATCTTTCTTTAAACCTTCAACAGTTCTTTTATAAATATTTTTTAAAGAATTAATTTCACTATCATATCTTAAAGATTCTAAATTTAATCTCTTTCCTAACTCGTTTTTCTTTTCAAGAGAAAAATTATTCTTAAATACTCTAATTTCAGCTGCTCTCTTGCGATAGCTATCTTTATCTTTGTTTATCTTTTTAAATAATTCAAAAGCACCAATTTCGTCATTGTAGATCTTAGTATACATTTCATTAACTTCTTGGCTTATTTTCTTAACTATTTCTTTATGTTCTAAAGTTTTTTTCTTCGAATTATTTTTTAATTCTTCTTTTAATTTAGTTAAAGATGAATTTAATATTTGTTTTTTATCAGCTATTAAAGGTTTATTTTTTTCTATTACAGCTTCTGAATCTATATGACTAGCGCTAGCTATATTAGCTTCATAGTTAGATTTTAATTTATTAATTAAGCCTTCATATTTTTCTTTTACTGCTTCAACTCTTCTATTTAAAAAATCTTCATATTTATTACCTACAAATGATTTAGCTGTTTCATAATTTAAGAAAATTGAATTAATTTTGTCATAACTTGAGATAGCTTTAGAAACCACTTGGTTGTCTTTAGAAAATTCAATTTGAGTAAAATCAATATCTAAGCTAGCAGCACTTGCACTATATTCATTATCAATTGTGAATAATAATTGTTTAGATGTTCCTAAACTTAATACTTTTTTACCTTCAATATCTTCAATATTTATAACTTTAACTATATTTTGTTTGCCGTTTGTTAATTTAATGGCTTCAATTGGAAATAAAAGATTATATTTACCATCTTCTAATTTAATTGCTTTAGGTAAATCATATTCGAGATTATCAATTAAAAGCTTACCCGATTTAATTTCACCATCGATTAAGTTATCTTGAGGAATACGAGAATTAATAGTTTCTTCAGTTATAGAATCAAACATATGAATGCGATCAATATTAACTGCAGCTTTTGCAAATTCTCCTTTAACAAGGCCATAATTTGATGTTCCTTTAATGATTACTCTAGTTGAGGATTCACTAAATCCATCGCCTTCTTTGTTAATATCGGCATAAATTAGAGTTTCATTACCTAATTCTTCAAAGTGAGATATTCTAACATTTAATAAATACTTAGATTTTTCTACTACTTCAGGGTCTAAGCTTAAATGTTCACAACGAATACCAAATACTACTTCACACTTGCCATCTAAATATTTAGCTTTTACTTTAGCTAATTTAGAATAGGGAATATCTAGAGTTTCTTCAGACCATCTAAATGTTACACGAACATTATCACCATCTTTTAATAAATAAGATCTAAAGAAATTCATTTGAGGTGTACCGATAAAACCAGCAACGAATAAATTATTAGGATAATCATATAAATTTTTCGGTGTATCGATTTGCATAATACGACCTAATTTCATAACAACTACTCTTGTACCAAGAGTCATAGCTTCTACTTGGTCGTGTGTTACATAGATAAATGTAGTTTTAAGTTGGTCATGTAATTTAGCTATTTCTGAACGCATTTGACTTCTTAATTTAGCATCAAGGTTTGATAATGGTTCATCTAATAACATAACTTTAGGTTTTCTTAAGATTGCTCTACCTAAAGCCACTCTTTGTCTTTGACCACCAGACATAGCTTTTGGTTTACGGTCTAAGTATTCTGTTAAGTCTAAGACTTTAGCTGCCCAAATTACTTTTTCATGAATTTCCGTATTTGGAACATGTCTTAGTTTAAGACCGAAAGCCATATTTTCATAAACTGTCATATGTGGATATAAGGCATAATTTTGAAATACCATCGCGATATCTCTATCTTTTGGTTCAACATCATTTACAATATCATTACCAATATATAATTCGCCAGCACTAATATCTTCAAGACCTGCAATCATTCTAAGGGTTGTTGACTTACCACAACCTGAAGGTCCTACAAATACAATGAATTCTTTATCTTTAATTTCCATTGTAAAGTCTGATACAGCTTTAGTGCCATTAGGATATACCTTATATACATGTTCTAATCTTAAATCAGCCATATATTATTTCTCCTTTATTTAACTATAGCTATACTATATGATGGTAATAAAATTGTGCCACTTTTTAACATGCCGATATATCTAGTGTCATTATCTACTACTAGTTGACCTACAACATCATTAAAGCCATATGACTTATAATCTACTTCAAGGTCATCACTAGGTGAGAAATTAAAGACAATACCTATTTCACTACCATTATAAGTTTTCTTGATAAATAATAATTTGTTATCTCTATCCATCGCTATTTTAGTTACTTTACCTCTAGCAATTTCAGGATTTTGATTTCTTATTAATAGACATTTTTTATAATAATTATAAATTGAAGTTTTAACTTTCATTTGAGTACTTACATAACCATGAGGATAACTTTCAACTGTCGCGCCACCTAAACTTGAACATTGACCAACTTCATCACCCCACATAATTGGAATTCTTACATTTTGGTCTGGTAAGTCACCAGCATTAGAACCAGTCATGCCAACTTCATCACCATAATAAGTAAATGTTGAACCATTTAACATTTGAAGTAAGGCATATTGAAACTTATTTTTTCTAACATCAGTACCAGATGTTGTATATCTTGGTGTATCATGGTTATCAATAAATGGAGCAGGAATATTATTGCCAGCCATTTCTTCATTAGAAACTAAAGCATCATAATAGCTATTTAACATTCTACCTTCTTGATTTACTGAATTAATAATTCCACTTGATGGGTTTGACACGCTTACATTAAAGTTAAAGAATGAATCAATACCACTTTCATAATATTGGCTAATAACATCAGTTGATATGTCCCACATTTCACCAACAACATAAGCATTAGGATTTTTATCTTTAACACATTTGTTAATGTATGATAATAATTCAACATTTTTACTAGTGTTATTTAAATAATAATATTTGACCGCATCTAGTCTAAAGCCATCAAGTCCCATATCTAGATAATATTCGATTATGTTTTTAAATTCTTCTCTAACATATGGACTATCACAATTAAATTCAGGCATACTAGAATCAAAATTAGATTCATAATAATAACCTTTACCATTTACTTCAGTATAACCACTTTTTTGAGTCGTTGAAAACACATAAAAATCTTTAAATTTTTCATCTTCTTCAGTTAAAGTTTGATTATTTAAAGTTTTTTCATAAGCTTCTTTAGCTTTAATAAACCATGAGTTATTACTTGCTGAATGGTTTAGTACTAAGTCTATAATTAATTTAATACCACGTTTGTGACATTCATTTATTAGATTTTTAAAATCATCCATTGTGCCATAAGATGGGTCTATTTCATAATAATCTTTTACATTATATTTATGATAACTAGACGATGTATTTATTGGCATTAACCAGATACCATTAAACCCTAAGTCTTTTATATAGTCTAGTTTAGCTGTAACACCATTTAAATCACCAATTCCATCACCATTTGAATCATAAAATGATCTAACATATATTTCATAATAATTACGATAATTATCATCTATTATGTTAGTTGTAGTTAAATCTTCTTCTATTTTTTTGCCATATGGCGAATCACTACAACTTATTATTGTAAGAGCTAATATTACAGTTAAAATTAAAAGTAATATTTTTATAATCATATTTCTAACCTTTAACTGCGCCACCTGTAACACCTTCTACATAATAACTTTGTAAACAGAAGAATAATATAACAATTGGAATAGATACAACTACACCTGCTGCGCAGAATACTGGGAAGTATTGAGTACCAGCTTCTTTTGATAGCATTTGTTGTAAACCTACAGCCACATTCATAAGTTCTGTTCTACCACCAGCCATAACTGAAGCAAGCATATAATCACCCCATGGAGCTGTAAATGCAAGCAAAATAGTATAAACAACTATTGGTTTAGATAAAGGCATAATAACGCGCCAGAATATGGTGTTTTTATTTGCTCCATCTAGCATGGCTGCTTCATCTAATGAACGACTAATAGTGTCAAAGAAACCTTTAGCTACATAATAGTTCATTACACAACCGGATGTGTAAACTAAAATTAAACCAAACAAACTTGGCATACCATTAGCAAGCCCGATTGAACTTAACATATAATAAGTGATAATCATACCTAAGAAACCTGGGAACATTCCAATTATTAAGATAACTTTCATATATCCTTTTCTAGTTTTAAATCTTAATCTAGAAAATGAATAAGCACTAACTAATGTTAAGACTGTATTTAACACTGAGACAATTAATGCTATACAAAATGTATTCAAATACCATCTCCAGAAAGGATAAGTCTTATCAGTGAATAAGAAAATATAATTATCAAAGGTAAATTCTTGAGGTATTAATAAGTTAGATTCATAAGTTACCGCAAATGATTGAATTAATAAATAAACGAAAGGACAAATCCAAATAATAGCTAAAAGAATTAAAAAGATATAAATAACTGTTTTAGATATTATTTCCTTTGTTCTTTTACCACCTGACATATTAGGGGCTTGAAATACACTAAACTTTTTCATTATTGGAAATCCCCCTCATTCTTAACTGCATTAGTTCTGCTATAGAAAAATAGAGATAATGTAGCTACAACAACGAATACAATAATACCAATAACTGAAGCTACACCATAATCTTTAGATACTTCACCCATTGCTAGCTTATATAACCAAGTGATTAATAAGTCGGTTTGACCAGCGCCATATACATATGTGCTTAGTGGTGCACCATTTACAGTTGTAAATGAAGGACTACCACCAGATAATAGGTAAATAACATTAAAGTTATTGATATTGCCAACAAAGTTAGATATTAAATATGGACCAGTTACAAATAGCATATATGGTAAGGTAATCTTAGCATACATCTTAAATGGACTAGCTCCATCAATACGAGCTGATTCATATAAGTCTTGAGGAATATTCATTAAGATACCAGAACACATTAGCATAGTATATGGAATACCTATCCACATGTTAACTACAATTATAGTAATCTTAGTGATTAATCCATCTTCTAAGAATCTAATATTTTCACTAATTATTCCGACATTTCTTAATAAAGCATTAAGACCGCCAGTTTCAGTTTTTAAAAATTGTGATAAGAATAATAAAGATATAAATTGAGGAACAGCGATAGTTGTGATTAAAACTGTACGCCATAGCTTTTTAAATCTAATACCCTTCTTATTGATAATCATAGCTACAATCATACCTAAAAAATAGTTTGTGAATGTAGCAAATATTGCCCAAATCAAAGTCCATAATAAGATTTGCATGAAAACCCCTGCGAATTGACTAGAATCTCCTCCAGTCATACCAAATAGCTTTTGGAAATTATAAGTGCCAACCCAATCAAACAAAACTCTTGGATTTTGATATGTCGATGAATAGTTGGTAAAACCAACTAAAATCATTACAAATAATGGGATTATGGTAAACATCACAACCCCAAGTGTTGGGAAAGCAAGTAAGACTTTGTGAAAGTTTTTACCTACTAAACTATTTAAAGTTTCTTTATCACCAACATGTTTACCAATTTTTTCTAAATTTTCTAATTCTCTATTTTCATTAATTTGAATAGACCATAAGAAAATTAAAATACCTATTAAAATTAAGGTTATAACAAAATTTAATAAAATTAATAAACTATCATCTTTAAATTCCGCTATTTCAATACCTAAATTAGGATCAACATAAACTGTTTGGGCTACATAACCAAATGTCGCAATCTTAGCTATTGCGTTAGCACCAACAGTTACCATAAAGATGACAAAGGCTATTTCATAAATTAAATACATACATCCTTTAATTAATGATTTTCTTGATAAGTGTCCAAACCCCATAACTAGATAACTAGTTCTTGTCTTATAATCACCACTAACAAAAATTTCATATAAATTAACAAAGTAATTTATGATAGCGCTACCAATTTTTTTGAATAAAATAACTAGAGTGCTGCTAAAGAATTTAGCAACTCCTCTAGGTATTGCCTTAAAAAATTCTAAAATTTTATATAAAATTCTCTTATAACTAGGGAGTGCAAGGTATTCGATTGTCGTCATAAAATACTCCTCCTTTATAACAAGAAATACATAGTAGGGCTTTAAAGCCCATACTATGCATTATTAAATTGTTTTTTATTGACTAGCTTCAATAGAATCATTTAAAGTTTTAGCATAAGTTGCTAATTCTTCTAAAGTAAATGAACCATCTTGCATTGCTGTATAAAGAGTATTTGGAGCTGTCCAGAAGTTTCCTGGTACTGCAGTTTGAGCATGTGCGAATTCTTGTTGAGCAATTAAAACTTGAACATTTGGATCTGACGTTACTGTAGAGTTTGTTGCAGCAGCTTTATTACATGGTGCAATGCCATTTTCTTCAAATCTAGCTAATTGTGATTCTTCACCTGATAAATATTTAGCTAATTCATGAGCAGCCACTAATCTATCATTATCACCTTGACTAACTTGAGGGTTAACGCCTAATAATTTACCACCTAAGAAAGCACCCAAGTGTTTTGTATCGCCATCAACTGTTACTGTTGGCATTACAGCACAACCATAATTGTCGCCTAATGCTTCTTTATATGCTGCAATATCCCAAGTACCTGCTATACAAGCTACTAAGTTATTAGATGGAGTTGGAGCTGCCATTTCATTTTGCCATGCTGGACTTTGCATAATTTGATACATAGCTTTAATAGCTTTTTGACCAGCATCGCCATCAAAGTCAGCAGAAATACTAGTTATAGCGCCGTCTTCATCAAATACCATTTTATAATCAGCACCATATGTAAATAGTGCGCCAGCTGACCAGAATGCTTCACCTAGGTTATAACCTACTCTCTTACCAGCTTTGGCTGCCTTATCTAACATAGTTTCAATAGATTTAACATCATCAGCTGTATAGAATGATGTATCATATTGAACATAGTATGTATTATCACCGGTATATGGATAAGCATATAAGTTTTCATTAAATGTCGCTAAAGATACACCAAGTTCTGAGTTGTTTTCTGTTACGAAATCAGCATTATCACCAACTAGTCTAGCTAATGCACCTTTTTGATATAAGACTGTAATTTTATCTGATGCAAATTCATATACATCTGGTCCTACTACCCAGTCTAATACTTCACTATCAACCTTATCAGCACCATGTGCTACATATGTGATGTTATAAGTATTTTCATCACCTAAAGATTTACGATATTGTTTAAATTTTTCAAATAAACTCTCGTTAAATTCTTGGTCAGATGCCGCACCTGAATAAGTTAAGTTAATAGTCTTTGGACCATCACTTTCTTCGCCGCCACCACCACAGGCAGCTAAGCTTAGTGTTAATAAACTAACACCCATTAAAGCAAATAATTTTTTCATCCTTTTTTTACCTCCTAATATTAAAATATTTGCTGTTTTGATTAATCTATTGCTAGATTAATTTCCATAATTAATTTTGCTATCTTCTTAGAATCAAACCCTTTTAATTTTTCTTTATAATCGTTTTTTGGTGTTAAATTTGATTCTATAAAGATAGTTTTAAAATTTAATGATTTAGCTGGTAATATATCGCATTCTAAATCGTTACCTATCATTAAATAATGACTAGCCATAGGGGTTTTTAGTTTGGCTTTTTTAAAGAATTCTAAATTAGGTTTTTTAATACCATAATCACTTGATATGAAGATTTTCTTAAAATAATCTTTAATTCCTAATTCTTCTAATTCTTTTAAGGTAAAGATTGTTTGAGCATTTGATAAAACATAAAGATTATAATCATTATTGTTTTTTAGTTCTTCTAATAGTTCAATTACCCCGTCATATAATTTAATGTATTTAGTTGATAATTTGCGAAAATTATAAGCTATATCATCAATTATGAACATTTTATCTATTCCTTTAAATAATTTTGTAAATACATCAATTAGTTCAATTTCTTCTTTTTTCTTTTCTAATTTTTTAACTAACTTATAATATTTTTTCTTTAGTTTTAAAGGTTTATATATTTTGTATTTAGAAACATATTTACTAAAATTATTCCAAAAAGTTATATCTTCTTCATCTGTACAAATATCTATTAAAGTTCCATATAAATCAAAATAAATGTTGGTTATGGATACCCCCCCCTTATATTTTTTACCTAAAAAAAACTAAAGTTTATTTTAGATGCCAAATCAGTTTATTATAATCAAGGATTGAACGGTCTGATGAAAATTTAGCGGCTGATGCCATATTTATTAAACATTTTTCATAGAATATATCTCTACCATAATCTTGATTGGCTATTAATTTAGTTTTAATATAAGAATCAAAATCTGCTAAAACTAAATAATTATCTGGGTTGTTGCCATTTAATAATGAATCATAAATAGCTTTAAATACCCCGCTTCCTAAATCATTAAGTGTACCATCAATTAAAGATTCAACCACTCTTTTTAATTTTGGATTATTTTCTAATAATTCATAAGGATTATAATTTTCTTTTACTTTAGCTACTTCTCTAACATTTAAGCCAAAAATGTAGTTATAATTAAATCCAGCTTCTTCTGCTATCTCAACATTAGCTCCATCTAGTGTCCCAATTGTAGGGGTACCATTTAACATAAACTTCATATTAGAGGTTCCGCTAGCTTCCATTCCGGCCATTGAAATTTGTTCAGATAAATCAGCTGCACAAACTATTTTTTCAGCATATGATACATTATAGTTTGCTACAAACACAACTTTTAATATTTTGCTAACCTCAGGATCATTATTTACTAAGTCAGCTATCGTGTTAATATATTTAATAATAGCTTTAGCCATATAATAACCTGGTGCTGATTTAGCACCAAAAATAAAGGCTGTAGGTTTAAAGTTTTTAATTGAGCCATCTTTAATACCATAATAGATATATAGAATGCTAAAGGCATTTAAAAGTTGTCTTTTATATTCGTGTAATCTTTTTACTTGAACATCAAACATAAAGTCAGTTGGTATTAAGATGTTATCATGTTTATAAATATAATCACTTAAAATCTTTTTATTTTTTTGTTTTATAATTTTAAATTTTTCTAAGAATCTTTTATCAGTTACATAGCTTTTGACTTTAGATAATTCATCTAAATTACAAATCCATTTATCTCCAATTAAAGAACAAATTTCTTTAGTTAAATTTGGGTTATTCAATACTAACCATCTTCTTGGCGTTATTCCATTTGTTACATTTTCAAACTTATCGGGATATAAGTTATACCAATCTTTAAAAGTATCCGCTTTTAAAATATTAGTATGAATCTCAGCTACCCCATTTACTTTAGCTGCTACAAAGATTGCTAGATTAGCCATATGTACTAAATTATCTTTAATAATGTAATATTTAGTATTATCTAATGTGTTATCAATAATATCTTGTAATTTGATAATTTCAGTTAATACATCAGGTAAATATTTTTCTAACATCTCAACTGGCCATTTTTCTAATGCTTCACCCATTATTGTATGATTAGTAAAGTTAAATGATTGATGACATATCTCTAAAGCTTCATTAAAAGACAAACCTTCTTTTTGTAATAATCTTAAATATTCTGGTATAGCTAGAGTTGGATGAGTATCATTTAATTGGAATATTTGATATTTAGCTATATCTTTTAAACTATGTTTTTTAGTTTTATATTTAGCTAAAACATCTTGAAGCGAGGCCGAAACCATAAAATATTCTTGTCTTAATCTTAAAACTTTGCCAAGATATGTATTATCATTAGGATATAAGACAGCTGTGATTTCTTTAGCATTATATTCATTAATTGCATTTTCGCTACCTTGCATATTATCAAAGGCTTTAAAATCAAAATCTTCATAAGCTTCGCTTTGCCATAGTCTTAAAGTATTAACTACCTTACTATCATAACCAATAACTGGCATGTCATAAGGGATAGCCTTTACCTTCATATCTGAAAATTCAACTATTCTTGCATCTTCATCACGTCTAATTGAGAATGGGTCACCCCACTTTAGCCAATCATCAGCTTCTTCATTTTGAAAACCATTGATAAAGTTTTGTTTAAACAAACCGAAACGATATCTTATGCCATAACCGTCTAAAGGAATACCTTTAGTGGCTGCTGATTCTAAAAAACAAGCTGCAAGCCTTCCGAGACCACCATTACCTAAAGCGGCATCTTCAACTTCTTCAAATTCATTTAAATCAATATGAAAATTAGCTAGTGAGTTTTTAACATCTTCAGTCATTTTCATATTTAGTAAGTTAGCATATACAAGTCGGCCTATTAAGAATTCGGCAGAGAGATAACCACATTTCTTAATGTCTGCACATCTTGTATTATGCCAATCATTACTTACTTTTAACATTATTAATTTAGATATTACATTATAAAGCTGTTTGACATTAGCTTCTTTTACATCTATTTGATATTCTAACCTCATCAGTTCTTCTATTTCTTTTGTATAATCCATTCTTACCTCCTATATTTTGTCACCAAGCTAGCAAGTCTTAAAGCTAATTCATTTGACAAATTTTCCTTTAAAATTCGGTAAGACCAGTTATCAGTCGAAACTGTAGAAGGTAGATTCATTCTAGATTTGCCATCTTGACATAACAAGTCTTGAATTGGAATTATGCAAGTATCTGCTTTAGATGCATAAGCAAGTTCAATTACACATTCAACTAATTTATGTGGTTCTTCACCTAAATATTTAACACTTAGAAGTTCGCATTCTTTTTCTAAATCTTTATAGTAAATCTCAAGTTCTTCTTCTTTTAAGTCTAAAATATATTGATACAAAGGCATATTATCATGGGTACCTGTATAGACAACATAATTATTAGTGTAATTTGATGGTTTATGTTCATTATTACTATGGCCATCAAAAGCAAACTCAATTATCTTCATACCAGGATATCCTACTTGCTTCATTAAGGTTCTAACACCCTCATCAATTGTGCCCAGGTCTTCCGCTACAATATTAAGGTCTAATTTATCTTTAAATAAATCAAATTTAGGTCCATCTTGCCAACTACCTTTTCTTGCGTTTACATGTCCATATGGTATAGCATAATATCTATCAAATCCTCTAAAATGATCTATTCTTAAAATATCATATAAGACAAAAGCTTTTGATATTCTCTCATTCCACCATTTATAACCATTATCTTTCATATATTGCCAATTATAGATTGGATTACCCCATAACTGACCATCATCAGTAAAGGCATCTGGTGGACAACCTGCTACTAAAGTTGGAACTTTATTTTGATCAAGCAAGAACATTTCAGGATGCATCCAAACTTCAACACTATCATAAGCAATATAAAGTGGCATATCACCCATTATCTCGATACCATTATCGTTAGCATATTTATGTAATTTGTTCCATTCATCTAAAAATTCATATTGAGTCCAAACCCAAAATAAGTATTCTTTATAATAATCATTAATAATTGCTTCTTCTAATTCTTTAGAATAATTTTGATATGTTTTATCCCATTTATCCCAAGATATGTAGTTATGGATTTTCTTAATAGTCATAAAAACTGCAAAATCTTTATATTCTCCTTTAGCTACAAAATCTAAAAAGTCTTTATTGTTACTATCAAAATTTAAGAAAGCTTTATATAACATTTCTATTTTACCATTAAAAAGTAAGCTATAATCTACTTTATTATCTTCATAACCTAATTTAACATCTTTGTAATCACTTAATTTTAATAATCCTTTTTCTCTTAAAATATCAAAGTCTATAAAATAATAATTTAGGGCTGTAGAAGATACAGATTGATAAGGAGAATCACCATAATTAGTTGGAACAATCGGCAAAACTTGCCAAATTTTTAATTTGGCTTTTTTTAGCCAATCTACAAAATGGTAAGCTTCTTCTCCTAATGTTCCTACTCCATATTTACTAGGTAATGAACTAATATGTAAAAGTAGCCCAGCCTTTCTTTCTTTTTCTTTCATATAAATTACCCCTTTTTTATAAAACGTTTTCACATGTATTATTTTAAACTAATAAAAAAAATTTGCAAGCGTTTTTACTTGTTTTCGAAAAGTTTCAAAACAATGCATTTATTTTCGAAAAAATTTCGAAAATAAATTGAAAAAAGCATAAATTAGTATATAATAGTAATGCTGATAGCCTGAAAATAAAATATATTTAATCTAAGCACGAGCATAAAAAGGACATAAACGTGATCTGTAGTTTACAATAGAACCTCGTGCTTAGCTTATAACAAAAAACTATTTTCATAGCTATGTGTGTCTTCGACATATGAGAAAGGAATGTGAGGTTAATATGAAAATAAAAGACATAGCCTACGACTTGCATCTATCAGTCTCTACAGTTTCTAAGGCATTAAATGGTGCTTTTGATGTCTCTAATGAAACTAAACAGCTAGTTCTAGACTATGCTAAAAAGGTTGGTTATAAAGCTAGAGACCAAAGACTAAAGACGACAAAAAAAAGAAGGTTATGTATTATCCACAGTGTCGATAATTTAATAAATCCTTCTAGTTTATTTATGGCGCTTAGTGCCGCTTTTTCAAAATATGCTGGGGAAAATAATTTTGAAGTGATTCAAGTAGGTGCTCATCAAATTGGGGAAAGTTATGATGATTATTTAAAAGATAATCATTTTGATGGGGCCTTTATTTTAGGATTAAATTATGAAAGTCCCTTATTGAATAAAATTAAAGGAACTAATATACCTACTGTTTTATTTGATAATATAGTTGAAGGTGATAAAATATCTTCAATAAACAATGAAAATTTAAATACAATTTCTAAATTAGTAACTCTATTACATAATAAAGGTCATAATAAAATTGGTTTTATTCATGGTGATAGAAGCTCTTTTATATCTAACGAAAGATATGCAGGTTACATTATTGGACTTGAAATGAATGGTATAGCCTATAATCCAAATTATATTTATTTTGGTTCATATAATGAAGAATCAGGTTATAAAGCCGCATCTTTTTTCAAAAATACTGATGTTTCAGCTATAGTTTGTTCATCAGACAGTATCGCAATAGGTCTTATTAGAGGACTTAAAGATATTGGGATTAGTTGCCCTGAAGATGTTTCAATCACAGGTTATGATGATCTTGAAATAGCTAGTTATTTTACTCCGCCTTTAACTACAGTCCGTCAAGACCTAGATCTAATAGGAAATAGAGCTTTTGACTTGCTTGTCAGTATGTTAATGAATAGAACAAATCAAAGAATTGTTATATTTTCAGATATTATAATTAGAGAGTCTATTAGAAATATTTTATAAAAACTAGTAATAAAGATTTCAAGACCTATAATAATCAGGATAATACCACCAGCTATAACAGTCTTATTTTTATGCTTTTTGTTCTAATTTTTACTATTTTTTCGGACAAAACTCACAAATTTTTTTAAAAAAATATGATTAAATCTAATTAAACCATAATAATAGATAATTGTTATTGTTCTGACATTGATTAAGAATATTATTCTTTTCTTAAATAAATTTCTCTATTGTACATATATGATATACTATATATGGTAATAGTGTTTTTTTTATAGAATATATATTTGTAAAGTGTTTAATAATTATGAAAAAATGTATTTTAGCACCAACAATTTTCACTTTTTAAATATTTTTTTAAAAATAAAATTTCCCCAACCTAAATTATTTGACTCTAGGTTGGGGTAAATTCATTTACATATACCACTTATCTAAATTAGTTAGAGTAAGTATACCTTTATAAACTTCAGTTAAATTATTTCCTAAGTTAATATATAAAGTGTCACCATTTGATGCTATAAATACTTCATTATGATTTCCATATACTTTATCTACGTTAACTAAATCTATATCGAACTCAAATTCTTTTTTTAAAGTATTTATTAAGTATAATGAATTATTAGTTATAAAATAAAGATCAGTAAGTTTTGACATGTAATTAACATTATTATTAGTTGTATTACAATATAAAACATTATTATAGATATGAAGCATTTCATCATTATATTCGTATAATGTATTTTCATCAAGCACATATAAATATAGTGTTTCATTAACCAAAAATCTTTTGACAACTCCATTATATTTTATTCCGTTTATAATATATTGACCTTCTTCAACATATTCAACTTTTTTAGTGTAAGGATCATAATTTAACTCATAATTTTCCCTATTACTGCTATACTTTACTCTACTGATATAAGTGTCAATTCTATTTATATTTTTATCATATTTAGAAATTTGATATTCATATTCATTTGTAGAAATGCTTTTTTTATAATCTAAGCCATATATAAAGCCATTTAAGCTAAATAAATAATATGTATTTACACTAAAAGTGTTAATATATTTAGTTTCTTTATCTAGTCCTATTATATCAGGTAAATCTGAAGGTATATCCGATTCAAATATCAACATATTTTCTAATTTATAAGTATGTGGATTCATACTATTAGCTGTAAAATAATATGAGCCATCTCTTTCTTGAGCATTATTTTCTAATAGATAAAAAGAATTATTATTCAAAACACCTACTAATTCGAAGTTTTCATCAAATAATTTAATCATATTTTCATCTCTACTTTGATAAAAATATTTACCATCATCAGCCTCAATAATGCCTATACTTGGTATTGGTACACCTATTGCTGGTTTAATCACATAGCCTTCGATATTACCATATTGCTTTCCGTCTGGGGTAATAAACATGGACTTATTGTCATTTTCCGAATATGCTAATAAAACATTATCAACTATTGTTGTTATTACTTGATAATTGTCTAAATTGTTAATTTTAGAAAAAACTAAATCAAAATATTCATTATCTTTTCGATACATATATATATCTAAATTGTTTTTCGCTCTAATTGGAGTGAAATGTTCAGTGGTTTTTGTTAAGTTTTTTGAATTATCGGTAAAATAATTACCTGATTTTAAAGATATAAAACCTTTGTTTTTATTAATTGTTCTATTTGTTTTATCACTTAATTCATTTTTAGCAAATGTGTAATAGGTTTCACCAGCTAAATCAATATATTGATAATTGTTATCATTTTCTACCAAATATAAATATTCTTCTTTAACTTCATTTTTTAAATCAACTGTCACTTTATTACAACCTATTAAATAGAACGAAATAAAACTAAGCACTATTAGTATCTTTTTCATCTTCTTCCCTCCTAGTTTTCCAAATTATTGGTGTATATTTATCGTCACTTAAAAATCCACAATATTTGCACTTTGCCTTAGCAATCGATGATGTATATATATGTTTATTTCTTATTTCTTTGTGACATTGATTACAAATAG
This sequence comes from uncultured bacterium, assembly GCA_949293265.1. GTDB lineage: Bacteria > Bacillota_I > Bacilli_A > Acholeplasmatales > Anaeroplasmataceae > CALUXS01. The sequence goes on from CASFCK010000001.1 coordinate 142,733, forward strand.
CTGAATGAAACATATCATCTACTGCTCTATAAGATGAAAAAGAATGATTGTGATTATCTAATGAGCAACCGCAAATATAATCATCATTTTTTATAAGGTTACTACTACATAGATGTTCATTCGTCAATGAGGCAATATCTATATATAAAACCGAATAAATCCTTATACCCTTATTTTCAATTTCATATGACAAGTTTATCTTGCTTTGTCCATTATATCCCCAGTGCGCGATAATGTTATCATCTTCATCTAATCCATATGCAATTATTGAATGTGCTGTCAAATTTGTAGGTCTATAGAAATATACATTTACAGGAATTCCTTTATTTATTAGTTCTTTAACCAACTGTATTGAAAGCGATTGTTCATCATCACTAAAATTTTCCAATTTTACACTAATATATGGATTTAAAATATATCTATTAAAATAAGAATACAATATAATTTTGGCTTCTAGTGGTGTTAATCCAAAACTAACATATGCGTCATTTAATTGTTCAATTTCGTTATTAATAATTAAATCAACATCAATTATCCCCCAGCCTAATAAATCGTTGTTTCTTTCAGAAAAATAATCAAAAAATTCTTCATTATTTACAGTAGATGCCGATGCTTCTATTGCTGATCTTAAAAGTAAATTAAATAGTGAATAGTTGTCATTTAAAACGTCGTATATATATCGATGAAAAAATCCATATTGTTGTGCTTTTTGTTCATTATATAATTTGTCTGCTAAATCTTTGTGTGACTTAGGACCAGGTGATTCAATTATTAAATTGTTTGCATCTACATTACTGTTATATATCAATCCATCGCTAACATAATCATCATTAAAAATAGTATCATAAAAAGACAGTAATTGAGCCATTGAAACAAAAACACAATTACCGATTATATCATTGTTAGTTATTAAATTTTTATTGTTTTCACTAAAAAAATTAAACATAAAATCATTGCTAAAATAGTTACTAACCATTAGATTGTGATTTATATCATCAGTGGCTTCATATTCATTTTCATAATTTATCTTTTCTACATTATACGTACACGCAAGCAAGAAAAAAAGTATAAAGCCGAATAAAATTTTGTTTTTTAACATTTTAAACTATCCTTTCTAATATGTTTTTGTTTTTTTAAAAAATATAGAACTTTATTCGATTATTTTACTTCTTTTTAGGTGAAACAACCTAACTTTCAATAAAATTATAACATTATATTTGTATTTTGTCAATTTTTGGCAAATATTATACTTGTTAGATGAAAACAAAATTTGAATAGTAAAAAAAAGATTCAAAGCCTCATTAACGCCTTGAATCTTTTTTTATTCATTTACAATATTCAATATGTCTTTAAAAGATTTAATTTTTATTTTGGCTTTAAGATAATTACTAGCAGGACCTATTCCTACGCTAATAAAATTCCCATTATTAGCTGCATCAATGCCAGAATTTGCATCCTCAATAACTAAACAATTACTAGGGTTTAAATTTAACATTTCAGCTGCTTTAATGAATACTTCTGGATCTGGTTTAGATTTTGTTATGTTATTCCCATCGCTAATCGCGTCAAAAAAATCACCTAAACCAATTTTGTTTAAAATCGTCTTTGTGTTTTTACTTGATGAACCAATAGCTAACTTATAACCTTGTTTTTTCAACTCATCAAGTGTCTCTTTTACTTCTTTACTTAGATAAGATGAGTCCATTTTCTCTAATAATTTTTTATATATTTCATTCTTGTAATCAGCAAGAGCTATTTTTTCTTCAGCACTATATTTTTTTGTTGTTTTTTCTAGGACTACTTCTAGGCTTTCTAATCTAGATACACCGCGTTGTCTTAAGTTATCTTCTTTAGTGAAATTCGTTATTCCAAGTTTTAACGCTAAAGCTTGCCACGCTTCATAATGTAGTTCATCAGTTGATGTTATTACACCATCTAAGTCGAATATTATTCCTTTAATCATTTTTTACACCATTTTCTTTTAGCCATAATAATGCTTCATTAATCCATGTATTACAATGCATATTAATTAATTGACATGGATCTGCCATAGTATGATCATATAAAGCTAGGCCATGATTTCCTCTATTGTATAAATGTAATTCAAATTCGTTGTTTAATTTTCTTAATTTTAAAGCATATTCTAATATATCAGTTGGATATATAACTTGATCTTGATTACTACCAAATAAGAAAATTGGTGGCATGTTTTCATGAACATGATTTAATAAATCAACTTCTGCTAAATCCGATTCACTATAATTTTCTTTTCCTGTAACAATTTGAATTATACTATAGGGACCAAAATCACCCATTAAGCCTTTTGCTATTAATTCCTTAATTTTTTCTTTACTTTCTTCTGATTTATTTGGATAATTCCTTAGTGAAATGGCAGGGTAGCCCGCAATCACACTAAACGGTTTAAGGACTTTCTTATTCACATTAAACTTTTTGGTTAAGAAATCAGCATTGAAAAAAGTTGCTAAACTTAAAACTAAGTGACCACCGGCACTAAAACCACAAACACTTATTTGATTACGATCAATAAAATATTTATCTGCGTTGTTATAAACATATAAATAAGCAGCAGCTAATTCAGTTAAAGCTTGGGGAAAGGGATTGCTGATGCCAGTTGAATATTTTAAAACAAAAGTATGATATCCATCTCTAGCAAATGCTAAAGCTACGGGTTCACCTTCATTTTGACTCACAAATGAATATCCACCACCTGGACAAACAATCATTGCAGGCCTTAAAATGTCCTTACGACCATATTCTTGACGTTCTAATATATAAGTATTTAAGGTAGCATTCGAATCATCTAATAATTTTACACTTAAATTAATCATAGCATCCTCCTATAATTTAGTGTCCCATTTGCCACAGAAAACATCGACCGGAGATATACCTGTAAAATTGCTTTTACCAAACAATTTAGCAACTAATAGCTCTAATGTGTAATCATTACTAAAATATGTATTAATATAGGTTTTAATACGAGGAACATCTAATAAATGGTATGGGTTTTCTAGTGAAATAAAAATGGTTGGAACTGAATGTATATATATTGGACAATTCATGCCCATTGGATTTGCCCATTCAATACGAACTGTAGTTTGATTAGATTTTGTAGCTAAATTTGCTACATAAATCATTAAATCATAGCTTTCTACCATATCTTTGAATTTAGATTGTTTTCCTTCATAACGATCACCAGGAGTAAATTTAGTAACATTAAAGCCTTCTACTTCTAGTAATTTTATGAATTTATCTGTCATTCCAACAGCGCGGTCATAACCTAGGGCATTTTCTCCACTTTCAATTTCATACACTAAGATATTTTTAATTTTGTCTTTGTCTAATGGAATTATATTTTCTTTATTTTTAACTAATGTAATTGACTTATCAGCGATTTTGTAAGCTATGTCTTTGTATTCTTTTTTACCTATGATTTTATCGGCATTTTCTAGGGTTGGAATATTATTGTTTTTATGTAATCCTATAGATGCTTTAGTAGCTAAAATTCGCATAACTGCCTCATTTAATCTTTCTTCAGATAACAATTTGTTATTAAGGCCATCTATCATAAATTTAAAGTCTTCATCTAAATTTTTTGTAAATAAAAACATATCACAACCATATTCTATCGCTAAAGGTACAGCTTTATCTCTAGGCATTGCTTGACAAAAACCTGTCATTGTAGTTGCATCAGTTAAAACTAGTCCCTTAAATCCTAGTTTTTTTCGTAATAAGCCTTGTAAAAGTTCTTTGCTTAAGGTAGCAGGCATTATATCTTCATCTACTATATCAGGATTAAAATATTTTGTATATGCCGGTTGCATAATATGACCAACCATAACGGCTTTAGCACCGTTTTTTATTAAATTTTTATAAACATATCCATATGTTTTATCCCATTTAGAACATGATAGATTATTTATTGATGTTAATAAATGTTGATCTCTTTCATCTACTCCATCACCAGGGAAATGTTTAATTGATGTTAGCATATTGTGGGCTTGTACTTCTTGCATATAGTTATTTGCATAATTCAAAACCATATCTTTATCTGAACCAAAAGTCCTTGTATTCGTAATAGGATTTCTAAAGTTCATATCAATATCACAAACAGGAGCAAACGCAAAATTAGCTCCAACAGCCTTTGCTTCTTCAGCACAAACCTTCCCTAACAATTTAGCATTTATGACATCATTAGTAGCAGCCACTCCCATTTGGCTTGCTATCTTAGTTCCTTCTTTTACGATTCCATTTCCACCAGCTTCTAAATTTGCCGCTATGAAAAGTGGAATCTTAGCTTTACTTTGTACTGAACTAATTGATTTTATTAAATCTTCTTTAAACATCGTTCTACACATCATACCGCCTACTTTTAAATCGCAAGCAATATGTCTAAAGAATTCTTCATCATTACGATAACTTACTAAAAAGAATAATTGTCCAATTTTATCTAAAGTTGACATATTGGCAAATGTTTCATTTACCCATTTAATATCTTCATCATTTAAATAGAATGGCTTATTTTTAAAATCATTCTGTAACATTATTAACACCTTTGTTCTTCTTCTTTTTAAATTGATTTATAAAATTATCTAGTACACCTTTGTTTGCGGTATACGCCATAACTGCAACTATTACTAAACCTGTAATAATAGTTTGAATTGAACTATCTACGCCAAAGCTTTGCATACCATATGTTAAACAGTTCATTCCTATAGCACCCATCAATATACCCCAAGGCATATTTGAATAATTAGCTAAGAATAATCCAATAAGTACAGGTGTCATTGAACTATACATTAATGAGGCACTATTTAAATTATTAGTTGGTTCAACTTTAGCTTTAGATGCATTAAATAAAGCTACAAAGCCTAATAATACTCCGACAATTATATAGGTTATAATAATGTTTTTCTTTTCATTAACACCGTTATTTATAGCTATTCTAGGATTCATTTGTAAGGACTTTGTATCAGCACCAAATTTTGTTTTATACAATAAAAACCAGATGACTGCCATTATTGCGAACAATATTATGTAACACCATGGTTGTTCACTTAAAATTAGTATTTGATTAGCATATTCTACATCTAATGAAAAAATATTTACACCAGCACCATTATATAAAATAGCAGTTAAGGCTTCATATACCATTACTATACCTAATGAAATAATCATATTCGGAACCTTGATAAAAATATACAAAAGGCCTTCTATTAAAGCTAATATGGTTGTAGATATGATGCATAAAAGTAGTATTACAGCAACATTTACATGCATACTAATGCCTAAATTAATACCAATAATAGCGCCTAATATCGCGATTATACCAGGAGCAAAATCCCATCTTCCCCCAGAAAGAGGGATAGCTACCGCAAGAGCCATTAAGGATTGCGATACGCTATCTACAAATATATTACTAGTAATTGAACTAGAAAAGAATAAATCATTTTTTAAAGCTAAAGCAAGGATAGCAAAGATTAAATATAGACCAACTGGAAATATTAAAGTTTTAGCATAATTAGTACTTATTTTAATCAATTTGCTTTTCATAATTACACCCTAAGATCTTGCAGCTTTTACTTCTGCTAAAGTACGATTTGTTAACTCATTTAGAGCCGCTAATGTAGCATTTTCATTATAATCTAGCATTACTTCTTTTAATTCAGCCGCTGTGATAGGACCATTAGCTAGGTCTTCAGGAATGATATATGTTTTATAATCATTTAATTCATCTTTATTTGTAATAACTGGGTAAGATGCTACACCATTAATAATACCATCGCGATTATATGCTCCTTCTGTAGCATCTTTATATTGTTTACCACTAATCGCATTCATAATACGAACGAAACAAGAAGCTATAGAAGCCGCATGATTATTATTACCAGCAGCAATTAATTTTCCACTATCCATTAAACTTGCCACTGAATCATCATAACCCATTGAAACTAATTTAACATTTGTATCTCTTATTTCTGGATAAACATAATCAATACCTGAACTCATACCAAAGATTACATCAACACCTGTAGCTAAAACTTCTTGTGTTGCAGTTTGAATAGCAGTTTGATCGAAACCATTAGCATATGTACAATCAGCTACTGTTGCTTCTGTTGCAGCTTCAATCGCAGCTTTAAACCCTGCATAAATTTCTGGAGCTTCATTAAATCCCCATGAAGGGAAAGAAACACCACCAACACTAGTTAAATCATTGTCAATAACAGCTTTAGCATAAGCAGCTCCTAAACCTGCTAAATCGCCACCAAATTGTTGTGTACCACCTAAGAAGTGATCAGATTTAGTACTACCTAAATCAGCTGCTGCAATATAATCTAGGGCGACAATATAATAAACACCATTAGAACTACATGTATCTATAGCACTCTCAAGAGATGTATCATAACCTGCTATAATTGCATTACAGCCTTGAGAGATTAAATTTTCAACACATTCTAAATGTTTATCGTCTTGATAATAAGTAGATTCATACGCAAATTCTACATTGAAATTTTCTTCTAAGTAATTGCAATAATTTTGCATATTTTTACCCTGTGTATCAGTCCATTGATACATAACTAAACCAATTTTAACTTTTTCATCCTCTTTGTTGCAACTTGCTACCATAACACAAGCAAATAATGAACAAACTAACACCAAAATTTTCTTAAACATAATTATTACCCATTCCTTTCTTATTTTATCTTGGCATTTCTCTAACTGACTTTGGTTGGCGTAATGTTGTTAATATGATAATTATAAACAAAATACCTTTAACCAAAGATACAGAACTATTTGGTACTCCAGCTATTGCCATTCCTGTTGATAACACTTTTAAAGTTATACACCCTACTATAGCTGAACTTAATCTGGTTTTTGAACCACCTTGAAGGCTCATTCCCCCTAAGATGATCGCAACCATAACATCCATTTCGTTACCAGAACCAATGTTTTTACCGACATTACCAGATCTAGCTAAAACAAATATACCAGCAACACCAACACATAATCCGGCAAACGCATAACAGATAAATTTAATTTTATTTACTTTTGTTCCACTTTGACTAGCAGAAAGCGGGTTATCTCCTATCGCCTTTGCCTGTCTACCTATTTTAGTATATGAAAATAATAAAATGGCTATTAATACAATAATTACACACGCTACAATTTGAATTATGACATTATTTTTGATTTCACTTAAAACTTGATAATCAACAAGTCTAATTGTACCGTTATTTAATGAACAAACATACGTTATTATACCTCTAGCTATAAACATAATTGCCAAACTAGAAATAGTAGCCATAATTTTAAATTTAATTGATATAAAAATATTAAATAAATATAAAAGTAAGGAAACTATAATATTACATATAAGAGCTAATAATACTGATCCAGTACTATTGATAATTAAAATACTTATTAAAGCATTTAGTCCACAAACAGCTCCACATGAAACATCAAAGCCACCATGGGCAAATATGAAAATTAAGCCTACTGCCATAATTAATAATGGTGTAGTTTGGTAAACTAAATTTTTTAAATTATAAGTAGAAAATAAATCTCCACTAGTAACAATTGAGAAAATCAAAACTACTAAAACTAAACAACCATATTGAATTAACAAGCTTTTATGTTTTTTAACAAAGGTTAACGTATTACTTATGAATTTGTTTTGCATACTTTCACCTTAAATCATATATTCAATAATCATATTTTCTTTTAAATTTGGATCCCTTAAAAATTCCTTCTTAATTTCACCATTTTTCATTATTAATATTCGATCAGACATCCCAATTAATTCTGGCAATTCCTCCGAAACAATTAATATGCTATATCCTCGTTTTTTTAACGAATATAACAATTGATACATAGTAGTTTTAACACCAACATCTACACCTCGAGTCGGACTGTCAAAAACTAGTATTTTACTATTGTTACCTATCCATTTTGCAAACGAAACTTTTTGTTTATTACCACCTGATAATTCTTTAACTAATTGATTCATCGAAGTAGCTTTAATTCTAAATTCATCAATTAACTCTTTAGCAAATTTCTTCTCTCTACGTGGAGATATTAAGCCAAATTTCGATAAATCATCTAAATTACTTAAAGCTAAATTATCTTTTATAGATGCAGGTAATATCAAAGTTTCCGTATCTCTATCTTTAGAAATATAGCCTATTCTCGCTCTTAGTGCATCAGCAATTGAAGAAATCTTTTGTTCTTTAATTTCTTCATTAGCTTCATATGGTTTTTTTCTTAGTTTTAGCCAATCCATCTTGATTCTTTCTTTAAATGTCATAGTTGGATTACTATAGGCCAAAATTTCACCAGATTTTATCTTTTCCATCCCAAAGATAGCTTTTGCTAATTCATGCATTCCACAACCAGATAAGCCACCAATTCCAAGTATTTCACCTTGATGGAGAGTTAAATTAACATTCTTTAAGACATCAGTTGTAAGATCTTTAACTGTTAAAGAAACCAAATCTAATGTCGAATAGTCATAATCGCTACGGTAATAATTACCTTCAATCACTCGACCAACCATCGTGTTTTTTATTTCTGATTCATCAAAATCAACCTTATTAATTTCTTTTATTAATTTACCATCTCTTAAAACCGCCAAATTATCACATATTCCCATTAGTTCTTCTAAATCATGGGAAATAAACAAAACAGCTTTATTCGCGTTTCGTAATTGAATCATGATTTCATGTATTTTTTCACGACCATCTTGTGATAATGCAGTTGTTGTTTCATCGACGATAAATAAATCTGGATCATAAGCTAATGCTCTAGCTATTTCAACCATTTTTCTGGTTTCAAAAGTGTAAGTATTACAAGACTTTGTAACATCAATATTTAAGCCTATAGCCATGCATGCTTTTTTAGCTGCATCATTTAACTGATTAGTGTTCAATATTCCTTTATGACAAAATCTTTTTTCATCACCTAAATAAATATTTTCTGCTACAGTTAAATTATCAATTGTACCCGTTTCTTGAACAATCATACAAATCTTTTTTTCTCTAGCTTCTAACGGACTACTAGGTTTAAAGCCTTGACCGTCTAAGATAATAGATCCTGATGTAATAGTATGTATACCACTTATCATTGAACTAATGGTTGATTTACCTGAACCATTTTCACCAATCAAGCCTTTAATTTGACCACGATATATTTTTAGATTAACATTATCAACAGCTACTAAATCACCAAATTTTTTAGTAATATTTTTAACTTCTAAAAATAATTCATCTGCCATTTATTCTACTCCTTTCTAAATATTATCCTTACTTCTAATGACAACTTATTATATGCTATAAAAACGTTTTCTTGTATGTTTTAATATCGCTTTCATAATACAATTTTTAATGTATGAAACATTGTTACATATTTTATTAGATTTTTTTGTATATTAATGTCAAAATTATGCTATAATTATAAGGGATAAAGGTTATATTTTTACATATGGAGGAATTTTATGAATTTCAACACTCAGCACGAAGTTATTAACTTTAATGATTATTTACCTTTTAATATGTTTGTTTCAACTATCAATGATATCAATAGGCATTGGCATCAATCATTAGAAATAGTAATTGTTTTAGATGGTACTCTTATAACAAAAACAAATTTTAAAACTTCTACTTTACATAAAGGTGACATCATTTTGTTTAATGTTAATGAACTACATGAATTAGAAGGAACTCATACTAGTATCTTAACATTACAAATAAAATTAAGTTTATTTAAAAATCTACCTAAGGAATTTATAACTACTAAATACGATCTAAATTCAACAGATAATAACGTTAACAAAAATTATAGTTATATTAAAAAATTAATAGCTCAAATGATTTCTAATAATATTTCTAATCAAAAATATATAAATATTATTAACGAATCATTACTATTGCATTTAATTTATGAACTGTATGCTAATTTTCACATTGCTAGTAGTTCTAATCTTGCCTATGAAGATTACGACAAATTAAACAATTTATTAAATTTAATCAATAATGAATATAAAAATGATTTGACTTTACCTTATCTTGCATCAAAAGTCTATTTATCTGAACAATATTTATCTCGTCTTTTTCGTAAAAATATGGGCTTAACTATTACTGATTACATAAAGGAAGTTAGGCTTAGATTTGCAGGTGAAGACTTACTAAATTTAAATTTAACTCTACAAGAAGTAGCCAGCAACAATGGTTTTCCTAATGCAAGAGCTTTTACTACTGCTTTTAAAGAAAAATATAATGTTATACCAAGTATATGGCGGAAGGAACAGTTATCACGTGAACAAAAAATTAATCTTACTAGTAAAAATGTTAAATTTAACTATTTAGAAACATCGCCTGATTTTTTGCAAGATAATTTAAATAAATTTATTCTAGAAAATTCTGATAATCAAGTTCAAAATTTTTCTAAAATTATACCTACTAATACCTTGAATGTTGATATAGACACTAATCATGAGACACCATTTATTAAAACATTTAAAAAGTTTATTGGTGTTAGTCGAGCCTATGATATCTTGCGAACTGATATTAAGGATGCATTAATTGATGTTCAGAAAACTATTGGCTTTGAATATATTAAAATGCATGGCATTTTAGATGATGATATGATGATTTATAACGAAGATAGTAATGGTCAAACTTATTATAATTTCATCTATTTAGATAAAGTTTTTGATTTTATATTAAGCATTAATTTAAAGCCATTAGTACAATTTTCTTTTATGCCAAGCTTATTAGCAAGTGAAGCTAGAAAGTGTATTTTCCGTGGCAAAACTAATGTTTCTTTTCCTAATTCCATTCGGAAATGGAATCATTTAATAGAAGCTGTATTAAAACACCTTATAGAGCGTTATGGTGAAAAAACATTGGGTAATTGGCTATTTACTCTTTGGAATGAACCATCAAATCCTAATACTTTATTTGGGATGGATGATGATAAATTTAAATTTTTATATAAAAACACTTATGAGACTATAAGAAAAGTTTTCCCAAAGGCTAAAATAGGTGGTCCAGCTGCCTTTACGGCTTATAAAAAAGATTTAGAATGGCTAACTATGTTTTTAAATTTCACATGGCAAGTTCACATGCCATTAGACTTTATTTTAATTCATTATTATGACATTGAATTATCAACAGACTTTTTTAATTCCCCTAATTATAAACCTAATTCTTTATGGTTAGTTAAAGATAGCGATAGTTTTAATAAAACTCTAAAAAGAATTCATAATACTTTAAAGGAAACTAGTTATAACTATGTTCCTTTATATATAACTGAATGGAGTTTTACTACTAGTCATCGAGATTTATTATCAGACACTGCTTTTAAAAGTGCATACATTGTCAAAAATATAATTGATAGTTTTAATAATTATACAGGATTAGGATATTGGCTTTTGCATGATTTAAACGAAGAACAGACCCTTCCTAATAGTCTGTTTCACGGTGGATTAGGTATGTACACCCTTAATGGATTAAAAAAATCTGCTTATTATGCTTATTATTTGTTAAATATGCTAGGAGATAAATTTATTTGTAAAGGTGAAAAATTTTTGGTTACAAAAAAGGATGATAATTATATTATCATTGTTCATAATTATTCACATTATTCAAATGCCTATGCAAAAAATATTGGTGTGAATATGTCATATGATAATCGTTACGAGGTTTTCCCAAATAAGGAAAAATTAAATCTATGTTTTACCTTTGGATCATTAGGTGGTAAATATTTAATTAAAAAATATACTTATTCCCAAAAAGAAAATCTCTATGATAACTATATATCAGCTAATGGTGATATACCATTAGATAGCGAAATGATAGATTATTTAAACTGTAAGTGTCGTCCTACAATTACAAGTTACATCGTAAATCAAAAAAAATTAATCATTGAGTCTGAATTAGAACCATTAGCAATTGAATTGATTATAGCTAGTCCCTTAAAATAAAAATAAGAGCTAAAAATGTATTTTCTTTTTAGCTCTTATTTTTTTAAACTTTGGCATTATTATATATGTTTGTTAATTCGTTCAAATAATCTCTTGAAATATTAGCTAATATCACGCCTTTATAACCCTTATTAGGTAAAATTGGGTAATATGTTTTTACAGCATAGGCAAAATTTGTTAACCAAATATTATCTGGATTACTAGAGTCACTTTTATAATTTATTATCATATCATAGGTTTCTTGTAATGGAGTACAATAACCTACTACACTTGCGTTTAAATAGGCATTTTGAGAATCTAGTAGAAAATCTATAAATTTATATGCCAAGTCTAAATGACGGGCTTTTTTCGTAATTACTAAATTATCCATAAAGGCAATTGTATTATCTGGTATTAAAATATCAAAATCTAGACTTGAAATGTCAGTTGAATACTCTAATTCTGTATATAACATATCAAGGAAATCACCAGTCCACATAAATGCTAAATCGAGATTTCCTGCCGCAACACTTTTCTTTAATGTATCAGTACCCCACATGTCAAAGTAAGTGTTTTCTAAAGTGTTTCTAAAAGCATCTAAATTAACATTAGATTCTAAATTAATATCTAAGTTATTATAGAACATAGTAGCTGTATAAGCATAACGTGGTGTTTCATACATTCCAATTTGCGTATCTTGAGGTAATATTTTACGATCAAATAGTAGTGACCATGGTCTTTTATCTTTATATTCATCTATAACATTTAATAAATCATTATTAGATTTATTATACATAATACCCCATGTGCCCCAAAAATAGGGAACAAAATAATTAGTTAAACCAGGTTTTCTAGCTTCTAAATCATCTAATATACCTTGAACTCCTGGCAAGAATTTATTATAGCTATAATTAGATAAACGCGAAAAATCTAATTCGGCTAGTAAATCATTTTCGACCATTTTTTCAACCATGTAATCACTAGGTACAACGATATCAAAAACGGTAGTTCCTGATTTTACTTTTGAATAAAATAATTCGTTAGAATCAGCTAGAGAAATTATTACATCACAATTATATTCTTCTTCAAATTTAGTTACAACTTCATCATTAATATATTCTCCCCAGTTTAATATTAACAATCTTTCTCTTTGACTACAACTAGATAAAATTAATATTATCATAGAAAGAAAAAATAAATTAATACTTCTTTTCATGTCTTTTCCTGCCTTTAAACCTAAAGGTATATATTAAAACCAAGATTATAGAAACAACAGTTAATAATGTTGAAAAAGCATAAACACCAGGGAATAAACTTCTTCTTCCAATTGATGAATAAATCCAAATAGACATATTATCAAAACCATTACCTGTCGTAAAATAACTTATCGCAAAGTCTTCAAAAGAAACTGTAAATGCTAAAACTAAGCCGCTAAAAATACCACTTTTAACGCTTGGTATAATAACTTTACGAACTGCTTTAAGGGGTTTAATTCCTAAATCCGTAGCCGCATCCATCAAGTTAGGATCCATCTCTTTTAACTTAGGCATAACACTTAAAATAATGTATGGTAATGTGAAAAATATATGGGCTAATAACAAGGTTGGAAAGCCAAAAAAATAAGGGAAAATTGGCAAAAGTAAGCTAAATAATAACATTAAGGTAACACCGGTTACGATGTCAGCGTTAAGCAAAGGAATATTGTTTAAAAGTAATAACTTTTGTCTTTTTTTCTTAGGCAAATAAAAGATACCAACTGCAATTAATGTTCCTAAAACGGCTGATATTAAGGTAGCACTGATGCTAATAATAAATGTGTTCTTAATAGCATCAGTCAAAAGCCGATTAGAAAACATTTCCATATACCAATTAAAAGTAAAACCACCGAATTCGGTTGTACTTCTGCTTGAATTAAATGATTGTAATGCTATAACAATTATTGAAGCATATAACATAAATACTGTAAAAATTATAGCTATAATTTTAAAAATCTTCCATAAGATTTTACGTAGTGTATGTTTCTTATAGCCATAATCTTCAAGACGGGCAACTTCATAGATCATAATAGAGTTTCACCCTCCTTATCAAATTTATTTATAAGTAGGATTGAACCTAAAATTAAAATTAAAACTAGAACTGCTAGAACTGAGCCTATATTATAATTCATATTTGAAAAATTTTGTTCAATTATGTTACCAATTAAGATAACATTACCGGCACCTAGAACTTTAGGAACAGCAAATCCAGAAAAACATGGTAAGAAGACCATTATTGAACCAGATACTAAGCCTTTAAGCGATAAAGGGAAAATAACTTTCCAAAATTTCTTTGTTTCAGTCATGCCTAAATCTAAGGCTGCTTCTTCCAAACTTGGGTCTATTTTTTCTAAGGCGTTGTAGATTGGCAATATAACAAATGGCAAATATGTGAAAACTAAGCCTACTAAAATGGCCGTATCAGTTCCTAATATATCGAATCCTTCAATACCAAGTAAATTAGTTATAATATTATGTGGTTGCATCAAGTAAGATAATGCTTCTATTCTTAATAAAATGTTAGTCCACATTGGTAAAATTAATAATAATAATATTCCACCTTTATGTTTTAATTTGGATTTATATAAACTATAAGCAATAATATAGCCAAAAAATAAACAAATTAAGGTAGTTAAAAAGCTAAATTTAAAGCTGTTATATAAAGCTACTAATACACTTTGTTCAGATAGAATTAAGAAATTTTCAAAAGTAAAACTTGCTTCATCTAAACTAATACCTTCAGTGTCAATAAACATTAATGCGATCATTATTAACATAGGTAATAGTGCTAATATATATAACCAAACTTTATAAGGTGTAGATAAATGTTCTAGCTTATATGGTGATGGTAATTCATCAATTTTACTTAATAACTTACGATCTTTTTGCATGTTCCATCTACCTTCATTAAACATATTTCATAAGGATCTACACTAAGACCAATTTTTTCGCCTACTTTTACATCTTCATAAGTATGAACTACAAATTCGATGTTATTTATATCAACACAAAGCTCATAATGAACACCTTTAAAAATCGAAGACGTTACTTCACCTATTAATTTAGCTTTATCTAAGCTTACAACATCAAAATCTTCTGGTCTTATAACTACATCTACTTCTTCATTAGGTGCAAATTCATAACCTACACAAGCAAAATCTACATCCATAAAACGAACTACATTTTTGCGTAAATATATTCCTTTTATTATATTAGATTCACCAATAAATTTAGCTACAAATCTATTTTCAGGCTCATTATATATATCTTTAGGACTTCCTAATTGTTGGATTAAACCACCATTCATAACAACTATTCTATCACTCATTGTCATGGCTTCTTCTTGGTCGTGGGTAACGTAGATAAAAGTGATACCTAAATCACGTTGCATTTCTTTAAGCTCATATTGCATATTTTGTCTTAATTTTAAATCTAATGCAGCTAATGGTTCATCTAACAATAAAATTTTAGGCTTTAAAACTATAGCTCTAGCTATAGCTATTCTTTGCATTTGTCCACCAGACATTTGATTAATATTTCTATTCTCAAAACCAGTTAAATTGACTTGTTCTAAGGCATGTAAAACTGAATTGGAAATCAATTTATTTAAATATTTTCTTATTTTAAAATAACTTACTTTTTTTAATTTTGGATTTTCTTTTTTTATATCAGCAATTATTTTATCTTTGCCACCATAAAAATTTAAAATAAATTTATATCCTCTGTTTTTTATTCCAAAAGCAATATTTTGAAATACATTTAAATGGGGAAATAAAGCATAACGTTGAAAGACTGTGTTAATAGGTCTAGCATAGCTTGGTAATTCATTCATAATTTTATTATCTACTATAATTTTACCACTATCTGGTTTTTCAAACCCAGCTAGCATTCTTAATGTTGTAGTTTTCCCACAACCTGATGGTCCTAATAAAGTTAAAAATTCATTTTTATAGATCGTTAAATTAATTTTGTTAACAACTTTAACATCGCCGTAAGATTTCTCTAAATCTTGTAATTCAATTAGCGGTTCAGACACCTATATACCCCTGTTCATCTAAGATGATCCTTTCTTTAAAAATTCAATGTAAATTATACTTTTTTTGCGACATATTACAATAGATATTTTAAATTTTATTTCTTTGTGTAAACGTTTTCTCAAATATACAAAAAAAATACAATTTTCCTAAGTATTCTCGGGAAAATTGTATTTAGTACAATGTTAAAATTTGCTATTATTCTGGTTGTTTACCAATATAAGCTAAAATACCACCATCAACATAAAGAATGTGACCATTTACAAAATTAGAAGCATCACTAGCTAAGAATACTGCTGGACCTTGTAAATCTTCAGCATTTCCCCAACGACCTGCAGGTGTTTTAGAAACGATGAATTGGTCAAATGGATGACGACTTCCATCAGCTTGTCTTTCTCTTAGTGGTGCAGTTTGAGGAGTAGCAATATAACCTGGTCCTATACCATTACATTGGATATTCGCACCACCATATTCAGAACAAATGTTGCGAGTTAACATTTTTAAGCCACCTTTAGCAGCTGCATATGCACTAACTGTTTCACGGCCTAGTTCTGACATCATTGAACAAATGTTAATGATTTTACCATGACCTTTTTTAACCATTGCTGGTATACAAGCTTTAGCCATAATAAATGGACCAGTTAAATCGATATCAATTACTTGGCGCCATTGAGCAGCAGTCATTTCACACATTGGGATACGTTTAATAATACCTGCATTATTAACTAAAATATCTACTACGCCAACCTCTTTTTCAACTTTAGCAATAAAATCAGTTACGGCTTCTTCATTTGTAACATCACATACATAACCATGAGCTTTGATACCTTTTTCTTTATATGAAGCTAAACCTTTATCTACTAATTCTTGTTTAACATCATTGAATACTATTGTAGCACCAGCAGCAGCAAATGCTTCAGCAATAGCAAAACCAATGCCATATGAAGCACCAGTGATAAGAGCAACCTTACCATCTAATCTAAAATCATTCATATTCATATTTTAATTTTTTCCTTCCTTATTTTAAATCTATATTTTCAATATTGTCCATATCATCAAATTCTTGGTTTTCACCACACATAGCCCAAATAAAGGAATAATTTGAAGTACCTACACCTGAATGAATAGACCAACTTGGTGAAATTACAAGTTGTTCATTTTGCATTACAATATGTCTAGTTTCTTGTGGTTCACCCATCATATGGAAAACAACTTGACCAGGCTTAATATTAAAGTAGAAATATACTTCCATTCTTCTTTCATGAGTGTGACATGGCATAGTATTCCAACCGCTGCCTTCTTCTAAGGCAGTCATACCCATTGCTAATTGACATGATTTACATACATCAGGGTGAATATATTGATTAATTACTCTTTTGTTTAAAGTACTTGCTTCACCACATGGACGATGATTAGCTTTATCAAAATCAATATAGTATGTTGGATATGTTTTATGAGCAGGACATGAAGCAATATAAAACTTAGCTGGATTATTAGCATCATTAGAACTGAATAAAACTTCTACTGTTCCCATACCTACATATAAACCATCTTTAGATTTAACTTCATATTCTTTACCATCTAAAACTACTTTACCATTACCACCTATGTTGATTATTCCAAGTTCACGACGTTCTAAGAAATATTTTGCTCTTAATTCGTCACTAGTTTCTAGTTTTAAAGTTTTATGTACTGGCATAACACCACCAGCAATTATTCGGTCTTGGTGCGAATATACTAATAATATATCATCAGCTTTAAAAACTTCTTCAACTAAATAATTAGCTCTTAATTCTTTAGTATCATATTTTTTAGAATCATTAGGATGATTGGAATATCTAACTTCTAATTTCATTTTGTAACCTCTTTTTCTATATTTCTAATGAAATTATAACTATCTTGCATACCTTCTTTTGAATTACCTTCAAATATAAAATATGCATTTGAATTACATGCTAACATCTTAGATAAGACTGTTTTGTAATCCATAATACCTTGACCTATATCAGCACGTACTAGCTTATTATCTTCAATCTTAAAATCTTTTAAATGGAAAATAACAGTTCTATCCCCTAATGTACTTATCGCATCATCTAATATATCTAGATAATTCATATAATTAGAAATATCTAAATAATTAAATAGGTCAATTGTAAAATATATTTTGTTAGAACCAATTAATTCATATAATCTTCTCAATACTTTAGGTTCATAACAAACATGTCCAAATGCTCCCTCAAGAGCTATGTTTGCGTCATATTTATCAGCCACTTTAGCTAGTTGCTTAAAAACTTCAACAGATTGCATAAAACCATCTTCAGTACGATTATGGGGATGATATACCCATGGATCATTTGAGAATGAACCTGTTTCACTGCCAACAAAATGAGCTTTAAATTTATGCTCATATTGTAAAAAATTACTAAAGTTTTTTATACCAATTTCTACTTTTTCTTTATTTTCATGAACAGGATTAAAATAAGCTCCTAACATAGCTATTTCAAGTCCTTCCTTAATAAAGGCATCAGAAATTTTTCTTACTTTATCATCATCTAAATAAGTAGGAAGGCTACCTTCATCTAAGATAGCCTTATTAACTACTAATTGAACTGCATCAAAGCCAATTTTTTTCGCTGTTTTTGCTAAATTTTCTGGCGTATTACGGCCTAAATCATGAATTCTTACACCAATTTTCATACTTCATACTCCTTAGTAGGGCAAAAAGGACAATTGTCGGGGTCAGTATATAATCTTCTTCCTAAATTTAAATTATCAATTTCATTTATTTCTGATTCGGTGAGGGCAAATGAGAAAACATCAAAATTGCTAATTATACGATTCATTGTTACTGATTTTGGGATCATTATAATATCTTTTTGTAATCCCCATCTAACGACAACATTAGCAATGCCAGTATGGTATTTATCAGCTAAAGACTTCAACAATTCATCTTCAAATACCTCGCCTTTAGCAAAAGGGCCATATGCTTCTAATGCAATATTTTCTAATTTTAAATATTTAGCTAAAGCTGTTTGGGTTAAAAATGGATGTAATTCAACTTGATCTACCATCGGTTTTATTCTAGCGCTAGCAATTAAATGTTCAAGATGATGAATATTGAAATTAGATACACCAATCGCTTTGCAATAACCAGCCTCATATAATTCTTCAAAGGCTTGCCATGTGTGTATGTTAACTAAATCGTTAGCACTTGGCCAATGAATTAAATAAAGATCTACATAATTTGTCCGTAATCTTTTAAGTGATTCTAACAAATGTTTTTTAGCACTCTCATATCCGATTTTAGCAGGATAAAGTTTAGTTGTAATAAATATTTCACTTCTATTTATCCCACTATCTTCTATCGCCTTACCAATGCTTTCTTCATTGCCATAGCCCATAGCAGTATCGATGTGTCTATAACCTGCCTTTAAAGCTGTGATTACAGCATCATAACAAGATGCACCATTTTCGGCTTTAAATGTTCCTAAACCAACTTTAGGCATCTTTATACCATTTGCTAAAATTGAATACTCCATAAAAACCTCTCTTAATTAACGTTGAACACGGCCTGAAGCATCACCACCAGCTAATGCTTCTACTTCAGCTGTAGAAACTAAGTTGAAGTCACCGTTGATAGTGTGTTTTAATGCTGATGCAGCAACAGCAAATTCTAATGCTTTACCTTGGTCAGTTGGATATGTTAATAAACCATGAATTAAACCACCACTGAATGAATCACCACCACCAACACGGTCGATAATAGGGTTAATGTCATAACGTTTAGATTCATAGAATTCTTTACCATTATATATTAAAGCTTTCCAACCATTATGAGTAGCTGAGAATGATTCTCTTAATGTAGAAACAACATATTTGAAACCGAATTTTTCAGCCATTTGTTTAAATATTGCTTTATAACCTGAAGCATCAGTTTTACCACCAGTAACATCAGCATCTGGTTTGAAACCTAAACATAATTCAGCATCTTCTTCATTACCAATACATACATCTACATATTGCATTAAAGGACGCATGATTGAAATAGCTTTTTCACTTGTCCATAATTTTTTACGGAAGTTTAAATCACATGATACTGTAACACCATGACGTTTTGCTGCTTCACAAGCTAATTTTGTTAATTCAGCTGCTTTATCAGAAATAGCAGGTGTAATACCAGACCAATGGAACCAATCTGCACCTTCCATAATTGCATCAAAATCAAAATCTTTAGGACTAGCTTCAGCAATTGAGCTATTTGCACGGTCATAAATAACTTTAGAAGCACGCATTGAAGCGCCTGTTTCTAAATAATAAATACCAAGTCTATCGCCACCACGAGCTATAAATTTAGTGTTTACACCATAACGACGAAGTGCATTAACAGCACATTGACCAATTTCATGAGTAGGTACTTTACTTACAAAGTATGCATCATGACCATAGTTTGCGCAGCTTACAGCAACGTTTGCTTCACCACCACCATAAACTACATCAAAAGAATCTGATTGAACGAAACGTGTATTACCTGGTGTAGATAATCTTAACATAATTTCGCCTAAAGTAACAATTTTTGCCATTTTTAAATTTCTCCTTATTTATCTAATTTAATTTTAATTACTGCTTTTTCGATAGTTTTACCATCAACATCTAATTTGGCCAAATGGATATCTTCAGGGAAAACTAAAGCATAACCTTCTTCAAGTGTTATATATATTTCATTAGTTGCTTTATTTTGATATTTAGTAACATCTTTTTCCTTATTGTATGGAGTAGTAACAACTAAACCTGGATCAGTTATATCAGTATAACCAAACCCTTCTTTACCCTTTAGAACAATTTGCATATCTAAATATTTATCATGTCCTTCAAAATAACATTCTTCTAAAGGTCTAGCAACATATGTATCACGATTAACATAAACATTGTCGCCATCGATTAATGTTTTACCTTTTGGTAAAGCTAATAGATCATGAGTTAATACAAAATCTATAGCCGTATCGATATTCTTACTTAAGCCCTTATAGTGAGCAATATCTTTTAACTTTCCAACAATCATAATATTACCTTTCTACTTCTGCACTACTATTTGATGCCATAAATGATTCAACATCTTCTTTACTGAAGATAGATGCATCCCCACCTATTGTATGCTTTAATACACTTGTATTTAAGCCAAATCTTACAGCATAAGCTGGATCATCAAAATCTTTCAATAAGCCATGAATTACACCAGATGCAAAAGCATCACCACCACCAATACGATCATATATATTAAATCTGATCGGATTTGTTAATTCCCAAGACAATTGATCATCTTTTAAGGCAAAATAATAGCCTGCTAAACTATTATCGGTAGCTGTATAAACAACCCTATCAGTACCGAATATATAATTTAAATTATATTTTTTAATCATTTTAGGGAAGACATTTCTTCTCTTTTCTGAAAGGGTAGCATTTTCAAATTCTTTATCTAGAGGTATTTCTAGAATAGTGTTAGCATCCCAAAAACTAGCAAAAACAATATCAACATAATGCATAAATTGTTGATATATTGGTTTAGCTTCATCGATCGTCCAAAGCTTAGCACGATAATTAAAATCAAAAGAGACTTTAACATTACGACGCTTTGCTTCTTGAACTGCTTTTAAAGCGACTGTTCTTACTCTTTCACCTAAAGCTAAAGTTATTCCACTTATATGGAACCAAGTTGCATCGCCAAAAATTTCATCCCAATTAAATTCATTAATTTGAACTCTCGTAATAGCACTGTGTTTACGATTATAAATAATCTTAGATGGTCTTCCACCAAAACCAGTTTCTAAAAAATAAATACCTAAAGTCGAAGAACCTCTAACAATGTAATCGGTATTAACCCCATTCGCTTGTAAATGAGAAACAGCGCCATCCCCTAATTGATTTGGTGGCAATTTAGACATAAAGTAACATTTATGGCCCAAATGTGATAATGCAACAGCCACATTTGCTTCACCACCACCGTAATTTACAATAAAATTACGACATTGATTAATAGTAGCATAATCAGGAGTGGAAAGACGTAACATTATTTCACCAAATGTAACAATTTTTTCCTTCTTCATATAACTACCTCATTACTTTTTTGCTCTTGCATCCTTTACTGCAGCCACAAATTGTTTTGCAAGCTCAGTTACACCTGCATAATCACCTTTTTTAGCAGGTGCAGTTAAACTTGAACCAGCACTTACACATACAACACCTGCTTTAATCCAATCAGGTATATTAGCTAAATCTACGCCACCAGAAGGCATTAAATTAGCGTATGGAAGTGGTCCATGAACATCTTTTATAAATCTAGGTCCTAAAATATCACCAGGGAATACTTTGATAACATCACAACCAGCATCAAGAGCCATTTTAACTTCTAGTACTGTTTGTGTACCAGGAATATAAGGCACTTGATAACGATTACATAGTTTAGCTACTTCTTCATCAAAGCATGGGCTTACGATAAATTTAGCACCATTTAAAATAGCTTGACGGGCAGTTTCAGAATCTAAAACTGTGCCTGCACCAATTAAAACATTTTCATTATTCTCATAATTTTTAATTAAATTAGAGATAATTTCACCGGCGCCAGGTACTGTGAAAGTAACTTCGATTGCAGTTACTCCACCAGAAATACAAGCTTCTGAAATTTTTAAGCCTTTTTCTGTGCTTTCGGCACGTACTACTGCAACAACACCTATGTTGGCAATACGATTCAAAACTTCAAATTTTTTCATAATTTTACCTCTTTTTTTGAATATTGTAGATGAAAATTTTTCACCAACTAAATTATACTTTTTCGAAGCTAAATTGTCAATGTAAGCGATTTATCTTTTATTTATTTATTAATATAAAATCAAGTTAGAAAACGTTTTATAACGGTTTAAATATTTACTTTTAAAAATAATTAAGTAAAATGAAATAAATTAGTGGTCCTAGCTACTAAGATGTACGATTGTGTAGGTCAAGCTAATAGATAACTATAGCACTAGGAGGATAATTAAGGAGGAAAAATGGAGGAAAAAGAAACTAGAAATCCTCAAGATGAAATAGTAAGTATTAGCAAACCTAAAAAAATTCTCTTAGCTATCAAAAATTATTGTTTAAAAAAGAATGTGAAGCCATCCCTAAAACTATATTTTATAGATGCAATGTCTAAAATGGCATTAGGTCTTTTTGCCTCATTGCTAATTGGAACAATTATTGATACTATTGGTGATCTAACTAATATTGCTTTTTTTGTTGATATTGCAACCTATGCTTCTAGTGCTTCTGGGGCGGCTATGGCAATAGCTATTGGTTATGCTTTAAAAACTCCGCCACTAGTTTTATTTAGTTTAGTGGCAGTTGGTATTTCAAGTAATGCACTTGGCGAAGCTGGTGGTCCTTTGGCTGTATTCTTCATCGCGATAATAGCTTCAGAAGTTGCCAAATTGGTTGCAGGAACGACTAAAATAGACATTTTGGTTACTCCCCTAGTTACAATAATAGTGGGATGCGGTTTAGCAACTTTAATTGCTCCTGCAATCGGTAAAGCTGCGTATTATATAGGTGATGCAATTAACAAGGCTACGATATTACAACCTTTCTTAATGGGAATAATATTATCAGTATGTGTTGGTATGATTCTAACACTGCCAATATCAAGTGCTGCCATCTGTGCTTCCTTTGGAATTACCGGTCTAGCTGGTGGTGCAGCGTTAGCTGGTTGTTGTTGTCAAATGATCGGTTTTGCCGTTCAATCATTTAAAGAAAACAAATGGTCAGGTCTTGTTTCACAGGGTTTAGGCACAAGTATGCTACAAGTCCCAAATATTATAAAAAAACCAGCCATTTGGCTTCCTACTATTGTAGCTTCTGCTATTACTGGGCCAATCACAACATGTTTATTTAAATTAGAAATGAACGGTCCTTCTATAGCTTCTGGTATGGGTACTTGCGGGTTAGTTGGTCCAATTGGCGTTGTTCAGGGTTGGTTTAATGACATTGACAACGGTTTAAAAATTAGTATTACTGCGCTAGATATAACTGGTTTAATTTGTATATGTCTTATTTTACCTATTATTTTAACTTTACTATTTCATTTCATTTGTTTAAAAATAAAACTATATAAAAATGAGGATCTTAAATTAGAATTATAGTTTTGACTGCTAGCTTTAGTTAGCAGTTTTTTCATTATTTTTATTGATTCTCAACTATTAGTTGAGCTTTATTAACTAATTAGTTAGCAACTAAAATAAAAAGTGCTATCTTTTTATTCATCATTATTATAGAATTAAACTAGAAAGAAGGTAAATTATGTTATTTAAAGAACGAATTCAAGAATTAAGAAAAAAGAATAATTTAACTCAGGAACAATTAGCTAATGCGTTAAATATTACTCCTCAAAGTATCAGCAAATGGGAAAATGGACTTTCTACACCAGATTTAGAAATGCTTTTAAATATAGCTAATAAGTTTAATGTTTCTTGTGATTACTTATTAGGTAATGAAACTGCTGTTAATGTTGAAAATAAAGATGTTACTAAATTATTATTACGTATTGAAGTTAATGAAATTGATGGTGATAATGTCAAAATTAACTTACCACTAGGGATTATTAAAATATTAATAGATAAGAAGGCCCTAAATTTTAAAAATGAGGATCTTTTAAGTAAAATAGATTTCAATGTTATTTTCACTTTGATTGAACAAGGTGTAGTGGGGAAATTGTTAGAAGTTAATGATAAAGATGGTAGCAATATTGCGATTTATGTATCATGATTAAGATTATTATAAAAAGTGCTAAAAAAAGTTTTAAACTTTATTTTCCAACATTTATTATTTCTATAATCTTAAAGAAATATTTAAATATTGAAACAAAGAAAATATTAACCGAAATAAAAAAATATAAAGATATATATAAAGATATCCCACTTATTGATCTCAACAATAAAAGTGAAAGCATACAAATATATATATAAAGGAGGAGTTTTAAACTCCTCCTTTATATATTATAGGTAAAATATAGTAAAAAAACTTGTATAACCATACTAATAATACATGATAAAACAAAATACCAATGTTTTGTTTTATGCCTTACTACAAAAACACCAATAAATGCCCCAACTGCGCCAAATAAATATGTAAATAGTAAAAGTGTTTTTTCTTTAATTCGCCACTTACTAGCCTTAGCTTTTTGTTTATCTATAATGTATAAAGCTAAAGTTATTAGGGAAAATATAATGTTTAATATAACAATTATAATAAATATATTCATTTTTAAACCCTATTCAACAAATTCAAATTCAAAATCAAATACGCGAATAGTATCACCGTTTTTAGCACCTAATTTACGTAGTTCATCATCAACGCCAAAAGAACGCAATTGTCTTGCAAAACGATTTACAGACGATTCATTTTCAAAATTAGTCATTTGGAAAATACGGTATAATTTATCACCTTTTACATTATAGATACCATCTTTATCTTTTTCGATGTAAAATACTGGTTCATCAGCTTTAAATTCATATACTACACTAGGTTCTAATTCATCTTCTTCAAATAGACTAAATGGTTTTGTTACAGCTAATAAATCAGCAATCTTATATAAAAGTGTATCAATATTATCATGATTATAAGCACTAATCGGAATAACTTCTATGTTGGTTTGAGCTATAAATTTCGCTAAATTCTCTTTAGCACCTGGTAGATCCATTTTATTTGCAACAACAATTTGGGGACGATTAATTAAATTCATCTTATATTCTTTTAATTCATTATTGATGATTAAATAATCGTTATATGGATCACGTCCTTCAACACTAGCCATATCTATAACGTGTATAATTACTCTACAACGTTCAATATGTTTTAAAAATTGTAATCCTAATCCCGCCCCTTGATGTGCTCCCTCAATAAGACCTGGTAAATCAGCCATTACAAAACTCCTACCATCCTTAGTTTCAACCATACCAAGTTGAGGAACTAAGGTCGTAAAGTGATAATCAGCAATTTTAGGTTTTGCTTTAGAAACAATTGATAATAATGTTGATTTTCCTACAGAAGGAAAGCCAACCAAACCACAGTCTGCTAAAACTTTGAGTTCACATCTTATATATCTAACTTGGCCAGGTTCACCCTTTTCACAAAAATCAGGACATTTATTTACACCAGTAGCAAATGCCATATTTCCTCTTCCACCACGGCCACCTTTACAGATAATAGCTTCTTCATTATGTCTAGTAATATCAGCTATAACTAAATTTGTATCATCATCATAAATTGTAGTTCCTAAAGGAACATGTATATATGTATCTTTAGCATTTGCACCATACATACCTTTATTTTTACCCTTTTCACCTGGTAAAGCTTTTAAAACTTTCATATATTTTAAGTCTAATAATGTTGATAAACCTTCATCACCAACAAAGATAATTGAGCCACCTTTTCCACCATTGCCACCAAAAGGGCCACCCATTTCGACTTTTAATTCACGGCGATATGCGACTATACCATCGCCACCTTTACCACCATGAAGTTCCATTTTCACCTGATCGATAAACATAATATCCTCCTACAAAAAAAACTAGGCAGAGAGCCTAGTTATATTAGTTTACGCTGTAAACAGATACTTGTTTTTTGTCGCGTCCTTTACGTTCAAATTTAACTACACCATTTACTTTAGCAAATAATGTATCATCACCACCACGACCAACATTATTTCCTGGGAAAATTTTAGTTCCTCTTTGGCGGTAAATAATTGAACCAGCTGTAACTACTTGACCATCAGCTACCTTAGCTCCTAAACGTTTAGCTTCAGAATCACGGCCGTTTTTAGTAGAACCAACACCTTTTTTAGATGCGAACAATTGTAAATTTAAAAATAACATTGTTTTACCTCCTAACCGTTAATAGTGACATTCTTAGGATACTGATCAGCAATTTGCTTAAGAGTATCAACTAAATTATCACATACAATATCGACAAATTCATCACGTTTTATTTTTAAAATAAAATTACCTTCATTAGAATCTAATTTGATAATATTGTAACCATTATTATATTTTAAAAATAAATTAGCAGTCATAATTAATGCTGTAGATACTGCTGAACAAACTATGTCATTGCCATATAGTGCATAATTAGCATGTCCAACAACTTCTAAATGATAAGATTTGTCATCAATATTTAATTTAATTTTAATCATAATTAAGCATTGATAGATTCAATAGTCAATTTTGTATAAGCTTGACGATGACCTTTTTTAGTTCTTTCATTTTTCTTTGGACGATATTTGAAAACAATAATTTTTTTGCCGCGACCTTGTTTTTCAACTTTAGCCACAACATTAGCACCTTTTACATATGGTGCACCAACTACTGTTTTATCACCAGAAACAAGAACTACTTTATCAAAAGTATAAGATGAGCCTTCTTCTACTGGTAATTTTTCAACGAAAATTGTAGAACCAACTTCAACTTTTACTTGTTTGCCACCTGTTTCAATAATTGCGTACATGTCGAAACCTCCTTATTTTAAGACTCACTATTAGGGTAGATTTTACTCGTTTTTGACCCTTTCTATGTGGTGCATGTTACAACACGATAATTGTAAACTATTTGCATATAAATGTCAACTTTTTTTTAAACTTCAGCCAAATTTTCTTCCCCTGTTTTCTTTTTATTAGTGAAAAATCTTACTATTTTTTTAGGGAAGAAGGTTATTGTATCTGCAACAACTAAAGGTAAAATTTTTGCTGCTTCTTTTAAAGCTTGTCTTCTAATTTCTTCTTTAGTTACAACACTACCATCAGCAAATAAATATCTTCTTGTTACACAACCTATCCTAATAGTTAATAAAGCATTAGCTATCC
Source organism: uncultured bacterium (assembly GCA_949293265.1). Lineage (GTDB taxonomy): Bacteria > Bacillota_I > Bacilli_A > Acholeplasmatales > Anaeroplasmataceae > CALUXS01. Next base: position 170,660 of record CASFCK010000001.1, read on the forward strand.
CTTGAATAACTGAGCTTAATAATGGCTTTATTAATGGTATTTCTCCAATAACATTCATTGAGCTATTAGGTAAAATATCTTCAAGGCGCATATTTTCTAACCCTTCAGCAATCAAGGCTGTCCCAAAAACATTTATTGTTAACTTAGATAAGTTCTTCATACTTGGTCTAAAACCACATTTTAAAACTAATTGTTTAATCATTTGTAAGTTAACACTAAAAACTGTGATCATATCAAAACGGGCTGATTGACAAATCGCAGTTGAAATTAATACTACTTTAGCATTGTTTATAATAATACGATTTAAATCTTTTTTTACATCAGTTTGAAACACATATTGAAGGTTTATTAATAATTCTTCCTTAGTTTCATAATCAATTAATAATTTTGCGCTATCTTCAGGTAGTTTGTTATTTTCAATTATATTTTTCGCAACCCTTTTATATACTTTATAAATCCGTGGATCATCATGATCAAGGCTAGTAACTATAGCTAAATCAGGTGAACTAACTATTATTCTAATTGGATTTATTATACCAAAAAAGACTAAAACAACCACCAAAACATAAAATACAATTTCAACAGCTAAATGGATGTTTCTGAGTTTTTCACCGATGTCAATTATTGAGCTAATTAGCATTAAAGCAAAGAGAATAAGACAGCATATTGCTACTAAATACCAGATATATTTACTCTTTTTTTGCATATTTCAACCATCCTTTCAGATAAATTATGATAATTAATACAGCTATAATTAGCCAAATTATACCACAAAATATAAAAAACACCTTATTAACCTTACTATAACCAGCTAATATAGATATTAAACCTATATATTTTAGGAAATCGAAACTGATTTGATTTATTTTATTTTTTGCAGTTATTAATCTAGTAATAGGAATGATACCAATCAAGATAAAACAAATTATATCAACAACAAAATAGGTATAAAAATGAAAATAAATAACGCCGCAAATAATAGCTAAACTACCTTCTGTCAAATTATAGATTAACTCTATTTTCTCTTCTTTTAAGCTAGTAAATGCTAATTTAATTATTCCCATTAGAACAAAACAAATTGCGATAAATGGAAAATAAAATAAAGATAAAAAGGAGGTTGGAATAAAGAAAAACAAGCAAGAAATAATTATGCAAATCACACTTGCTAATATTGTTTGTTTTTTTGTCATCCTGCTTACCTCCCTTATATCTTATTTTATAGTTACTAATTCATTTTTTCTATTTAACATTTTTCTATAAATTATAATTAACACTGTTAGACTAATAATCCAAGTAACAACCCAAGAAATTGGATATGATAAATATAAGCTAAATAAACTTGGGTTAAGTTCGTAAATAGTATAAATATAACCAACCCTAAAACCAACAATTCCAACAACAGTAATAATTGTTGAAATAGATGAATAGCCTAAACCTCTTAACCCACCAGAACATACATCCATAAAACCACATAAGAAGTATGTGCCAATCATTATTAGCATTCTTTCATTTGCGTATGATAAGACTTGGGGATCTTTATTATATAGACTAACAAAAAAGCTAGGGAATAATAAAATAATACTACCAAAAACAAAATTAGCCAAAAAAACATAACCATGCGCTAAACCCGTAATTTTAGGCACATTTTTAAGTTTATTAGCACCTACATTTTGGCTAACAAATGAGACCTGGGCCTGATACACAGCATTCATCGCTGCATACACAAAACCTTCAAGTGAACTTGCAACTCCATTACCTGCAACAGCTATATCGCCATAACTGTTTATATTAGCTTGAATCATAACATTAGAAATATTGAAAATAACACTTTGTAGACTAGCCGGAATACCTATTAAAAATATACTTTTTAATATTTTTTTATCAAATTGTAAGTTCTTAATGTTAATTTTTAAATATTCAGGACCTCTAACTAAAGTAATAATTACTAATATCGCACTAACAGCTTCTGAAATAATAGTACCTAATGCTACGCCAATAACATTTAAATTAAAAACACATACAAATAACAGATTAAAACATACATTTAAAACACCGGCTATGCTTAAATATATCAAAGGTCGTTTAGTATCACCAACCGCTCTTAATAATGCAGCGCCAAAGTTATAAATTATATTAAATATTATGCCAGAAAAATATATTTGTAAATACGTTGTTGACATATCTATTAAATTAGGAGTAGCATTCATTAAAATTAACATATATCTAGATAATGTTGCTCCTAATATAGAGACTATAACCCCAACAATTACTGAAGTTATAATTGTTGTTGAAACTGTTTTTTGGCAATTTTCTTGGTCTTTAGCCGCGAAATATCTACTCATTAATACTGTTGAGCCTAAAGTTAATCCTAAGAAAAAATTAACAAATAAACTTACTAAACTTGATGTTGATGATACAGCTGCCATAGCATCACGTGATGAAAATTGTCCTAAAACAATTATATCAAAAGCATTATATAATAATTGTAAAATGCCAGAAAACATTAGTGGTACGCTAAATTTTAATAATTTAGCCGCTAAATTACCGCTAGTCATATCTATTTCATATGTAGCCATAATTAACCTCTATTTTTTTAATCTATAATATTTCTCTTTCAATTTACGCTTAATTATAATACCCAAAATAACCCCAATTGATAATAATCCTATAATACTAAATAAGATTACACCAACTAAATAACTAATGATAGATATATTATTATCTAAATTTATTTTTAAATTAATACTTAAAACTACAATTTCATAAACACTAACACCTAAAACTAAAACCAATAATATTAACTGAATATATAGTTTCTTTTTATTCATTATTCAATCTTCTTTCTTCTAATTATTACGCTTGATGCCGTTTCAGTTGTAATAGTTTTGTCATCTTCTGTTACTTTTTCTTCTTTGTTATCTTCAATATTATCGAATAATGTAGGTATTTTTTCTTTTTTAATTTTGATACCTGTTATATTACTTGTATCCTTTTCTTTTTTATCGATTTGATTATTAGCTTCTAATATTTTATCTAAATCATTTAAAATATTGTAAGTCGGTTTACTAGCCTTTAATGGTTTTTCATTTTCAATATCATTATCAAATAAACTAATATCGTCTTCAGCTAAATAATCAGCAGAAACAAAATCATCCTTCTTATCGGGTGCATCTAAATATATTTTAAATGGGCTAGTATAAGCATCATTTAAATATGATTTTCCAGCTTCACCTGTATTATATTTGAATGAAAAAGCATCTAATTCATCTACTCCATTTTGATAAACAATATGACACTTAACATTTTCTTTATATTGATTTGGTGTCATTTTAGTAGCAGAAACAATTATAATTGGATTTGATTTTATTTTTTTAACTAATGCGTTACCTACTCTACCGCGTCTTGTTAAAGGAATATCTTTAACCATCATACGTTTAATTTGACATTTAGATGTTAATAGTAATATATCATCTTCTTTATTTGTGTAAAAAGAACTTATTACTTCATCTTTTGGTTTTAACATTACACTTCTTACGCCACCAGCATTTGTTCCATCTCTTAATGCGATATCTGTAGCTCTAAATCTTAAGCCTTCACCATTTTTTGTAACTACCATAATTTCTAATAGGTTATCACAAATATCAGTTGAAACTAGTAATTCATCATTTTGAATTTTCATTGCTCGACAAGCTTTAGAATAACGATTTAAAATAAAGTTTTTTAACATCATTTGTTTAATATTTCCTAATGATGTAGTCAGTAAAACTGTTTTAGGTTCGTTAAAGTCAGTAATTGGATAAACTGATATAATGTTTTCTTTAGGATCTATTTGAACTAAGTTATTAATAAATGTACCAGTATCCTTCATCTTACATTCAGGTATTTTATAAATTGGTAAATAGATAAAATTACCTAAAGATGTAAACATTAATAATGTATCTAAGGTGTTGGTTTCACCAAGATAAATAGTAGTATCATTTTCTTTAACATAATTGTTTTTTGATAAATTATAGGATTTAAGACTAACTCTTTTGATATATCTATCTTTAGTTACAACTACAACCACATCTTCTTTAGATATTAAATCTGTTTCTGAAACGGTTAAATCAGTAACATCTTCTTTGATTTCTGTTCTTCTATTTTGAATTATAGTTTTATTAATTTCACTTAATTCAGATTTTATAACTTTTAATAATTCTTTTTCACTGCCTAATATTTTATTATAACGAGCTATATTAGTAGCTAATTCAGTTTTTTCTTCACTTAATGCTAAAATATCTGTATTAGATAAACGATACAATTGCATCGTAATGATTGCTTCTGCTTGTAAGTCAGTAAAGCCAAATTTATTCATAATATTTTGCTTAGAATCAGCTCGATTTTTACTCGCTCTAATTGTACTAATTACTTCATCAACAATACTAACCATCTTAATTAAACCATCGACGATATGTTCTCTTTTTAGAGCTTTTGTTAAATCGAAATTAGTCCTATTAGTAACTACTTCTTTTTGATGATCTATATAAGCATTTAAAATAGGAATAACCCCTAAACACATCGGACGGCGATTACAAATTGATACCATATTATATTTATAATTAATTTGTAAATCAGTATTTTTAAATAAGTAATTTAGTATAGCATCTTTATTGGCACCTTTTTTTAGATCAATAGCTATTCTTAATCCTTCACGGTCAGATTCATCTCTAACTTCAGCAATATCAGGTACTTTACCTGATTGTTGTAACAAAGATATTCTTTCGACTATTAATCTTTTATATGTATCATAAGGTATTTCATAAAAAACTAATCTTTCTTGTTCTTTATTAATTTTTTCAATATTATATTTAGCTCTAACAATTACCCTCCCATTACCAGACATAAAGGCTTCTCTAATTCCTTCTAAGTCTTCACAAACACCACCAGTTGGGAAATCTGGTCCTGGCATTATTTTTAATAATTCATCAATAGTTAATTTAGGATTATCAATTAGAGCTATTGTAGCATTTATAACTTCATTAAAATTATGTGGTGGTATATTAGTAGCATAACCACTTGAAATACCACTAGAACCATTTACTAAAAGATTAGGAAATCTTGCCGGTAATACTAATGGCTCTTTTTCTTCTTCATCAAAATTTGGAATAAAAGGAACCGTGTTTTTATCGATGTCTTGTAATAAGTAATCACAATTTTTAGTCATCCTAGCTTCAGTATAACGCATAGCAGCAGGACCATAACCATCGATTGAGCCGTTGTTACCATGCATATCAATTAAGGTTACACCCATTTTCCAATCTTGACTCATTCTTACCATAGCTTCATATATAGATGAATCTCCATGAGGATGGAATTTACCCATTACTTCACCACAAATACGGGCAGATTTCTTATAAGTTGATGTCGAATTGATACCTAACTGATTCATAGCAAACAAAATTCTTCTTTGAACTGGTTTTAAACCATCCCGTATATCAGGTATAGCTCTCTCTTGTATAATGTATTTAGAATATCTACCAAAACGATCACCAATTGCAGATTCTAAATTCATTTCTTTAAAATGTTCATTAGCGAATATATTTAATTTAGTTTTTAAATCCACAATTAATCACCATCTTCCTCTAAAGTAAAAGACACATTGCTTTCTAACCACATTCTTCTACGTGCTGCATCATCGCCCATTAGGGTATCAATTTGTTTTTCTGCATCAGAAACATCTTCAATATTAACCCTTATAAGGTTTCTTGTTTTAGGATTCATAGTAGTATCCCATAATTGATCAGCATTCATTTCACCTAAACCTTTGTAGCGTTGAACTATCGTATTTGCAGGTGCGTCTTTTAGAATTTCTTCTTTCTCTTCATTAGTCCAAGCATAAATAGTTTCTTCTTTTTTGCCACGTTTAACAATCTTAAATAACGGCGGTAAAGCAACATAAACCCGACCATCTTCAATTAAAGGTCGCATATATCTAAAGAAAAATGTTAAAAGTAAAACTTGAATATGCGCACCATCATCATCCGCATCGGTCATAATAATTATTTTTTTATAATTACATTTTTTTAAATCAAAATGACTCCCATAATCTGCCCCAATAGTGTAGATCATAGTCGCAATTTCTTGATTTTTTAAAGCATTCTCTTCAGCCGTTTTTTCGATATTTAATATTTTACCTCTTAGCGGTAATACCGCTTGAAAACGACTATCTCGCCCTTTAATAGCACTACCACCGGCTGAATCACCTTCGACTAAGAATAGTTCATTTATTTCTTTGTCTTTTTCGCGTGGTGGAGTTAATTTACCAGATAAATTGACATCTTGTTTTTCTTTTTTACCAAGCCTAGCCTCTGTTCTAGCTTTTCTAGCTGCCATTCTCGCGTTATATTCAATGATTGCTTTTTCAATTACCTTAGTTGCAATATCTTTATTATCGATTAGATATTTAGTTACACCATCATAAGTTGCTTGTTCTAGAATAGGTTTAGCTTCTGGAGTACCTAATTTTCCTTTCGTTTGGCCTTCAAATTCTAGTATTGATTCTTCAATACGAACGGAAACAATAGCTGTTAAACCTGATCTTAAGTCGCCACCTTCTAAATTAGGATCTTTTTCTTTTAATAAATTATATTTACGAGCATATTCATTAAATGCTTTTGTTAAACCAATCTTAAATCCTAATTCGTGAGTACCACCATCTTTAGTATGAACATTATTAACAAATGAAATGATTTTTTCATCATAAGCATCTACAAATTGTAAAGCAACTTCAACACTTATCTTATCAATAGTATTGGAAAAATCCCAAACTTTATGAATAGGTTTTTTATTTTGATCGAGAAGTTCTACATATTGACTAATACCACGGTCATATAAGAAACTTTCTTCTTTATTAGAACGTTTATCAATAATATTCATTTTTAAGTTTTTAATTAAAAAAGCATTTTCTCTAATTCGTTCTTTGATCTTATCATAATCAAATAAAGTGGTTGAAAATATTGTTGGGTCTGGTTTAAATGTTACTGTTGTTCCTGTTTTTTTAGTATCACCAATGATTTCCATCGGTTTTTTTACATGACCACCATTTTCGAATACGATCTTATGAATTTTACCATCACGATAAGATATAACTTCCATATATTCCGATAATGCATTAACAACACTACCACCAACACCATGTAAACCACCAGAAGTTTTATACACACCGCCAATGCCAAATTTACCACCAGCATGTAAAATTGTATATATAACTTCCATCGTATTCTTGCCACTAGCGTGCTTACCACATGGAACACCACGTCCATTATCGATAACGGTAATAGAATTATCTTTACCAATGATAATAGTTATTTCTTTACCATAACCAGCTAAGGCTTCATCTATTGAATTATCTACTATTTCCCATACTAAATGATGTAGACCTCGATCATCGGTTGAACCAATATACATACCTGGTCTTTTTCTAACCGCTTCAAGTCCTTCAAGTATAGTTATAGAATCATCAGAATACTTTGTTTGCATAAATAATCACCTTTCTTTATGATACCACAAATTACTTAATCTAACAACAAAGTAAATAACTTTTTGACAATTAATTAAAAGCTTTGTATAATAAAAAAAACGGAGGTATTACTATGTTTAATGTAATAAGTGCTAATGATATTACGATTAGTATTTTATTTTTAATCTTTTCCTATCTATTAGGTTCTATTCCATTTGGATTAGTAATAGGTAAAACAATTTGTAAAACTGATATTAGACAATTTGGTTCAAAGAATATAGGTTCAACTAACGCCATTAGAGTATTAGGTAAAAAAATCGGCTTTATAATCTTCTTTTTTGATGTTTTTAAAGGTATGTTTGTTATTTTGTTAATAAGAAACATCTTAGCTCCCTTAAATATTTGGTCAAGTCCAATTGAATATCTATATTATGGAATCGCCGCTATAATTGGTCATTGTTTCTCAGTATTTTTAAATTTTAAAGGTGGTAAAGCGGTAGCTACTTCATTAGGTGTTATATTAGTTTTGTCACCTATACCAGCAATCTTATGTCTTATTGCCTTTTTAATAGTCACATATACCATCGGTTATGTTTCATTAGCTTCTACAGCCGCTACACTAACAGTTTTAATTAGTGCTTGGATTCTTCATTTTGTAGGCTTAGATGGCAGTGTTAATTTCTTCTACTTTTTAGTTGGTAAAACTTCATTAATGACCTGCTTATTAATTTCAGTTATGGCTACTTTAATAATTGTAAAACATATCAAAAATTATAAACGGATTTTAAATGGAACTGAATATAATTTTAAAAAAGCAAAAAAAGAAAAAAAGATTTTAGAAGAACATATAAAATAAAAAAGACCTTCTGGTCTTTTTATTTATTTTCTTCCATTGAACGCATAACCGCTCTAACTTGTTTTTCTGATGGGGTTCTTCCCATTTGACTAAACATAGCTCTAACCATATTTTCATTAATAGGTGGGTGTTTTTTAAGATATCTTTGGAAAACATAACGAGCTACAAAAAAGCCTATTGCGGCGCCAACTAATAGAGCAATAATACCTACTACTAAGGCAATCCACCATTGAATCATACTTTCAACTCCTATCGATTAGATTTTACACTTATTTTTTTCTTTTTGCAACTAAATTATAAATAAAGGAGTTAGCAATAGCTAATCTTAGTTTTGGTTTATAGACAATTATGGCGCGTTTTGTTATAATTTAAGCATAAGGAGGTATAATTATGCCAAGAAAAGTAAATCCTGATACTTGTATCGGCTGTGGTGCTTGCGTTGATCAATGTGCTTTTGGTGCAATTACTTTAGAAGATGTATCTGTAATTGATCCATCTTTATGTCAAGATTGTGGCGCTTGTGAACCAGTTTGCCCAGTAGGTGCAATATCTGAAGAATAATAACGTTTAAAAAAAGAGGTTAATTTAAACCTCTTTTTTTATGTCTTCAATAATTTGCTCTGCTAAATTTTCTAAGGCTTGGTGGTCAGTCTCTTTATAACTTGATTTAATAGCCACTTTTTCTTCTAAAATAGTAACATTCTTTAATTTGGCTAATTCTTCATAAATCAATTTATTAGAACAGCCTGCCCATGTTGAATTTTCTATTAAAGCGAAAGTTCTATTCTTAATACCAATGCTTTTAAATGCATGAATTAAATTAGCCATTTTAGGATAAATACCTAAATTATAGGTTGGGCTAGCTAAAACAATATGACTTGTTCTAAATACTTCAGCTATTAAATATGTTTCATCAGTTTGACTAACATCATAAATCTTTATATTTTTTAATCCTTTATTCGCTAATATTTCCGCTAAATTATTAACAACTTCTTCTGTATTACCATACATAGAAGCATAAAAAATAACTACTTCTTTATCTTCTGGCATGTAAGTTGCCCATTTTAAATATTTATTTATAATAATATCAAAATCTTTACGCCATAAATATGAATGTAATGGTAAAATCATATTTATATCTAAATCTTTAATTTTATTATATAAATTAACTACATTATTACCAAATTTACCAACAATATTAGCATAATAACGTCTAGCTTCACTAATATAGTCAACATCTCTAACTTCATCATAAAATAAATTGCCACTAAGTGCGCCAAATGAACCAAAAGCATCAGCTGAAAATAAAACCTTAGCATATGAGTCATAACTAACCATAACTTCTGGCCAATGAACCATTGGAGCACTAATGAATTGTAGCTTATGTTTGCCTAAATCTAAAATGTCTCCTTCTTTAACAATTAATTTATTTTCGATATCTAAATCAAAAAATTGATTAATCATTTTAAAAACTTGTTGATTACTTACAATTGTAACATCTTTATAATTAGCAAGTACTTCCTTAATTAATGCACAATGGTCTGGTTCCATATGATGAATAACTAAGTAATCTAAGTGCCTACCATTTAAGGTATTGGCTAACTTTTTTAAATATTGATTTACTTTAACTTCATCAACTGTATCTAATAAACAAGTTTTTTCATCTTTTATTAAGTATGAATTATAAGAAACACCATTATTAATTGGAATATAGTTTTCAAATAATTTTATTTTATGATCAGATACACCAACATAATAAATATCATCTTTAATTAAATATTGCATAATTTATCACCTTTAACATCGTTATTATACCAAAATAGAAACAAAACTCAATTTTAATGCCTAGAAAGCGTTTTATTTATTATTACGTCCGTAATATTTATCGATTTCTTGTTTCATTTTATCAGGCATATATTTATTGATTGGGAATACAATAGCATTAATCATTCGATCGGCAAAAATCTTAATGAAATTGCAAGTAGCATAAAAATATTTACTAGATAAAAATAAACCATTATCTTTGTTAGAATGAATTTTAGCACCAAATCCATTTGACAAACGAGCAAAACTTAAAGCTGGAATTCCCTTATCAGCAAATGGTGTAGAATCAGAACTATATACACCATCACGAGCCTTTAATTTAAATCCTACTTCTTTACTTAATAAATCTAGATAAGCAACAATATTAGTATCTCCGGTAACACAACAAATATCTTTACCTAAATTTACTGCCGTCATATCGACATTAATACATAATCTAATTGGGTCATTTTGGTGTTCTTCCATATATGCTTTAGAACCTAAAAGCCCCATTTCTTCAGCCCCACACCAAATAAATCTTAATGTTCTTTTTGGCTTGTTATCTAAATAATATTTATATAACTCTAAAATTGTAGCAGAACCTGTTGCATTATCATATGCACCTTTTGAAAAGCGAACTGAATCATAATGGGCTGTAAAACATACTATTTCATCTTCAATTTCACCTTTTATTTCCGATATAATATTATGACTTTTTAAAGTTGTCTCAGTTTGATCTAATACTAATTTCACTTTAGTTGCGCCTGAAGATATTATTTTTTCAGCATCAATAGCTCTAATCGTAAAACAAGGTGTTTGACCATAATTTAAATGTCTATCTCTTAAACTTTTTTCTTCTAAATCTGTAATAGTTAGATCATCATATAGTGAACCAGAAATGTCAATTATAGCTTTAGCTTGTCTTTTTGTTAATTCTTCATATAATTTATAGTTTAAATTAGTAGCAATTAAACAAGCTTTATTTTTAACATTAACAAAGTCAATCATATCGATATCATCTAATAAAACCAAATCTAATTCATCATTTATATTTCCACTCCGTTTAAAACCAGTAGCTTCATATTTTATTCCGTTAATTGTTAAACTTGCTTCTTTAATTTCAGAATAAGGAATTGAAAATTCACTTATTTCATATTTTCCTTTTAATTCTTGAATATATTCAGTTATTATAGCGATTGCTTTTTCTTCATCTTTAGAACCAGCTATTCTTTCAAAACTTAAATCATTTACCAATTTAAATGTGTCCATAATATCATCCTTTCACAAAGGATATTTTAGCACAATTTAGAGTTATAGTATACTTAAAAATTTAATAATTTATTACTAAGAAAAGAAAAATATTTTTCTTTTCCCCAAATTATATGATCTAATAAAATAATATTAATTTCTTTTGTAATATTAGCTATTTCTACTGTTAATTCCTTATCATTTTTAGAAGGTAAGACATTCCCACTAGGATGATTGTGGGCTAAAACAAAGCCATATGCATCATATTTAATTAATGCAGAAACTAGTTTTTTCATATCAATCCCTACATTTGCTAAATCACCATTTGCTAATTCAAAAGTCTTTAGTAGTCTTAATTGACTATTGAATATTAAAACTAGAACTTTTTCTGTTTTAAGATACAAATAAAAAGATTTTAAATATTCATAAATACTATCAGGATTATCTAAAAAAACTTCTTTTTCATTAACTTTTATAGCTCTTTTAGCTAATTCAAAGGCTGCAATAATTTTCGTTCCTTTTGCTTCTTTTATTCCTACAGTTTTTGCTAATTCTTCATATGATAAATATAAAAGTTCATTTAATGTGTATTTATTTAATAAAATATGAGCTAATTCTAAGGCTGAATATTTCATTGTTCCACTATTAATTAAAATTGCTAAAATTTCAGCATCAGATAATTTATCTACTCCTTCTTTAATTAATCTTTCTCTTGGCCTACTTTCTTTATTTATTTCTTTTATTTTCATACTTTCATCACCTAATTATATATAGACGAAATTTATATTTTTATAAAAAAAGGCCAAAAACTTTTTTTGTTTTTGGCCATTATATTAATACATTTGAGGGGTACTATTTTGGGCAGGTTCTTTAATTTCGCCTACCGCTGCTTCAGTCGTTAAGAATAAACCAGCTATACTAGCTGCATTTAATATTGCTGAACGAGTAACCTTAGTAGGATCAACGATACCAGCTTTATACATATCTACCCATTCACCAGTTTTAGCGTTGAAACCATAATTATCTTTTTGTTTTAATTGTTCTTCAACAATATCCTTACCACTATAACCACTATTTTCAGCAATTTGATATAGAGGGCTACTTAAAGCATCTAAAACAACATTCATACCTCTTTGAATATCAACTACATCTGATTTTAATTCATTTTTAATTTCTTTATAAATTGTGATAAGCGCTTGACCACCACCACAAACGATACCTTCACTAACTGCAGCTTTAGTAGCATTTAAAGCATCTTCTAAGCGCAATTTCTTTTCTTTTAGTTCAGATTCTGTTGTAGCTCCAACTTTTATTAATGCTACACCATTTGCTAATTTCGCAAGACGTTTTTGTAGTTCTTCTTTTTTATATTTAGTAGTTTCTTTAGCAAGTTTCTTTTCTAATTCTTGCATTCTAGATTTTATTTCAGCAACAGAACCAGCTCCATCGATAATAGTTGTTGAATCTTTTTCAACAATAATCTTTTTAGCTTGACCTAAATCATCAACTGTAACGTCTTTCAATTCTAAGTTTAAACCTTTATCAATAAATTTAGCACCACAAATTAAAGCAATATCAGATAGGTTTTCAGTCATATTATCACCAAAGCCAGGAGCTTTAGTAGCAACAACATTAAATGTTCCTCTTAATTTGTTAACAACTATCGTATTAATAACTTCTTGATCCATATCTTCACAAACGATAAATAATGGGCGATGTGCTTTAACTATTTGTTCTAATAAAGGTAAAATGTCTTGAATATTTGTTATTTTTTGATTAGTTACTAGTACTAATGTGTCTTCCATTGTAATATTAGTTTTATCTAAATCACCGACCATATATGGAGAAACATAACCTTTATCATATTTTAGACCTTGTGTTACTTCAAGACTAGTTTCAAAGCCACGTGATTCATCAACATTTATTACACCATCTTTACCAACAGTATCCATAGCTTTAGCTATAATATCACCAATTTCTTTTGAGCCACTAGATATTGTTCCGACATTAGCAATATCTGAAGATGTTTCAATCTTTTTTGAATGTTCTAGTAACTTGCTCGCTACAAGTTTACTAGCCTTATCAATACCTTCACGCATTAGTTGGGGATTAGCACCACGATCAACTTCAGTTAAGCCATTATGAATCATTTTTTGTGCTAAAAGGGTAGCTGTAGTTGTACCATCGCCAGCTACATCATTAGTATTATTAGCCACCTCATAGATCAATTTCGCACCCATATTCATAAATGGATCTTTGAATTCAATTTCTTTAGCAATGCTTACACCATCATTAGTAATTAATGGTGAACCATATCCTTTATCTAAAACAACATTACGACCTTTAGGGCCTAAAGTTATACTTACAGTATTTGCTAAAGTATCAATGCCCTCAAGCATTGCTTTTTTAGCGTCTCTACTAAATCTTACTTCTTTTGCCATATTTTCACTCCTATTCTATTTTAGCTAATATATCACTAGCATCGACAATTAAATATTCCTCATTATCAATTTTAATATTTGTTGAGCTATAATTTTTATAAATGACTTTATCATTAACTTTTAAATCAATAGGCACAACATTACCTTTTTCATCTTTACTACCAGGACCTACAGCTATAACTTTTGCATATTCGGTTTGTTCTTCCTTATTGCTTAAAATTATACCTGAAGCAGTCTCCTTAACAATTTTATCTTTTTTTAATACAACATTATTATTTAATGGTTTTATCATTATATTACCTCCATGCATATATAATTATAATCTTTTTTGGCACTTTGTCAATACGACTGCCAAAAAAATAAGGATGTTTTTAACACCCTTAAATTTTAATCTTATTTATCGTTGTTAGGTAGATGCTGTAATAGTTTTTTAGCTATAATTTTAGCATCTTCATCTTCTTTTTTTATTATATCTTCTAATAAAGAATGTGTGTATTGACTTTGTGGTAACATATATCTACTCTCTCTAGCTAAATCTTCAGCTTGTAAACGACTAGACTTAGCTAAACTTAAGAACAGTTGTTTTTCTTTGCCATCACTTTGAAGAGCTAACGTTTTAAATAATAATTCTTCTTTGGCTTTATTTTCTAACATTTTCAATGAATTATTAACAACCTCATCCTTTTTTGGTTGTTGACGTGGATATTCTAATGGCACTAAAGATATCGCCTTACTAGGACAAGCAGCAGCGCATTGTCCACAACCTACACATTTAGTAACATCAATAACACTATTTTCAGTATCAGTTGCTCCTGTTTTACATACATATAGACATAGGCAATCTTTTGTACATAGTCTTAAGTTTCTTACTGCTACAAACTTCATCTTAGATACCTCCCTCTATAAATTTCCAATCAGGAACTTTGCAAACCGGACAAATTTCTGGGGCTTTTTTACCAATGTATGTGAAACCGCAAATTGAGCAAACAAAAATTTTGTTATCTTTCAATAAATTTACACCTTCTAATTCATAACGATCAATTATGATTTTTACTATATTTGCTACTTTATTCGTCCAAAGATACGCTCTTCTAGTACCGCGATCAGCTTCTTTTGAAGCAAGTTCATCAAATTGGGCAAACATAGCTAAATCATCATTTATAAGTTTGGTAATCATTTGTAGATTTGCTTTAGCTACTAATTTAGTTTTTTGTAAGAAATAATCACTCAATTCTTGGAATAACACCTTGCCTTTATCATCGTATTGTTTTTCACAGCCTTTAGCTAAATTAGAACAAATTATTGACATTACTAGTGGTTCAACCTCTATATCTGAACTTTTTTCTTCTACTATATTTTCTTTTTTCGTCTCTTCATTAGCTGTAAATATGTTTTTTGGTGCCCCGCAAATCGGACAAACCCAATTGTCATCTAGTTCATTAAAAGGTACACCTTCTTTTTCTTCATCATAAATATAACCACAAATAGGACATATATATTTCATCTTTTACCTCCAATTATAATATTAAAAGCCTACTTCACCAAACTTTACATATATTTATTTAAGCGCTTTCATCAACTTGATTTTAATGTATTATTTTTTTATTGTCAACAAAAAAACTCGACTCTTTAACAAGTCGAGCAAAAAATTATAGTATATTAAATTCTTAGTATTATATACCCCCAACTATAAATTCTTAGTATTACTTAAAGCTATAAACAAAAAGTATTAAAACTTTAAATTTTAA
>CASFCK010000002.1 GCA_949293265.1 uncultured bacterium
TTGGAAATAAATCCATAATTGCAAATTTAAAGCGTTTAAAAGTTGCCGTTGTTGCCGTTGTAAGGGTGTGCAATGTATCAAAAGCGTAGTATGTAGGCAGAGGAATATTATTCGCACACCTATTTCTTCCCAGGAGGAATGGCAATAGGTGTATCGCTTAATAATAAAACAAAGTCGTTACCTAAAAAGTAGCGACTTTTTTTGTTGTTTTTAACGCTTTCACAAATATAAAAAGGGTAGCCTAATTGTAAACTGGTTCAAAAGTCAAGGATAAAAAAGTTGACAGTAGTAAATAAGTAAATATTTTATTTATTTAAAGTATATTCAGAATGTTTATTAAAATAATCTGACATAATATTAAATAAATCTTCAGCCATTTTATCAATACATTCTCTTTTAGGTAAAGAGTAGTCTGGATAATAAGGGGTTAAAATGTTTTGGTGTATCATAGGTTTTTTCTTCCAAAAATAGAAACCTTTAGGTTTATGAAAAGTAAAACAAATAGGGATAATTGGTACTTTAGAAGTATAAGCAATATGAAAAGCACCAGGCATAAACTTACGAATATGATCGCTATAAGGTATTAAATGACCTTCAGGATAAACGTGAATAAATTGATTTTTTTTAAGTTCATCTTTTGTTTGTTTAAAAAATTTAATTAACAGCTTAGGATCTCTAGGAATAGGAACTGCGCCACAAAAACGTAGATAAGTTGAAGCTAGACCAAAGCCTAAATTTGTTTCTAGCATTGTAACATACATTTTTTTAGGAAATACGCTAGGTACATTAATGAATGCATCTTGAATTAAGCAATGATTAGAAATTGTTATAGCTCCTTTAATGTTTTTTAAGTTTTTTTTGCCGGTTTTTTTAAAGCCCCAAAGGAGATATTTAGCTATAAAACAGCCTATTACTGTTAATAGAATTATAATTTTAGAAAAAATAACAAAAAATATATTATGATTATAAAAAGGATAGTTATCTTTAAGATGTACTTCTCTAACTTTAAAATTATTTTTATATTCTTTTTTTGCATCTTCTTGTTCTAATTTATTTTCATCAAGCATTTAGTAACACCTCTTGGTAATCATATCATAAAATGAGTTTTAAAACCAGTGAAAATATGATAAAATAAATGAAAGTGGGTGTTTTTTATGTTGATTATTTATGGGGGTTCTTTTAATCCTCCGACTAAGGCTCATTTAGAGTTAGTTAATATAATAAAATATAATTTTAAAGGAGCTAAGATAGTTATAGTTCCGGTTTCTAATAAAAATTATACTTGGAAAACTAATTTAGCAAGCGATGAAGATAGATTGCAGATGCTTAAATTAGAATTCCCGGATTTATTAATTTCTGACTATGAAATGAAAAATAAAGAATATCAAGGGACATATAAATTGTTATCTGATTTTAAAGAGTATGATGATGACATTTATTTCTTAATTGGTAGTGATAATTTAGTACAAATGCCATTATGGCTTAACTTTGAAAAATTAATTAAAGAATTTAAATTTATAGTCGTTAAAAGACCTACTGATGATATTGATTTTACTAAATTTGGTAGTTATAAAGAGAATTTCAAGGTTATTGAAATGCATAATGAAATATCTGCTACTAAGGTTAGAGAAAATGTTGAAAAACATAAAGATTGGTTAAGTTTAGATGTTTATAATTATATAAAAAAACATAAGTTATACGAGGTGTAAAATGTTAAAAAATGGTTTTATTAAAGTTGCTTGCGTAACTCCAAATTTAGAAGTTGGTAATCCAAAATTTAATATTCAAGAGATTATTGCCTTAGCTAATGAAGCTAAAAGCAGCATAACTGTATTTCCGGAATTATGTATTAGTGGTTATACTTGTGGTGATTTCTTTTATCAAGATAGTTTAATTAAAGATGTATATGAAGCTATAGAACATTTTCGTCTGGCAAATGAAAATAAAGGAATCGTTGTTTTAGGTTCTCCTTTAGTTTGTGAAGGCTCATTAATAAATGCGGCTATAGTTTTCCATCATCACCAAATACTTGGGGTAGTGCCTAAAAGAACGATTCCTAATAATCATGAATTTTATGAAAAAAGATGGTTTAAATCAGCACGAAATATAACAACAAATCAAATTTATATAAATGGTTTTATGTATCCGTTAGGCCAAATTTTGTTTCATGACTATGCTAATCATATTCATTTTGGTATTGAAATATGTGAAGATATGTGGTCAAGTATTACACCAGCAAACAGCTTAGCTTTATGTGGTGCTAATATGACTATAAATTTGTCAGCCTCAAATGAAGTTTTATATAAAAGTGAAATTAGAAGAAATACGGTATTAGAAAATTCTAGAAGAAACACTGGTGCCTATATTTATGTTTCAGCAGGTGTTAATGAATCAACTTCTGATACGGTATATAGTGGCCATAATATAATTGCTTGTTGTGGCGGATTACTAAAAGAGACTGAAAATTTCAGTCCTGATTCAGAGATAATATATGCAGATATCGATTTAGAAATGATTGAATTTCAAAGAAGAAATCAAACTGATATGCATGATGATATTATTGTTGATTTTAAATATCAAGAAGTTCAATTTAGTTTGCTTGAAAGTGAAGAATATCATTTTGAAGATCAAATTGATACTACCCCATTTGTTCCAAAAAAAGAAGAATTAGCATGTTTTAATAAAATTGCAAGTTTGCAAGAATATGCACTATATAAGCGATTAAAACATACTGGTGTTAAGAGTGTAGTTATTGGGGTTAGTGGCGGTTTAGATTCGACTTTAGCCCTACTAGTTTCTGTCGAAGCTTTCAAACATTTAAATCTAGATTTAAAAGGTATAATTGCGGTTACTATGCCTGGTATGGGCACAAGCACAAGGACTAAAACTAATGCGGTTAAAATGATGGAATCTTTAGGCTTAACAGTACTTGAAAAGCCTATCGAAAAAGCTGTTTTACAACATTTTGCCGATATTGAGCATGATCCATCTATTAAAGATGTAACATATGAAAACGCTCAAGCTAGAATTAGAACTTTAATTTTAATGGATTTAGCCAATAAATATAATGGTATAGTTATAGGCACTGGTGATATGTCTGAACTTGCTTTAGGTTGGTGCACTTATAATGGTGATCAAATGTCAATGTATGGCATTAATGCTGGTATACCTAAAACGTTAGTTAAATTTATGATCAAATATTACGCCTTGACTAAATTCAATAATATAGCTGATACGTTAAATGATATAATTGAAACTCCAATTTCACCAGAATTATTAGGTGAAGATCAAAAAACTGAAGATAGTATTGGAAAATATGAAATAAATGACTATATATTATATAGATATCTTAATTGTGGTGATAATGAAGAAAGAATGGTTTTCCTTTTAAAAACAGCTTTTAACTTGTCAGAAGAAGAAGCTAGAAAATATGTGAAAAACTTTATTTTTAGATTCTTTACCCAACAATTTAAACGGCAAGCTACTCCAGACGGGCCAAAGATTTTAAATGTTTCTTTAGCGCCACGTGGTGATTATAGAATGCCAAGTGATATAAAAAGGTGGTAATAAGAATGGCTAAAAAAGTAATATTAGGTTTATCAGGTGGGGTTGATAGTAGTGTAGCCGCCATTAAATTATTACAGGCTGGATATGAAGTAGAAGGCATGTTTATGCGTAATTGGGATAGCGCTACTAACAATGATATTTTAGGTAATCCGG
This sequence comes from uncultured bacterium, assembly GCA_949293265.1. Lineage (GTDB taxonomy): Bacteria > Bacillota_I > Bacilli_A > Acholeplasmatales > Anaeroplasmataceae > CALUXS01. The sequence continues at coordinate 3,721 of CASFCK010000002.1, forward strand.
ATTTAAATGATGATGTTTGTCCACAAGAACGTGATTACCAAGATGCCAAAGCGGTAGCCGATAAATTAGGTATTAAATTACATAGAATAGATTTCATAGCGGAATATTGGGATTATGTGTTCACTTATTTTATTAATGAATATAAAAAGGGTAGGACTCCTAATCCAGATATTATGTGTAATAAATACATTAAATTTGCAACATTCTTAAATGAAGCTAAACGACTTGGGGCTGATTATATTGCTATGGGTCATTATGCAAGAGTTAAACATCTAGAAGATCATTCGCTTTTATTAAGAGGTATAGACGATAATAAAGACCAAACCTATTTTCTTTGTATGATAAATCAAGAACAATTAAGACAAAGCTTATTTCCGATTGGCGATATGCTAAAAAAAGAAGTAAGAGAAAAAGCTTTAGAATATGATTTAGTTACAGCCAAGAAAAAAGATTCAACTGGAATATGTTTTATTGGTGAACGAAATTTTAAACAATTTTTAAAGAATTATTTACCTGCTAAACCAGGTAATATGGTAACTTCAGACGGTAAGGTCGTGGCTAAACATGATGGTTTAATGTATTATACAATCGGCCAAAGAAAAGGTTTAGGGATTGGTGGAAGTCATGATTTTTTAAATGAACCTTGGTTTGTAATTGGTAAAGATTTAGAAAAAAATGAATTGATAATAGGTCAAGGTGAAGAAAATAAATATCTTTATTCTAATCGTTTATATGCAAGTGAATGTAATTGGATTTATGATAAACCATTAGAAAACAAAGATTATACTGCTAAATTTAGATATCGCCAAAAAGATATCCCTGTTAGAATAAAATACATAGATAATAATAAGATTGAAATAATATATAATAATACAGCTAAAGCTGTAACACCAGGTCAAGCAGCTGTTATATATGACGGCGAAATATGCCTTGGTGGCGCAATTATTGACGAAGTATATATGGATCTAGAAAAGAGAAGATATTAATGGAAATTAAGGGTATTTTCAAACAAACTATTTTTGCGTCTTCAACTTCGAATTATAAAATTATCTTAATAGAAGTTGATGGAAAAACAGAAGTTGTGTGTGGTAATTTTACTAATCTTGATGAAGGACTAAATTACATATTTATTGGTGATTACATAAAACATCCTAAATATGGTAAACAGTTTAAGACCTCATCATATAAGAAGGATAAAGATACTAAAAATGGGCTTATCACTTTTTTAGCTAGTGATAAGTTTATAGGTATTGGTAAAAAAACAGCAACAAAAATAGTAGAAACACTTGGTGAAAATGCCCTTAATTTAATTGTCGAAGATAAAGCAAACCTAGATTTAGTTCCTGGTTTAAATGAGACTAGAAAAAAAATAATATATGAAATTTTGAAAACGAAAAGTGATGAAGATAGTATTTATTTAGAATTATATAATTTTGGTTTAACCGCAACTATGGCTAAAAAGCTCTATGAAAACTATGGTTTTAACACACTATCTTTTATTAAAGAAAATCCCTATCGTTTGATCTATGAAGTTAGTGGTTTTGGCTTTAAAAGAGCTGATGAAATAGCTTTAAATTTAGGCTTTGCTAAAGATAATGAGATTAGAGTTCAAGAAGCAATAATTTATTGCTTAACGAATATGTGCTATAAAGATGGGAATATATTTGTATATAAAAAAGATTTATTGACTGAGTCGATAAATTTTCTAGAAATAAGTGATAAACTTATTCTTGAAAAAATGGAATATTTAAATACAAATAAAAAAATAATGATTAAAGCTGATAAAGTATACCCTAATAAATTATATAATGCTGAATTAAATGTAGCTAAATATTTAAAAGCAATAAATGATGCGCCATATAAAAAATATTCTGCTGATAAAATAATCAAATCTTTAGAAGAAATAGAAAAAGAAACGAATATTTGTTATACGAAAGCCCAAAAACAAACCCTCTTAGAAGTGTTAAATGATAAAATTGCCATCATAACCGGGGGTCCTGGAACAGGTAAAACAACTCTAGTAAAGGCAATAATTAATCTCTATTTAAAAATAAATAGTCAAACAGAAAACACCGACATTTTACTTCTAGCTCCAACAGGTAGGGCAGCTAAAAGATTACAAGAAGTTTGTCATATTCAAGCCTCAACAATTCATAAAGGCTTAGGTTATGACTATAGTGGAGTTTTTAGTTTCAACAATATGAATTTATTACCATATAAATTAATTATTGTTGATGAAAGTAGTATGATTGATATTGAACTTGCTTATCATCTTTTAGATGCTATAAATTATAAAGCTAAATTAATTTTTATAGGCGATGAATTTCAATTACCTAGTGTAGGTCCAGGTGAGTTTTTACATGATATTATAGCTTCTGATTTATTTAAGTGTTATCGTTTAACTGAAGTTATGCGGCAGGTATCAGATAGTAATATAATAAAATTAGCTAATATGGTGTTAAAACAAAATATTGATAAAAAGATATTTTTATTAAAAAAAGAAGTTTATAACTATAATTTGTTGTATAACAACCTAAAAGCTAAAATTAAACAACTTTTAGATAATTACCTACAAAGTGGTAATGAACTAAAAAATCTACAAATTTTAATACCAATTTATAACGGTAATTTTGGAATAGATGAAATTAATAAGTTTGTCCAAGAAAATTACAATCCTAACAAAACCAAGGCATTACAGGCAAATGAAAAAATATTTTATATTAATGATCGTGTTTTACAACTTCAAAATGAACCAGAAAAAGGAATTATGAATGGTGATATAGGGTATGTAGTTGATATAGATGATAAAGAAATGTTAGTAGATTTTAATCATAAGATAGTTAGATTAACTAAAAATGATTTAGAAAATCTAACATTGGCATATGCTATTTCTGTTCATAAGTCACAGGGTGCAGAATATGATTATGTGATTTTTCCAATATTACAAAGTTATTCATTAATGTTAAAAAGAAAACTAGTATATACAGCTATTACTAGAGCTAAGAAGAAATTGATTTTACTAGGTGATATCAATTATTTAAATTTAAGAATTAGATTAAAAGAAGGATTACGTAATACTTCATTAATTGACCAATTAGTTTTAAAAAAAGAGTTAACCCCCTATGATTTTTTATAAGTCTTAAAGAAATTATCTAATGAAAAATGTAAGTGCTTTTGTAATAAATATAGTTGATTTAAAGATGGTTCTTGTAATCCATTTTCGATTCTTGAAATAGTACCTTGATCAGTATCTATATATTTAGCTAAAGTGCTTTGCTTAATATTATGCTTAAGACGATGTTTCTTTATAAAGTTTCCAAAGGCATTTTCCTGCATAGTTGCTCCTTTTTTAAAAAAAATATTTAATTTCTAGGTCAATGTGTAGTATAATTAAAATGTTATGTATATAAGACCGAGAAAGGAGAAAATAATTAAGAAAATTAATTATTAATATAAATTATGAAACATTTAAAATCAAAAGAAATAAGACAAATGTGGTTAGATTTTTTTAAGACTAAAGGACATAGTGTAGAACCTTCAGCATCTTTAATTCCTGACAATGATCCAACTTTACTTTGGATTAATGCCGGTGTTGCTCCATTAAAAAAATATTTTGATGGTCGCGTTGTACCAGATAATCATAGAATTACTAATGCGCAAAAATGTATAAGAACAAACGATATAGAAAATGTAGGTAAAACAGCAAGACATCATACTTTTTTTGAAATGTTAGGAAACTTTTCAATCGGTGACTATTTTAAGGAAGAAGCTATTGAGTTTGCGTGTGAATTATTATTTTCTGATAAATGGTTTGGGTTTGCTAAAGATAAAATTTATATTACATACTATAATAAAGATTTAGTAGCTAGAGATTTGTGGTTAAGACATGGTGTGGCAGAAGACCATTTAATTCCGATGGCAGATAATTTCTGGGAAATTGGGGAAGGACCATGTGGACCAGATACAGAAATGTTCTATGATCGTGGTGAAAAATATGATAAACGCGGTAAAGAATTAATAGAACAAGATATTGAAAACGATCGTTTTATTGAAATTTGGAATATCGTATTTAGTCAATATAATGCTAAAACAGGAGTAAGAAGAGAAGAGTATCAAGAATTACCTAGTAAAAATATTGATACTGGTTGTGGTCTTGAAAGATTATGTTGTGTTATGCAAGAAGTTGATACTAATTATGATACTGATTTGTTTATGCCAATCATTAAAAAGACTGAAGAATTAGCTAATGTTAAATATAATGGTCAAATGGCCTTTAAAGTAATAGCTGATCATGTTAGAACTGTAAGTTTTGCAATAGCTGATGGGGCTACTTTATCAAATGAAGGCCGAGGATATGTTTTACGAAGAGTTTTACGTCGAGCTATGAAATATGCTAAACAAATTGGTTTAAATCGTCCTTTTATGGCTGAATTGGTTGATGTTGTTATTGAGATTATGGGTGATTTTTACCCACAATTAATTAATAAAGCTTCTATAATTAAGCAAATTATTACTAATGAAGAAAATAAATTTTTAGAAACATTAAATATTGGCGAAAAAAGATTAAATGAATTAATTAAAAAAGGTGAAAATATAAGTGGCAAAGACGCATTTACTTTATATGACACTTATGGTTTCCCTCTTGAATTAACAAAAGAATATGCAAGTGATTTTAATTTAACAGTTGATGAAGAAGGCTTTAAAGCAGAAATGGCTTTACAAAAAGAAAGAGCACGTTCTTCGCGTAAAGATGTAGAATCTATGAATAGCCAAAACGAAGAATATATGCATTACAAAGCTGAATCAAAATTTGTTGGCTATGATAAATTAGAAATTAAAACCAAAGTTATTAAAGTTTTTGCTGAAGGTATAGTTTTACAAGAAACACCTTTTTATGCTACATCAGGTGGTCAAGTAGCTGATAAAGGTTTAATCAATAAAGTAGAAGTTAAAGATGTTATCAAGCTACCTAATGGCCAACATTTACATATTATGGATGTAAATGGTTTCAATGAAGGGCTTGAAGTCATAGCTGAAGTAGATAAAAAATATCGTACGGCAATCACTAAAAATCATTCAGCTGCGCACTTATTACAAAAAGCTCTACAAGAGGTTTTATCTAAAGATAGTCATCAACAAGGCCAATTAGTTAATGATAAATTTGTTAGATTTGACTTCAATAATTATGAAGCTTTATCAGATCAAGACTTATTAAAAATTGAAAAATTAGTTAATGATTATATTAAAGAAAATCATAAAGTTAACATCTCATACATGAGTATCGAAGATGCCAAAAAAGCTGGAGCCATGGCCTTATTTAGTGAAAAATATGGCAATTTAGTAAGAGTTGTAGACATGACTATTTCTAAAGAATTATGTGGTGGCTGTCATGTTTTAAAAACTGGCGATATAGAGGAATTTATGATTGCAAGTTATGAATCTATAGGCTCAGGTATATTTAGAATTACCGGAACTACTAGTAATGAGGCTTTTAAATTATTAAAAGAAAACTTAACTAATGTGTATAGTGATATCAATTTATTAGTTGCTAAGGCAAACAAATTAATAAATGAACATAAAAATTTAAATATTAGTAATACAGTTATTTATCAAGAACCGCAATCTAAAGGCTATCAATATATTTTAGATTTACGTAAAGAAGAAACAAGACTACAAAAAGCACTACATGATTTAGAATTAGAAATTAATAAAGCAAATCGTGAAAATTCAGTTAAAGATTTAGCTAAATATGAATCATTAATTACTAATAATAAATTAGTAACAGAAATAGATATACCAAAAAATCTTTTAAAAGATGTAGCTAAGACTTTAATGAATAACTACAATTTAGATGTTTGTTTCTTAGCATATAACGATAATTCAAGCATTACATTTGTTTGTGCTGCAAAAGGATGTTATAATGCGGTTGAATATATTAAATTAGCTACAAGCATCACAGGTGGCGGTGGTGGTGGCAAACCAGATATGGCTCAAGCCGGTGGTAAAGATGTAACTAAGTTAGACTTAGCATTAAATAAAGTTAAGGAAATGTTATGCGCATAATTGGTTTAGATTTAGGCTCTAAGAGCTTAGGTATAGCTATATCAGATGAATTAAATATTTTAGCTAGTAGTTTAACTACTTATTATTTTAAAGAAGATGATTATAAAGCAGCCGTAACTTATTTACTTGATTTGTGTAATAAATATCAAGTAAAAAAAGTGATTTTAGGTTTACCTAAACACATGAATGGTGATTTAGGAATTAGAGCTAACATTAGTTTTGAATTTAAAAAAATGATTGAAGACAATTCAAATATTGAAGTAATTTTATTTGATGAACGTTTAACCACATCACTAGTTGATAAAGCAATGTTAGAAGGTAATTTAAAAAGAAAAAAAAGAAAGGAAAAAAAGGATGAATTAGCTGCGGCTATTATTCTCCAAAATTATTTAGATCGAGGTAAATTATGACAGAGTATATTATTATTAACGCAGATGGTAAAGAATTAAAATGCCCAATTATTTTCACTTATGAATCAAAAGAATTTGGCCATAAATATGTTATTTTTAGACATCAAGATTCTGATGAAATAAGTGCGATGATTTATGAAGAAAAAGATGATAAATCAGGCACTCTACTTCCTGTAGAAAATGATGAAGAATGGGATCATTTAGAAGAGGTAGTAAATCAATATTTCGAGGAACATCAACAACATCATCACCACGATGGCTGTCATTGTGATGATTGTGATGGCTGTGGTTGTGGTCATGATTCAGCATGTGATTGTGACTGCGATCATGATTGTGATTGTCATCATGAATAATATAGATGTTATTAAAGAATACGCAAAATTAAATCAGGTTCCAATAATTAATGATGAAGGTTTAGCTTTTTTACTAGAACAAATAAATAAATATCAAGTAAAAGAAGTATTAGAACTAGGAACAGCTATCGCTTATTCAGCAATTATGATGGCCGAAAATGGAGCTAATGTTACAACAATTGAACGTGATAAAGAAATGTATGATCAAGCTATAAAAAATATAGCAGATTTAGGATTAACAACTAAAATTAATGTTGTTTATAAAGATGCATTAGATGCATTTGCTGATGTAGCCAATAAGGAATATGATATGTTATTTATTGATGCTGCAAAAGCACAATACGAAAAATTCTTTAATCTTTATACTCCTTTGTTAAAAAAGGGAGGTATTATTATTTGTGATAATTTAGACTTTCATGGCCTAGTAGAAACTGATTTAACACAATATAAAAGACATTTAAGACAAATGCTTACAAAAATTAAGAATTTCCGTACTTTTTTAGTAAATAATCCTAACTATATCACAACTATTTATAAAATCGGTGACGGATTAAGTTTATCAATAAAAAAATAAGTACTAATCTCCAAAATAAACTTTTATTTTGGAGATTTTTTTAACAATAATTGCTAAAAACAAAATTATGTCGTATAATGATATAAAGGAGTGAGCAAAATGGATCTAAAAAAACGTAAAGACGTTATAGAAATGGTAAAACACCTTTCTTACTTTTTCGATAAATATAAAGATAAATTATGTGAACCATATGGCTTATCAAGTGTTCAATCAAAAGTTATTTTAGATGTCTATCACAACGAAGGAACTAAAATAACCGGTATATGTTCGCGCTTGAATAAAGAAACAAATACGATCTCACCATTAATTAATCGTTTAGTAAATCATGGTTATTTATCAAAGGTAAACGATGTAAATGATAAGCGGGTTTATTATATATATTTAACAGATAAAGCCCAAAATATTATGGCAAATCTAATGAACGACATAGAAAAAGCAACGTGGCCACTTTTTGATTCTGTCGAGCCAAACGAATTAGATATGATTTATAAATCACTGAAAATATTAATGAATGTTATAAAGGAGTAGTATGCGTTATTTAATAGCTTCCGATATCCATGGTTCTTTTCAAGATGCCAAATTTATATATAACAAATTCAAAGAAGAAGAATTTGATTACTTGGTTTTATTAGGTGATGTTTTATATCATGGACCACGTAATGATTTGCCTGAAGATTATAATCCTAAAGCTGTAATTACCTTATTAAATCAAATAAAAGATAAAATAATTTGTATAAAAGGTAATTGCGAAGCATATGTTGATCAAATGGTATTACAATTTAAGATCCTAGAATGTCATTTTATAGATTTAGGCACAAAAACATATTACTTATGTCATGGTCATAAATTACTATTTAATAAAGATGATTGTCAAACCAATCAAATTGTTTTATATGGTCATTATCACATACCTAGTCTTAAAGTGTATGATGATATAACTTATATTAATGTTGGGAGTATTGCTTTACCAAAGGAAAATAATCCTAAAACCTATGCTATTTTAGATGAAAATGGTATTAAAATATTTGATATTAAAGATAATGAACTTTTTTCTTATTAGATTGCTAAAACAGCAATCTTTTTTTCTATATATATTATGAGGAAGGGATAAAAATGAAATATCTATATTATATATTTTTAGCAATAATACTAATAAGTTTAGGATTTAATAATATAGTAAATAAAAAAGAAGAAAATATTGTAGAAGCACCTAAAATAAGCTATATAACAATTAGTGCTAAAGGCTGTTGTTCTAAACCAGGGACATATGAAATTCCTAATCATTATACTAAAGATAAGATATTAGAATTAGTAGGAGCTACTGATAGTTCAATTTATCTTGACTTTGAAATAGAGGATGGCTTAGAAATAGTGTTTTATGAACCACCTTTAAATCCTATCATTATTGAAAAAGCTACTTTTGAAGAGCTAGATAGTTTACCAGGAATAGGTGAAGTAAAAGCAAATAAAATATTAGAATATTTAGAAATTAATTTAATGTTTAAAGATTGGACTACTTTCTTTTCATTAGTCGGAATAAAAAATGCCAAAGACCAGTTGGAAATTAAGCTTAAGGCAGTATTGCGATAAACTGCATTTTATAGTATTTGCTCAAGTATTTTTAGCTATAGCCTTAATTGTTAAACCATTCATTATTGTATATATAATTTATATATATTTTTTGTTTAAAAGAAAGCTGATAAATAAAAAATTGATTATATTTTTAATATTATTAGCATTAATATTTATATTTTTATTTTTATTTTATAATATAAGTCCAAATTATATTAACGGTAATATTTATGTGATTGAAGTAAAAGAAAATTATTTTATTTATTATTATAAATTTAATAAATACATGTCATATACAAAATTAAATATAGAAGCAGGAGATATCCTATATATTACTGCTTATAAAGCTGAATATTTAAGCCCATCATATCCTGGTGATTTTGATACTTTAAACTTTTTAAGGGGAAAAGAAATTAAAAACATTTATGAAATTGAAGAATATCAAATAATTTCCCATATTTTTAATTTTAATAATTTACGAAATAAAATATTAACTTATTATAAACCTAAAATAGCTTCTGAATATTATGACATATTTAGCTGTTTAATATTTGGCCAAAATTCAATTGAAGATACTTCAAGTTATGCTAAATTAAACATATTACATGTTTTAGCTCTTAGTGGTTTTCATTTACTGTTAATATATAATTTTCTTTTTAAAATCATTTTTAAAAAAAGTAAAAGATATATTTTATCTGAAAACATTAGTTTATTATTTATAACATTTTATGTATTATTGTGCGGAATGTCACTTTCGCTATTAAGAGCATTATTTTTTTTAATATTAACTAAAATAAATAAGCGATTGGATATCGGTTTTAATAAATTAGATATATTTTCTATAACGTTTTTGCTATTAACAATTAATCCCTTAAAAATATATAATATTGGTTTTATTTTAGCTAATTTAGCAAGTTTTTTGATTTTATTTTTAAAAGATTTTGTTAAATGTCAAAACAAATTTAAAAGGCAAATATTAGAAGGAATACTATTTTTATTAATTTGTTTTCCTTTTATTAGCAATATGTCTAATCAATTATCATTATTTAGTTTTATTTCTTTTATTTTCGCAAACATTATATCTTATATTTTTATTCCAATATTATTTATTTTTTTAATTGTGCCTTCATTAAGCCATTATTTAGTGTTTTTAATACTTGGTTTTACTAGTGAATTAGAATTTATTTCTAATTTATTAGTAATAAGTTTTCCTTATATGAATAATTATTATAAATTAATTTATTATTTTTTATTATTCTTAATTCTATTTAATTTAAGTCAAGGTGTCAGAAAAAAAACCTATGTTTTTTCATTTATTATTCTGCTATTAATTTATTTAATTTCACCAAAATTAACAAAGGATAAAGTTGTTTTTATTGATTGTGGCCAAGGAGATGCGGTTATAGTTAATTCTAGTAATAAATATTTTTTAATTGATTGTTATAATGCGTATGATTATTTATTAAAAACAAATATAACTAAATTAGAAGCCTTATTTATATCACATAGTGATAGTGACCATTTAGGTGATGCCTTAGAAATTGTTGCTAACCTAGATGTTAATATAGTTTATTATTCTAAATATGATAAAGAAATAATAAATATATTTAAAGGTTATGATGTTAGATTAGAACCATTAGACTTTAATGACAATGTAAAGATAGGAAACAGTTTAATTCATGTAATTTCAGGTTTAAAAGAATATGAAGATATAAATGATAACTCATTAGTATTCTATTTAGAAATAATGAATAAAACATTTTTATTTACGGGAGATATTTCTAAAGAAGTAGAATTAGATTTATTGCCTTATTTAAATGATGTAGATGTTTTGAAGGTTGCCCATCATGGATCAGATACTTCGACTAGCCGCGAATTTTTAACTTGCGTTAAACCCGAAATAGCTATAATATCAGTAGGTTATCAAAATCGTTATGGTTTTCCTAAAAAAATAACAGTAAATAATTTAGCTGATTATAGTTTGATTTATTTAACTTATAATTATGGTAATATAACCATTAATGCTAATACAATAAAAACTTATAAAAATGAAGCTTTTGTGCTATAATTAAAGTTAGGTGATGCACTATGCAAAATTTTATAATCTATGGTCAAGAAAGCGTAATGGTTGAAGCTAAGATTAAAGAAGTTTTAGAAGATTTGAATTTAGACATTGAGATTGAATATTTTAATATTAAAGATGATGGTATAAATCAAATATTAGGGGTATTAAACACACCTACTTTTTTAAGCCCGACTAAATGCGTTGTCATAAAAAACTGTGAAGACATATTTAATGTTGAAACTAAATATTATAAATATTTTTTACAATATTTAGCTAATCCAGCTAGTTTTACGGTTTTATTTATGTGGTTTAAAAAAATAGATAATAGTCTATTTACAGATATAAAAAAATTAGCTATCTATTATGAATTAATTGAGAAAAAGGAAGATAGTGTAACTTTTATTAATAAATATTTAGCTAATAACGAATTTATAATTAATGATGATGCCCTAGATTATATCGTTAGTTATGGGGAAGATCTTTCCTTGTTAAAAAATATATTAGATGAATTAATTTGTTATAAAATTGATACTAAAACGATAGCTAAAGAGGATATAGAAGCTTTATTAGAGGCGCCTTTAGAAGACAATGTATATGAATTATGTAATGCCGTGATTAAAAGAGATGGTATAAAAGCTTATAATATATATAATGATTTGCTTAAATTTAATGTTGTACCCACGTACTTATTAGGCCTAATCATTAATAAATTTCAAGAAATTTATAATAACAATATTTTAGTAAATAACGGTTATACGCAAAATGATATTGCGCAAATCAATAATGTCAAATTAGGAAGGGCATATTATATGCTACAAGAAGCTAAAAATATATCAACTAATAGCCTAAAGAAAACATTAAAACAATTAAATGAATTAGAATATGGCATAAAAAAAGGTACCTTAAATCAAAAGGTAGCCTTTAGTAGTTATTTATTAAGTTTATAAAATAAAAAAAGACTTCCCGTCTTTTTTTATTTTAAGCTATTAACAGCTTCTGCTAATTTAGATTTATTACGGCTAACATAATTTTTATGTACTATGCCTTTAGCTAATGCTTTATCAAGATTCTTGTAAGCAACATTTAAGCATTCTTCAGCTTTTACTAAATCTTTTGCAGCTACTGCAGTGCGAACGTCCTTTAATGAAGTTTTTAATTTAGATTTATAAGAAAAGTTTGCTAATCTGCTTTTTTCATTTGTTTTAGTTCTTTTAATTTGTTGTTTAATATTTGCCATGGTTTCACCTCCGTTAGCTATAACGCATCTAATTATAGCAAAAAGATTATTTACTTGCAATAAAATAAAAAAATAATGTTAAAAAAAATATTATTATGTTATAATAGCGTGGAGGTTGATATTATGACTTTACCTAATAAATTAACAATGTTGAGAATAATTATAATCCCTATTATGGTTATTTTATATTTTATTCCTTATTTAAAAGATAATTTTGTTTTTAGTGGTTTATCTTGGCTATATTTAATCGAAGTAATATTGTTTGCTGTTGCTAGCATAACCGATTTTTTAGATGGCCATATTGCTAGAAGCAGAAACCTAGTGACAACTTTTGGTAAATTTGCAGATCCATTAGCAGATAAAATGCTAACTTTTACAGCGATGTCTATTTTTTTAGCTGATGGCATAATGCCTTTATGGGCATTTGTAATAATACTAGTAAGAGAGTTTATGGTATCTGGTATAAGAATGGTGTTAGCTGATAAACAAGTAGTTATAGCGGCTGCTAAACTTGGTAAATATAAAACAGCTTGTACGATGGTGGCATTAATAGTAATGTTTTTTAGTAATTGTCATGATGTAGTATATGTTATTGGCCAAGTCTTGATTTATCTTGCTACATTATTAACTATTATTTCTGGTTTAGAATATTTATTAAAAAATCGTAAAGAAATATTTGAATCAATGTAAAAAAAATTATTTTTTTGACTATATATTATACGAGGTGACAAAAAAATGGCTGATAGTAGAGAACAAGCTTTAGAACAAGCTTTAAAATCAATCGAAAAAGACTTTGGTAAAGGCTCGATTATGCGGCTTGGTGACAAAGTTAAAGATAAATATGATGTTATACCAACAGGCTCTTATGCTTTAGATAAAGCTTTAGGTGTAGGTGGATATCCAAGAGGAAGAATTATTGAAATATTTGGTCCGGAGTCTTCTGGTAAAACTACGTTTGCCTTACATGCTATAGCTAGTGTACAAAAACAAGGTGGTTATGCAGCTTTTATTGATGCTGAAAATGCATTAGATCCTATTTATGCAAAAGCTTTAGGAGTAGATATTGATAACTTGTTATTATCGCAACCAAATTCTGGTGAACAAGCCTTAGAAATTGCGGAAGCTTTAATTAAATCTGGCAGTGTTGATTTAATTGTAGTTGATAGCGTGGCTGCTTTAGTACCAGAAGCTGAATTAAATGGTGATATGGGAGATAGTCATGTTGGTCTTCATGCTAGATTAATGAGTCAGGCTATGCGAATGTTATCAGGAATTATTGCTAAAACAAATTGTGTTGCTATTTTCATTAACCAAATTCGCGAAAAAGTTGGTGTAATGTTTGGTAACCCTGAAACTACTACAGGGGGTAGAGCACTAAAGTTTTATGCTTCTATTCGTCTTGATATTAGAAGAAGTGAACAATTAAAAGATGGCACAAATGTAATAGGAAACAAAACAGTAGTTAAAGTTGTTAAGAATAAGGTTGCTCCACCATTTAGAACTGCTGAAGTAGATATAATTTATGGTGAAGGTATTTCGCATTTATCTGAGATTATTGATTTAGGTGTGAATTATGAAATTATAAAAAAGGCCGGTGCTTGGTTTAGTTATAATGATAATAAAATTGGTCAAGGTAAAGAAGCGGCTAAACGTTATCTAAAAGAAAATCCGGAAATCTTAGCTGAAGTAGAAACAAAATTAAAAGAAGCTATGAATATTAATAATTAAAAAGCAGCACATAATTAAAGCGCTGCTTTTTGTTTTTGTATAAACCTTTTTTAGTTTTCAAAACCACCAGTTAAAATTTTATATTCACCATATTCATAACTTATTAAATCATTATATTCTTTAGTTGTTCCACTCTCTTCAACACTATATGTAACTAACACATATAAAGTTGGTTTAGGGAATGGTACAAGATAATTTTTTCTTTCAGCAAATACACCTAAATCAGTAATGGTAAAAGTTTGTTCATGATTAGAACTTTGACGCATATCAATAGTACGTGAAGATGAGGCTTTGAAAGCATCTTTACTAATCCAATTACTAGCAAGTGCTAATTTAACGCTAAAGCGGTTGTTAACTAGTTTACCGTTTATATTTTCACTTGGAATAGTTATTTTATAACTAGCATCAAAATCATCAGACACATCAAAAGAATTACATACTATGTTTAATTCATAATTAGTCAAATTATTATTATCAATTTCATAAAGTGTGTTAGTATCGCTAATACCAAACTTTTCAACAACATCTATTTTAGTATTAAAATATATTGTTACATAATAAGTTGGAATAGCTATGATAATAATTGCTAATATTATGAACAAGAAAACAAATTTACGTGGTATTTTATGCATTATATTCCCTCCAAAATCTATTAATATTATATCTATTTTACTTGTTTTTTCAAGAAATATATTATTTTATTTAGTAAAGTATTTTTGACGTATTTATTGACTAGATAGGTTTATTTTAGTATAATTCAAGTGTTATAAGTAAAAATTCAAAGATTAGGAGATAGAGTATATGATATTAGGCATAGATTTGCTTCCAACTATCTTAGCTATTCTTTTAGTTATTTTTATTATATTAACTATTTTAGGTTTATTATATTTCTTGAAAGTTCGTAAGAGCAAAAACAATTTAACAAATTTAGCTCAAGAAGCTAAAAAAATAATAGATGATGCTAATAAACAAGGCGAAGTTGAAAAAAATAGACTCGTAAATGAAGGCAAAAATGATGTTAATAAGTATCGTGAACAAGTTGAACAAGAACTTAAGGATCGTCGTCAACAAGTTATTGATTTAGAATCTAAATTAGATAGTAGAGAGGAATCTTTAGATCGTCGTAGTACGAATTTAGATAGACGTGAAGAAATATTAAATGATAAAGAAACTCGTCTTGATGCTAAAAAAGATGACTTACTTGCTAAAATTAATAAAGTTGAAGATACTTTAAAACAACAAGAAGAAAAATTACAAGAAATAGCCGAATTAAGTAAAGAAGAAGCCTCAAAAATTATTATGGATGAGGTTAGGGAGACTATGTCTCAAGAAATAGCCCAATATATTAAAGATGAAGAAGAAAAAGCCAAATTGGAAGTTAAAACCAAAGCTAAAAACATTTTAGCTTTAGCAATTCAAAAATATTCTGGTGAAACAGCTAGTGAAACAACAGTTTCTACTGTATCTTTACCTGTTGAAGAAATGAAAGGTCGTATAATAGGTCGTGAAGGTAGAAACATTAGAACAATTGAATCATTAACCGGAGTAGACTTAATTATCGACGATACACCAGAAGCTGTAGTAATTAGTAGCTTTGATCCGGTTAGAAGAGAAGTTGCGAAAAAAGCTTTAGAAATTTTAGTTGGAGATGGTAGAATTCATCCGACTAGAATTGAAGAAGTTGTTGAACGTTGTACAAATGAAGTCGAAATGGACCTAAGAGAAAAAGGTGAAGAAGCAGTTTTTGAAACTGGTATTGGTAAAATTCACCCAGATTTAGTCCGCTTACTTGGTAGATTACATTTTAGAACAAGTTTTGGTCAAAATGTATTAAAACATAGTATTGAAACAGCTATGCTAGCCGGTAAGTTAGCTGCAGAAATTGGTGAAAATGAAATTTTGGCTCGCCGAGCTGGATTATTACATGATATAGGTAAAGCTGTCGATCATGAAGTTGAAGGTTCACATGTTGAAATTGGTGTAGAATTAGCTACAAAATACCATGAACCAAAAGAAGTTATAGATGCTATTGCTTCTCATCATGAAGATGTTGCTCCTAAGAGTGTGATTGCAGTTTTAGTTGCTGCTGCTGATGCTTTAAGCTCAGCAAGACCAGGTGCTAGATCTGATTCAGTTGAAAATTATGCAAAACGTTTAGAAAGCCTTGAACAAATTTCTAATTCTGTTAAAGGCGTTCAATCATCATATGCTATTCAAGCAGGTCGTGAAGTTAGAGTCATTGTAAATCCGGAAGAAATTGATGATTTGGCTACTATTAATATAGCAAGACAAATTAAAGAAGAAATTGAAAACAAATTGTCTTATCCAGGAACAATAAAAGTTACAGTTATAAGAGAAACTAGAGCAGTTGATGTGGCTAAATAAGTGTGAGGTTTTCTCACACTTTTTGTTAGGAGTGAAATTATGCGTATTTTATTTTTAGGCGATATAGTTGGTGATAATGCATTAAATTGTATAGCTAAAAATATTGCTGCTATAAAAAAAGAAAATAACATTAATGTCGTTTTAGCAAACGCTGAAAATGTATGTAACGGTAAGGGATTAAACAAAAAAGAATATATTGAATTACAAAAGGCGGGCATTAGCGCTTTAAGTATGGGTAATCACACCTATTCTAAAAATAACATTTTTGAATTTATAAATGAGGCTAATCTAGTTAAACCGGCTAATATGCCCTTAGCACCAGGAAAGAATTATTTAACTTTTAAATATAATACGCAAACGATCACCTTAATATCCCTTTTAGGTCGCATTTTTACAAATCAAATTATTGATTGTCCATTTAAAACATTAGATAATTTGCTTAATGAAATCAAAAGTGATTATATAATCGTAGATTTTCATGCTGAAGCAACTTCTGAAAAACAAGCTTTTGCATTTTATTTTAAAGATAGAGTAGATGCAATAATAGGAACCCATACCCATGTTCAAACAGCTGATGAAAGGTTGATTGGTGAAAGAACACTCTATATTACTGATGTTGGAATGTGTGGACCATATAATAGTGTAATTGGTGAAAACATAGATTTAATCATAGAAAGATTTTTAACTGGGGTTTATAGACCAATGCAAGTTGCTACAGGACCTATTGTATTAAATGGTGTAATCTTAGATCTAGATAAAAAACAAATAAGGAGGTTTAATAAGTTATATAATGAGTAAAATTAAATTATCTATGCCAAATTTAATAAAGGCAAGAAAAAGGTTAGAAAAAGACACTCCAACTTATACATATGAATTAAGCAAGGAATATGACGAGTTAGGAAAAGGAAAAACATATTATATTTTTACATATGGTTGTCAAGGCAATGAAGCCGATAGTGAAGTTATTGCTGGTATTTTAGAAGATCTAAAATACACTAGAGCTTTAGAACCTTATAAAGCTAATTTAGTTATTTTAAACACTTGTGCAATTAGGGAAAATGCCGAAAACAGAATTTGGGGTGTTCTAGGCAACTTAAAAGGAGCAAAACAAAACAATAAGAATATGTTAGTTGCAATTTGTGGTTGCATGCCACAAGAAGAAAATGCAACTAATAAATTAATGGAATCATATCCATTTGTAGATTTAATTTTTGGTACTCATAATATCTATGATTTACCACATTTACTTAAAGAAACATATGATAAAAATGCGAAAGTGATTGAAGTTATATCTACTGAAGGTGCTATATATGAAGGTGCACCAAAGAAAAGAGAATCAAAACATAAAGCTTGGATAAATATCATGTATGGTTGTGATGAATTTTGCACATATTGTATAGTTCCATATACCAGAGGTAAAGAGCGTAGTAGAGCGAAAGAAAATATAATTGCTGAAGTAAAAGATTTAGTTGCAAAAGGATATAAAGAAGTCACTTTATTAGGGCAAAATGTAAACGCCTATGGTAAAGATTTAGATGGTGATTACACGTTTGGTGATTTATTATATGATTTAGACAAGACAGGTATTGAAAGAATTAGATATACGACAAGCCACCCTAAAGACCTAGATTTAAAAACTATTTATGCAATGCGTGATTGTAAATCAGTAATGCCGCATCTGCATTTACCGGTTCAATCTGGTGATGATTATATTTTAAAGAAGATGAATAGAAAATATACACATCAAGAATATTTAGATAAAATTAAAATCTTAAAAGAAGAGATTCCTAATATTTCTATAACAACCGATATCATTGTAGGTTTTCCAAACGAAACAGAAGAACAATTTAAAAACACCCTAAAATTAGTTGATGAAGTAAAATTTGAAGGAGCATTTACCTTTATTTATTCAAAAAGAGAAGGGACACCAGCCGCTAAAATGATTGATGAAGTAACGGAAGAAGAAAAGCATCAACGACTAGATAGATTAAATGTTTTAGTTGATAAATATTATTTAGAAGGTAATAAACGTTTTGAAGGCCAAGTAGTAAAAGTTTTAGTTGATGGTGTAAGCAAAAACAACAAGGATAACTTATGTGGTTATTCAGAAAATTTAAAACTAGTTCATTTCCCATCTAATGACTTAAGTTTAATCGGTAAAATTGTCAATGTAAAAATAACGGAAGGTAAAACATGGTTTGCCTTAGGGGAATTAGTCAATGAATAGTTTATTAGACGAATTAAATATTGATCCTGATTATCAAAGATTAAAAGAACTAGCAAATTATTTTAAAAATAATCAAATATATATAACCCTAAATAAAGAATTAAATAAAATTAAAAAAAGCTTAATTTCGGCTAAAGTAAAGGGGAATTTTGAAAAAACAAAAGAATTTGAAAATGATTTAGAGCTTGTGACAAACAAGCTCTTATCACTCCCTTTTGTACAAGAATATTATGAATTATTAGAAAATTTAAAAAGCAATTTGGAAATTTTAGAAAAAGAAATAACAAAAATTTTAGAAAACGATTTAATTTAAACCTAAAAAAACACTTTAATTGTAAGATTTTTGTTGTGTTTTTTTCTTTTTTTGTTTATAATTAACATAAGAAGATAACAAAAAGGGAGTTGAAATTATGGAAGTTAGACTACAAGATGATTTAATGGTTCTAAATGATAAAGAAATGAACTTAACTGAGGTTGTAGATAAACTAGCTAATTTAGCAGCAAGTCAAATCGTTGAATATTTTAATAGTATTAATCTAAAATTGCCTAGAGTTTTAAACACAGCTGCCTTAAGAGGGGTTTTAAATAGCAAGGTTGTTGTGGCAAAAACACTTAATTTAAGCGATGAAATGATGTATCGTTTACGTTTTTATCCTGATTTTAGTGAATATCAACTACAAGCTTTTTATAGACTAGTTAAAGAAGATGGCATGGATGTTTGTTACAAACAAAATTTATTTAAAGTTATTTTAATGAATGCTAACCTTCTTAATCTATCAGATGAACAAGTAACAAACCTTTTAAATATTGTTGCTTTACCATATGAAGATTTCGATACATTTGAAAATTTAGTATTACCTTTATTCTATGATTTTAATAAAGATTTTGATGGTATTCGCAAAGAAACAATAGTCAATGTAATGCGTAAGAGTGCTACGAGTCAAGATATTAGAGATTTAGGTAAGAAATATGATATTTCTATTCCTAAACGTTTAAAAAGAGATGAAATGCAAGTTCTTATTGAAGAAGGCTTACGTAAACAACATAAATTAACAGTTGAAATGAAGGAAAAATTAGATAAATTACCTATTATTAACCTTCAAAGAGTAGCTAAACAAAATGGCATTAAAGTTTCTGTTGATTTGAAAAAAGAAGATTTAATTGCTTACTTATTAAATGAAGTTGATAAAGCTAAGTTTGATACAAGACCACGCTTAAAATATGCAACTGATTTAGGTGATGGATTCGTCTTTGATTTAGCATATGTAATGGAAATAGAAGAAATTGAAGAATTTGTTAAAGAAGAAGACGGAGCTTCTGATGTCAAAGTTGAAGAACCTGAAGTTGTTAAAGAAGTTAAAGTAGTAGAACCTGTTAAAGAAGAAAAAGTGGTTGTTGAAGAAAAAGTTGAAGAACCTGAAGTTGTTGAAGAAAAGGTTGAAGAAACTAAGGTTGTTGAGGAAAAAGTTGAAGAAGCTAAAGTAGTAGAACCTGTTAAAGAAGAACCGGTTGTAAAAGAAGTTATTGTTGAAAAGCAATGCGATAAGACAGAAATTATAGAATTAGTAACTAAATGTTTAATTGATGTTATTAAAGAAGTTAGACCAATTTTAACTCAACCAAAAGAACCAGCTCCAGCTCCAGTTATAAACATTTATAATAATGAAAATAAAGAACCAGTTCCTGCTGAAGTTAAGGTAGAAGAAACTCCTAATTTAGTAACTTATCAATATAATAATTTTGATGAACAAGTATCACCTAAGTTTGATTCTAAAGTAGCTAATATAATGGCTAATTCAGATTATTTAACTTTAAAGAAAAACATTGAGACTGTAAATGCTGAACTTGTAAACAAAGTTCCATATGTTGCTCAACCACAATTTATTGCAGTTCCATATCCTTGTCATTTACCTAATTTCGCTACTAATGTTGGTGTTGCTCCTGAAGTTGTAGAAAAACCAGAAGAAAAACCTGCACCAGTAGTTGAAGAAACAGTTACTGAAGAAGTAGTTGAAAAAACACCAAAGAAGAGATTAACTCAAAAAGAAAGAAATCAAAATATGAAGGCAGCTAGACTAGCTAAAAAAAATAAAAAGTTAGGTATAGTAGAAGAAGTACCAACTGAAGAAGTTCCAAGTGGAAATGGTACACGCTTTGTTATTCCTGCCCAAGTGATTCCGGCTAATCAAACTGCACCTTCACAAGTTGAAGAAACTGTTCCAGCTAATATTGTCATTATGACTGAGGGAGGAGTTCCAACATCTGTGCCAGTTGAATCTCCCAGTAACAGACAAGTAGTAGTTAACAACAAAATTGAAGAAAAAAATGCTAAGAAAGCTTTAAAAAAACAAGCTAAAATTGAAAAAAATCAATTAATAAAAAATAGAACAAAAATGAACCAAGCATTACGTACAGGTTTTGCTAACGGTTGTGATCCAGTATATTTTGATCAAACCATGCGCCTTCAAGAATATAAATTAAAAGTTAGAGAAAACGCAGTTATGAGAAGTGAATCAAATAGAAGATTTGTTGGTACAATTTTGAAAACTATCTTAATAATTGTGGGATTACTAGTTGCCGCATGGATAGTAGTTGGAATTATATATGGATTTAATGATAATCCAGATGAAAATAATTTCTTCTATCAAATAACTAAAGTTATATCTGATTTTGTACGTGATATAAGAACCAATTTTGGTGAAAATAAATAATAAAGGATTGATATGATGGAGATATTAGATAGTAATAACTATACTCCCATGATCAGACAATATTTAGATATTAAAAAAGACTATATGGATTCTATAGTCTTTTTTAGATTAGGCGATTTTTATGAAATGTTTTTCGATGATGCTATTTGTGCTGCTAAAGTTTTAGAAATAGCTTTAACTGGTAAAGACGCTGGTGTCAAAGAAAGAGTTCCTATGTGTGGTATTCCTTATCATGCATATCAAAATTATGCAGCCAAATTATTAGAAAATGGTTATAAAGTTGTTATAGTTGAGCAAATTGAAGATCCTAAAGATGCAACAGGTATTGTCAAAAGAGGAGTAATTAAAATTTTAACACCGGGTACGGTTGATGCTAACTTTTTAAGTGGTAATTCGAACAATTATATTGCGGCAATCAGTCTAGTTGGTAAGATCTATATTGTCGCTTATGCCGATATATCAACTGGTCAATGTTATTTAACTTTAGCTAATGATAAAAATGATTTATTATTGTTATTAAACAATTTAAAAGTTAAAGAAATTGTCTTAGAAAATGCTGATAATATATTATTAAATCGGTTTTTAAAAGAACATGATTTTGTTATTAGCTATTGTGATAACACAATTTTAAAAGACTATCTTTCAAATATAGTTACAGGCATTAATGAGGCTTATAAAAAAACATTAGCTATTTTATTCAATTATGCGATTGACACTCAAAAAAGTGACTTAAAGCATCTACAAAAAGTAGAGTTTTATGAAGAAAAAGATTATTTAAAATTAGACAATTTTACTATTTCAAATTTAGAATTAGTAGAAACATTTAGAAATCATACTAAAGAAGGTAGTCTATTAAATGTATTAGATAAAACGGAAACTGCAGCTGGTGGAAGAATGTTAAAAAGGTGGCTATTAAGACCTTTATTAGATGTTAATAAAATCAAAAATCGGCAAAATTATATAACAGCATTTAAGGATGAATATATAGTTAGAGAAGAAATAAGACAAGCTTTAAATGGTGTTTATGATTTAGAACGCATTATAGGTAAACTTTCATGTGGCAGTATTAATGCTAAAGATTTAGTACAATTAAAAAACACTTTAAGTAAGATTCCTTTAATTAAAGAAACTTTGAATTCTAGCCAAAGTGAATTACTTAAAAATTTAGCCTTAAATATCGACATTCATAAAGAAATTTATGATAAATTAAATATAAGTTTAGTTGATAATCCTCCTTTTACAATTAGAGAAGGAAATATGATCAAATATGGTTATAACAAAGAATTAGATAGACTTATTGATATATCTAAAAACTCTCATGATTGGTTAAAAAATTATGAACAAGACCAAAAAGATAAATTAAATGTTAAAACCTTAAAAGTTGGATTTAACAAAGTTTTTGGTTATTATATTGAAATAAGTAAAGGTCAAAGCTTTAATTTAGGCGAAATAGAAGGCTATCAACGTAAACAAACATTAGTTAATGCAGAGCGTTATATTACACCTGAATTAAAAGAATTCGAAGAAACGATATTAACCGCTAAAGATAAAATAGAACGTTTAGAATATAATTTATTTTTAGAACTTAAAGATTATGTGGCTAATTTTATACCTAGTTTACAATATTTAGCTAATGTTGTTTCTGAAATTGATTGTTATATATCATTAGCCTTAGTAGCTAGTTTACATGATTATATAAGGCCAGAATTTAATGATAAGGAAATTGATATTGTAAACGGTAGACATCCGGTTTTAGAAACTATCTTAAATGAAAAATATGTTGCTAATGACGTTTATATTAATGATTATGATATTTTGCTTATTACTGGTCCTAATATGGGTGGTAAATCAACTTATATGCGAATGTTAGCGGTCTTAATTGTAATGGCGCAAATAGGATCTTTAGTTCCAGCTTCTAAAGCTAAACTTAAAATTTTTGATCAGATTTTTACTAGAATTGGTGCTAGTGATGATTTAGCTAGTGGAGAATCTACTTTTATGGTTGAGATGAAAGAGGCAAACTATGCCCTTACTAATGCAACCAATAATTCCCTTATTTTATTTGATGAAATTGGACGAGGAACATCTACTTATGATGGCATGGCCTTAGCTCAAGCTATAATTGAATATATTCATCAAAAAGTTAAGGCTGTAACACTTTTTTCAACGCATTATCATGAACTAACTAGCTTAGAAGGCAAATTGAAAAGATTAAAAAATATTCATGTTGATGCTACTGAAACAAAAGATGGAGTTATTTTCTTACATAAGGTAAAAGATGGTAATGCAAGTAAAAGTTATGGTATTAATGTAGCCTTACTTGCTGGTATGCCTAAACCTTTAATAAAAAGGGCTAAGGAAATATTAGCTAATTTAGAAGAACAAAATAAAATAGAAGCAGCTTCGCCAACATTGTTTGATTTTAATGAAGTTAGTGAAGAAATAGCTACTGAACCAGAAGTAATAAAAAAAATAAAAACAATTAACCCGGATGACCTATCGCCAAAAGAGGCCTTAATGGTTCTTTATGAATTAAAAAAGGAGGTCTAAAATGGGAAACATTAAACAAATGTCGACTAAATTAGCCAATATGATTGCGGCTGGTGAAGTCGTTGAACGACCTTTAAATATTATTAAAGAGTTAGTAGAAAATAGTTTAGATGCTAAAGCTACTAAAATCAGCATCTATTTAAAAAATGGTGGTTTAGAAGAGATTAAGATTATAGATAATGGGCATGGAATGGACCTAGAAGATATAAAACTTTGTTTTTTACCACATGCCACTTCTAAAGTTGCTAATGAATATGATTTATTTAGAATTAAAACGTTAGGGTTTAGAGGTGAAGCCCTAGCTAGTATAGCTAGTGTTAGTGAAGTTTCACTAACATCTAAAACGGCTGATACTAAAGCATATAATATAATTTATAAATTTGGTAATCAAATCAGTCTTAATGAAACAGCTAGTAATGTAGGGACAACTATCATAGTAAAAAAATTATTTTATAATACTCCAGCTAGGCTTAAATATCTAAAAAGTAGTAATGTAGAATTAGGTGCTATTTCAAGTTTAGTAGATAAATTAGCTATAAGTAGTCCTAATGTTTTATTTACTCTTTATAATGATGATAAATTATTATTTAAAACTGATGGAAAAAACGATATGACAGCTTTAATAGGCCAAATATATGGCCTTGAAGCTTCAAAAAGAATTGTAAAACTAGATTTTGCAGAGTCAGGATTTACAGGTACGATTTATTATGTAAAACCAGATATATATCGTTCTAGTAAAAATCAAATGACATATATTGTTAATAACCGTTATGTTAAATATTATGCTTTAAATGACGTTGTTCTAAATTCCTTTAAAGGCTATTTACCGATCAATAAATACCCAATAATTATAATTTATATTAATATTGAACCATTATTAATAGATGTTAATATTCATCCTAAAAAAGAAGAAATCAAAATAGCTGAGCCTGAACAATTGTTTGTTGTTATTGAAAGGCTAATTAAAAACAGTTTAGCTAAAACTAATCAAGTAAAGAAAGTAGAATATCAAAATCTAGAAAAAAGTGAAATTATATCGGACATTCCAAATCTTATTTTTAAAGAAGATGTAGCAGATTATAGTTTATTTAAAGATGAACAAAAACTACCTAATTTACAAGTAATAGGCTTTTTTCTAAAGACTTATATAATTTGTGAAGCTGCTGATACTTTATATATTTTAGATCAACACGCTTGTGCAGAAAGAATAAAATATGAATATTATGCTAAAGAACTAAATAATCCTAAAATGATTACAACTAATTTATTATTACCATTAAAATTAGAATTTACTAAGGAAGAATTGATTTATTTAGATACCAAAAAAGAAGATTTAAAGCAATTAGGCTTTGTTTTTGAATTATTAAAAGAAGGTATAAATATTCTTCAAATTCCACTTTGGGCTCAAGCTGATAGTGAAGATATATTTAGGGAAATATTAAAATGCTTGATGGAAAACAAAACGGTTAATATCTTAGATTATCGTGATCAAATATGTAAACAAATCAGTTGTAAATCTAGTATTAGAGCTAATGATTATATAACTAAAGATGAAGCATATAAGTTAATAGAAGATTTAAAGCAATGTGAAAATCCTTACCATTGTCCGCATGGTAGGCCAACAATTATTAGTTTTAGTAAAAAAGATTTAGAGAAAATGTTTGTGAGGATAGCTTAATGAAAAAAATTATTGCTATTGTCGGACCAACTGCTAGTGGTAAGACGAAGTTGGCTATTGCTGTTGCTAAACATTTTGAGGCTGTAATTATAAGTTGTGATAGTGTAGCAGTTTATAAAGATTATAATATAGGTTCAGCTAAACCAACAAAAGAGGAATTAAAGGAAGTAAAACATTATTTAGTTGATATATTAGAACCAACAATTAATTTTGATGTTGCAACTTGTCAAAAACTAGCTAGAGATATAATTAATAAAGAAGAATTATGTATTTTATGTGGTGGAACAGGCTTATATGTTAATGCCATTTTAAATGATTATGAATTTGTTGCCCCTAAAAGGGATGAAAATTTTGCAACAAATTATGCCAATTTTTCTAATCAAGAATTATATGATTTATTAAAGATTCATGATGAAGATAGAGCTAGAAGCTTGCATCCTAATAATCGTAAAAGAGTATTAAGAGCATTAGAAGCTAGTTATAGTGGAAATAATTTAAGTAATTTTAATAATAAAAATGTAACAATTTATGATAGTTATATTATCTATTTAGATATACCAAGAGAAATATTATATGACCGAATTAATCTTAGGGTTGAAGAAATGTTTAAAATGGGATTAGAAAAAGAAGCATATGATTTATATCAAAGAGGTGTGTTGCCTAATGCGATTGGGTATAAAGAATTTATTCCCTACTTTAATAATTTAATTAGCTTAGATATGGTAAAAGAAGATATTAAATTAAACACTAGACATCTAGCAAAAAGGCAAAAAACATGGTTTAAAAACCAAACAAAGGCTGTCTTTTATGATGCAACAAACTATGAAAAATTAACTAAAGATGTAATTTGTGATTTAGAAAAGTTTATGGAGAAAAAATGAGAATATTTATTATCGGATTACCAGGTTGTGGTAAAACTACAATTGCTAAAGTTTTAGCTACAAGAATGAATTATAAGTTTATTGATATGGATAAAGCTATTGAAGCTAGAACAGGTAAAACAATTAATGACATTTTTAAAGATGATGGTGAGGCTTATTTTAGAAAAATCGAAACAGAAGTCCTAGAATCAGTTAATAGTTTAGAAAATGTAGTTATAGCTTGTGGTGGTGGAATATGTGAAAACAATTCTAAAAGTAGTTTTAAAGGTAAGGTTATTTTTTTAAAAGTTGATTTACAGATATTAGAAGCTCGCTTATTAAATGATAATACTAGACCATTGCTTAAAAAAAATAGTATTTATCAATTAGCTGAAAAAAGAAATAATTTATACCAAACTATTGCGGATATCACCCTTACTAATAATGAAGGATTAGAAGAAACTGTTAACAACATAATTGAGGTTTTAAATGAAAATATTGATAATTAACGGTCCTAATTTAAACATGTTAGGAAAACGCGATAAAAAGCATTATGGTACGCTAACCTTAAAAACTATAAATAAAAAACTTAAATTAATTAGTAAAGGCAAGGCTAGATTAACTTTTTATCAAAATAATTGTGAAGGAAAAATAGTTACATTCATTCAAAAACATCTAAACTACGATGCAATGATTTTAAATGCTGGGGCATATACGCATACTTCAATTGCTATTCATGATGCTTTAGAAATGTTTAAAGGTAAAATAGTAGAAGTTCATTTATCAGATATAAATACTAGAGAAGATTTTCGGAAAACTGATTATATCAGCAGTCTAGCTTGTAAATGTATTATGGGATTGCAGGAGAACAGTTACTATGAGGCACTTTCGTATTTGCTAAAAGAATAAAGATATGTTATAATTATCAAGATAAAAATTAGGAGGAAAATATGGTATCAAGTAATGATTTTAAAAATGGTATGACAATTAAATATGACGGTCATATCTATCAAATATTAGAGTTTATGCATGTTAAACCAGGTAAAGGTGGGGCATTCGTAAGAACAAAACTACGTGATATGCGTAATGGAGCAGTTATTGATTATACTTTTAATGCGGCTGAAAAAGTAGAAAAAGCAATGATCGATAAGCAAAAAATGCAATACATTTATGATTCAGGTACCGCTTTAGTATTCATGAATAATGAAACATATGAACAAGTAGAAATAGATAAAAATAATTTAGAATATGAAATGAAGTTCATTGTTGAAGGTATGAATGTTGAAATAGTATATTGTGAAGGTGAAATATTAGGTGTTAATTTACCTGATAAAGTAACATTAAAAGTAACTAAATGTGATCCAGCAGTAAAAGGTGATACAAAAACTAATGCTTTAAAAGATGCAATAGTAGAAACTGGATTGTTAGTTAAAGTTCCTATGTTTGTTAATGAAGGCGATTCAATAATCGTATCTACCGCAACAGGCAAATACGATAGTAGAGCATAATTTGAGGTGAAGTGAGTTGGAAATACAAAGGTCGGTGCTAATATTAGCTCAATCTACTTTTGATGTAGGTACATTTGCGGCAATTGTCGTTTTAATTATGTGTTCAGCTTTCTTCTCTATGAGTGAGACAGCTATTACTAGTTCATCATTAGTTAAATTAAGATTAGCTGTTGATGATAGAAGAGCAGGGGCTAAGAAAGCTATCCAGTTAAGTGAACAATATGATAAAACTATTACTACTATTTTAGTTGGTAATAATGTTGTTAATACGGCTGCTTCAACTTTAGCTGTTGGTTTTTTCACTAAGCTTGGTATTGATGGCAGAATATTAGAGTTAGTTTCTACTTTAATCGTAACTCTAGTTTTGTTAATATTTGGTGAAATAATGCCTAAGACAATAGGTAAGCAACATAGTGAAAAAATAGCCTTAAAGATCGCATGGCCTATTTATATTATTTCTTGTATACTATGGCCAATTGTTATGTTCTTTAGGTTATTGCAAAAAGCATTTACTCGTAAAAAAGTTGATGATGCAATGAATGAAGACGAACTAGAAATAGCTTTAAACAATATGGAAAAAGATGGCAAAATTGAGAATAAAGAAGTTGGATTAATTAAGAATGTCTTAAATTTGAATGATCGTAGCGTTCTTGATATTATGTTGCCACGAATTGAAATGGTTGCTGTTGAATATGATTCAACTTTAGGAGAAGTAAAAAAACTTCTACTTGAAAGCTCATATTCAAGAATTCCCGTTTATAAGGGTGATAAAGATCACATTGTAGGTATTTTAT
The DNA here is from genome assembly GCA_949293265.1 of uncultured bacterium. Lineage (GTDB taxonomy): Bacteria > Bacillota_I > Bacilli_A > Acholeplasmatales > Anaeroplasmataceae > CALUXS01. The sequence goes on from CASFCK010000002.1 coordinate 32,436, forward strand.
ATGAACGTGATTTCTTTAAGACTTATAGTAACAAAGAAAATTACGATTGGCACAAGATTATAAAACCAGCTAAATATGTATCTGCAGCTATGAAAGTTGATAGTTTGATTGCTTATTTACAAAAAGAAAAAACACATTTAGCCATCGTTTCTGGTGAACTAGGTGATACACTAGGCTTAGTAACAATGGAAGATGCCTTAGAAGAATTAGTTGGCGAAATATATGATGAGCACGATGAAGCCGGTTCAGATGATTTATATTTCAAACAAGAATCAGAAAACACATATATTGTAGATGGGGATTTTTATGTTGAAGACTTATTTGATAAATTAAATATCGGTCAAGCTCCTGAAGATATCCCTAACAAATTATATAGTTGGATGTTTGAATATTGTGAAGAAATACCAAAAGTTGGTATTCAAATGACCTATGTTTCACGCTTTACTAAATATGATGATGAAGAAGATAGTTTTGTTGATTATGCTAAAAAAATAACTTTCACTATTTTTGAAGTAGAAGGTAGAAGAATAGAGAAAGTAAAAATCGAAATAGCAGATGCAACGGAAGAAGAAATAGAAGAACAAATAAGAGAAGATGAAGAGGAATAAAAACCTCTTTTTTTTTCAAAAAATAAAAAAAGCACAACAAGTGCTTTTTTTATATAATAGAGATTTAAGCTCTTTCAATATTACCTTTTTTTAGTGCTCTAGCAGAAATTTTTACTTTCTTAACATTGCCATCTTCATCTTTAATACGTACAGTTTGTAAATTAGCTTTCCATGTACGACGTGTAGCATTAAGAGCATGACTTCTACGATTGCCTGTAATTGTTGTTTTACCAGTAACATAGCATTTTGCCATATTTTCACCTCACATGTTCTAAAATGACTATATAATTTTAGCTTATTTAAATCAAAAAAGCAAGTAAAAAAATAACAATTTTATATAAAAATAGTTACAAGCGTTTGACAAGTGTATCGATTTTAGATATAATGAGCTGAATGTAATTAATATTTTACATTTTCTTTGCTTTATGCTATAATTGCTTAACAAGGGGTTGTTAATGTAAGAATGTGTATAATTTTAATTACAAGTATTAATAACAAATTTATAAATTAAAGAACGTAATAAACAAAATTCAAATAGATATAATTTAATATGGAGGTAAATATGGCTATTCTTGGTATAGATGTTCAATTACTAAAGAAAATGGTAATGAATGGAGCCATTAATTTAAAAAATCATCGTCAAGAGGTCGATGAATTAAATGTTTTCCCAGTTCCTGATGGTGATACAGGTACTAACATGCAAATGACAGTTATGTCTGGTGTTAGAGAAATGAACAATTGTCAAAGTACTTCAATTGTTGAAGTTGCTAAAATTTTATCACGTGGTTGTTTAATGGGAGCACGTGGAAATTCAGGGGTTATTTTATCACAATTTTTCCGTGGTCTTTATGTTGCAATAAAGGAAATCAATAAAGACGTTTTAGATAAAAACGACTTTTTAGCTGTTTTAGTTTCTGGCTATAAGGTTGCTTATAAAGCGGTTATGGAACCGGTTGAAGGAACAATTTTAACTGTAGTAAGAGAAGCTGCTTGCAATACAGAAGCTAAAATAGATTCTTTTAAAAATGTTAATGAATTACTAAAATATTATTTTGAACAAGCTCAAATTTCTTTAGCTAACACACCTAATTTATTACCAGTTTTAAAAGAAGCAGGTGTTGTTGATAGCGGTGGTACTGGTTTTGTTAAAATTGTAGAAGGTATGTTATTAGCCTTAGAAGGTAAAATGCTTGATGGTGAACAAGCAAAGCCGGTTGAAAAGAAAATAGAATATACTTACTGTGTAGAATTCATACTTGAATTAAATAATTTAGAAAACTTTAATGAATCAGATATTAAATCACCATTATCATTACTAGGTGACACATTAATCACAAATTTAGATGAAAATATTTTCAAATTACATATGCATACTAACAAACCTGGTCGTATTGTCGATTATGCTCAACGTTATGGTGAATTTAAAGCAGTTAAGATTGATAATATTAAAATTAAACACACGGAATTAGAAGGCGGAGTATATTCAAAGAAGCCTAAGAAAAAATATGCATTAATTGCAGTATGTTTTGGTGATGGTATTACGCAAACATTTAAGGATTTAGGTGTTGATTATGTCATTGAAGGCGGTCAAACTATGAATCCTGCAACTAATGATTTTGTTGATGCAATTAATAAAGTTAATGCAGAAAACGTTATAATAATTCCTAATAATTCTAATGTTATTATGGCTGCTGAACAAAGTATAGACCTTTGTAAAGATTGCAATGTTAGAGTTTTAAAAACTAAAACAATAGCTCAAGGTTATGCTTCATTAATGGTTTATGATCAAAATGTAGATATTGATGATAATGTTAATGAAATGTCAGAAGCAATTAAAAATGTAGGTTCTGGTGAAGTCACTTATTCAATTCGGGATACTGAAATTAACGGTGTTAAAATTGCAGTTGATGACTATATCGGAATTGGTAACGGCAATATTATTGCCTCTGCTAAGGATAGAGAACAAGTAACAAAAGATTTATTAAAGAGCTTAATTACTGATGAAAGCGAAATTGTTACTATTTTCTATGGCAAGGATGCTAGTATTGAAGATGCTGAAGCTTTAGCTAATTATTGTAATGAGCTATTATCAGATGTTGATGTTGAAATTATCGAAGGTAAACAAGATATATATTCTTATATTATTGCAGTAGAATAAAGGGGACATTAGTCCTTTTTATTTTATATAAAGGAAGTGATATATTGACTTTAAAAACATTAAATGGGGTAGGTCCTAAAACAATTGAATATTTAGCTAAAGCTAATATCCATGATTTAAATGATTTACTATTATTAGAACCACTTAAATATATTAATTATGAGCTTAGTAAGGATATCATACCTTTAAAGTCTTTATATTACATAGAAAATGTTAGAATAGCTAAAGTTAATAAACTAGCTAAAAACATTTGTCAAGTTATATTTTTAGCTGAACTAAATAATAAAACTTATCGTTTTATTATTTTTAATAAGGATTATATTTTATATAGTTTAAGAAAATCACTTTATGTCTATGCTAGTTATCAAACTGAAAGAGGTTATTTTCTAGTTGATAAAATATTTCAGACTAAACCACTAGATATTAAAGTTATTTATAATATAAAGGGAATTTCAGATAGCAATTTATCAAAAATAATCTACAATGCCTTTAATTACTTTAAGGCTCCATCAGAAAGATTACCTTTAGATATAATTGATAAATATAAATTTATTAGTTATAGTGATTATTTGTTAAAAATGCATTTTCCTAAAAATGAAGAAGATTTAAAACAAATCTTAAGAAGGAAAACTTATGAGAAATATTTTTGGCGTAGCTTCTTTTATGAAATGCTAAATTTAAAAAACCAAAGACAAAAAGAACCAAAAAAATTTAATAAAGAAGAAATTAAAGAATTAATTAAAAAACTACCATTTGAATTAACTTTAGACCAAAAAGAAGTTTTAAAAGAAGTTTTAAATGAATTAAATAGTACAAAAAGAATCAATAGATTAATTGAAGGCGATGTAGGTTCAGGTAAAACAATAGTAGCCTTATTGATAGCTTACGCAACTTTAATAAGCGGTTATCAAGCTGTTTTTTTAGCGCCGACAGTAATATTAGCTAATCAGCATTATAAAAATGCATTAAAATATTTTTCACAAGTCTATTTATTGACTTCATACACTAAAGCTAAGGAAAGAAATGAGATACTAACTAGATTAAATAGAGGAGATAATATATTAGTTATTGGTACCCATTCTTTATTAAACATAGATTTTCCTAAATTAGGCTTGGTTTTAGTTGATGAACAACAAAGATTTGGGGTGTTTCAACGCTCAATATTACAAAAAAAACAGCCAAATTGTGACACTATCTATTTTACTGCTACTCCTATTCCCCGTAGTTTAGCAATGACCATTTATGGTGGTTTAGATCTTAGTTTAATAAAAACTAAGCCAGCAAATAGAGGAAAAATTACCACTAAAGTTTTAAGTTTATTAGATTTAAAACCTTGTTTTGACAAATGTTTAGAAAAAATAGCGAAGGGCGAACAAGTTTTTATAGTTGTTCCTTTAATTCAAAGTTTAGATTCTAGCCTTTTTGATTTAGAAAAAGCTAAAGATTTATTTGCAAGTCAAATTAAAGCTAAATATGGTTTTATACATGGTAAGTTAAAAGAACAAGATAAAATAGAAATTATCCGTAAATTTAATGCTAAAGAAATAGATATTTTAATAGCTACTACAGTTATTGAAGTTGGTGTAGATATAAAAAACGCAAGTGTTATGATAATAATGGATGCAAATAGATATGGATTAGCTAGTTTACATCAGTTAAGAGGAAGAGTGGGTCGATCTGATTTAGATGCCTATGTATATTTAATAAGTGATATTGATAATAATGAAAGATTAGGTTTACTAGAAAAAATAGATGATGGGTTTACTTTAGCTGAATATGATTTAAAACTGCGCGGTCCTGGTGATTTTTTACGCAATCAATCAGGTTTTTATAATGAAGTTAACACGGAATTAGAAAAGAAAATATTTCAATATGCTAATTATGATGGTTCTAATTTTGCTAAAGCGGTTTTTGCCAGTAAAACGGAAAATAAATATGATCATATATTAGAAATGATAGCTAAATATGATTACGAAAATAATTAAAGACAAAAGCTAAAAAAAATGGTAGAATTGTAAATAATGGAGGTATTAAAATGATTAGAATTGGTGTAGATGCAATGGGTGGTGATTATGGCTTAGATGCAACCATAAAAGCCAGTTTAGATATAATTAAAAATTTTAAAGACATAGAAATAGTTTTATATGGTAAAGAAGAAGAAATCAAACCACGTCTTACAAGCAATGAACGAATTGAAATTGTTAATTGCCCTAAGGTCTTAGATATGGGTGAACATGATCCAATTATAGCTATTCGTAAAGATCGTAAAGAAGCCTCTTTATGTGTCTTAATGACAGATGCTCGCAATAAAAAGGTTGATTGTGTAGTTACATCAGGCCCTACGCAATGTGTAGTTGTTGCTGCTCATTTATTGATTAGAAGATTAGAACAAGTTGAAAGAATTGCTTTGTGCCCAATTATTCCTAATTTAGATGGAAAACCACGGTTATTACTAGACGTAGGTGCTAATACAAGCTTAAAGCCAGAACATATTTCTTTACTTGCTCAATTTGCTACTGTAGTTGCTGAAAAAGTTTTAGGCTATAAAAACCCTAAAGTAGGGCTTTTGAATATTGGAGCGGAAGAAGGCAAAGGTAGAGAAGTTGACAAGGAAACTTATGAGGTTTTAAAAAACAATTCTAAAATTAATTTCTATGGTAATGTTGAAGCTAATGAAGTGTTAATGAGCCCAACAGAAATTATTATAAATGATGGATTTACCGGCAACGTTTGCATGAAAACTATGGAAGGCACAGCTAAGGCTATGGCTAAAATGTTAAAAGAAGAAATTAAGTCGAGTTTAGGTGGTAAAATAGGATACTTATTTATGCGCAAAAACTTAAAACGCTTTGCTAAAAGAATGGATTCAAAAGAAATTGGTGGAGCTATGTTATTAGGTCTTGGTACACCAGTTATTAAAGCTCATGGTAATTCAGATGCTTATGCTTTTTATAACGCGATAATTCAAGGTATAAACATGGTTAAAAATGACGTTATAGGTAATGTTTTAGCTTCCTTACCAAGTGAGGATGGCAATGGAACTAACTGATTTATGTAAAAAATTAGATGTTGATTATCTAAAAATTAAAAATCACTTAGAAACTGCCTTAACCCATTCTAGTTATGGCAATGAGCATCATAAAGATTATAATGAGCGGCTTGAATATTTAGGTGATGCCGTTTTAGAGCTTTGTATGTCAACTTATTTATATTATAGTTATAGTTCACAAGAAGGAATATTGACTAAAAAAAGAGCTCAAGCGGTTAGAGAAGAAGCTCTAAATATCTATGCTGAAAAAATTGAATTAAATAAATATTTACTTCTTGGTAAGGGCGAAGAAAAAACAGGTGGTCGTTTTAATAAAGCGATCATTGCTGATGCATTCGAGGCTGTATTAGGAGCTATTTATATTACATATGATTTTAATAAAGTGTATAGTGTGTTTAATAAACTTATAGTTCCATATCTCAATGAAGTTTTAGATATTAAAGATTATAAATCTATTTTTCAAGAAGAAATGCAATCAGAAAAACGAAGTATTAAATATCTTATTAGTAAAGAAACAGGTCCGGCTAACGACAAGACCTTTGAAGCTTTAGTATATGTAGATGATTTAATTTATGGTAAAGGTATAGGTAAAACTAAAAAAGAAGCTGAACAAAATGCTGCTAAAGAAGCGTTATTAAAAAGAGCTAAGTAGGGTGATATAATGATTTATCAATTATATATTGATGGCTATTTTAACTATAAAAACTTTTTATATGATAATGCCTTAGCACTTGGATTAGCACCAAGTGATGTATTAGTTTTAATTTATTTATTAGATGAATATAAAATGGGTAACAAAAAAATAAATATAGCTGATATAGAAAATAAAATATTGTTACATAAAAATGAAATTAGTAATGTTTTATCTAATTTATTAGAAAAGTCTTTTTATAATGTAGTATTAGTTAATCAAAATAATATCTTAGAAGAAGAAATAACGATTGAGCCATTTATTAAAAAAGTAGAAGAATTTTATAAAAATAATGATGATAATACTACGAATAAAAAAATATTTAGCTTAATTGAAAAGAAAAGTAAAAGACTATTATCTGCTACTGATTATGAAAACATTAATAATTTAATTGTTATAGAAAATTATGATTATAATGATTTTGTAAGCACTATTAATTATTTAGAAAAGGCTAAATTAGATGTTTCAGTAAGAAATATTATTAAATATATAGAAAAGAAAGTAATAAGTAATAATCCTAATAATCAAGATAAAGAAGTTGTTAATGAATTACTTTCCTTATTTAAAAAGAAACATGAATAAAATTAAAGCTTTAAAAATAATAGATTATTTAGAAAAATTGTATCCTACTTATCATAATTTTTTAAATTATAGTAATAATTATGAATTGTTATTAGCTGTAAGTTTATCTGCCCAAACCACTGATAAAAGCGTTAATAATGTAACTCCACTATTATTTGATAAATATAAAAGTCCTTTAGAACTTGCTAATGCTAATTATGATGATGTATATCAAATTATTAAACAACTTGGTCTTGCCAAAACTAAAGCCAAAAACATTATTGCTTTAGCTAAAACTTTGAATGACAAATTTAATGGTATCGTACCTAATACAAATAAAGAATTAGAAACATTACCGGGGGTAGGAAGGAAGACTGCTAATGTTGTGATGGCACTAGGTTTTAATATTCCTGCTTTTCCGGTTGATACACATGTTAATAGATTAGCGATTAGACTTGGTTTTGCTAAAGAAGAAGATAACATTTTAAAGGTAGAAGAAAAACTAAAAAAATATATACCTAAAGAAAGGTGGATTAAGGCACATCATCAATTCATATTGTTTGGTCGAAATATATGTCAAGCTAGGAATCCTAAATGTGAATTATGTGAGCTTAAAGAATTGTGCAAGTATGAAGGTAGAAGAAAAAATAGTTGAGATTTTAACAGAAAAGAAATGGCACATTGCTTGTGCCGAATCATGTACAGGTGGTTTAGTGGCATCTAGGTTAATTGATGTTGCTGGTGTTTCTAATGTACTTAATTTAAGTATTATTACATATGCTAATGATGCTAAAACTAAATTTTTAAATGTTTCGCCAAATACTATTAAAAAACATGGTGTAGTTAGTGAAGAAGTAACTAGAGAAATGGCTAAAGGGATTGCTAAACTTGCAGCATCTGAAGTTGGTATAGCTACTTCTGGTATTGCCGGACCTGGTGGAGGAACTAAATTTAAACCGGTAGGAATGGTTTGTTTTGGCTTATTTATAAAAGATAAGGTTTATACTTATACTAAATATTTTAGTAATCTTAGTAGAAATGAAGTTAGACAAGCGGCAGTAGAATTTGTATTAAATAAATTATTTGAATTAATAGGCTTTTAAGCCTATTTTTTTAAGCAAATTTATATACATATAGGGGGTATAGGTATATAATATAACTAAGGAGGATTATTATGGAGCATACTTATCGTAAAGAAGAATTTAAAAATAAATTAAATAATCGCATTAATAGAATAAGTGGTCAACTTGAAGGCATAAAAAGAATGATTGAGGAAGATAGATATTGCCCAGAAATATTAAATCAATTAAGAGCCTGTATTAATTCATTAAAAAGTTTAGAAGTTGTAATTTTAAATAATCATTTACAAAACTGTGTTGTTAATAAAATACAAAATGGAGACTTAAAAGTTTTAGACGAAATAAGTGAATTATTAAGGAGAGAACTATGAAACAAAAGTTCGATGTTAAAGGAATGACGTGTGCCGCTTGCCAAGCTCATGTCTTAAAAGCAGTTAGTTCAGTTAAAGGTGTAAATGAGTGTAATGTTAATTTATTAGCTAATAATATGTTTGTTACATATGACGAAAATGTTTGTGATAGTAAAAGCATAATTAAAGCTGTTTCTAAAGCGGGATATAAAGCTGTTTTACCTGGTGAAAAACAAGAAAAAGAAGATAAAGACAACGCTTTGTTAAAGCTAATTATAGCTTTTATTTTCTTGTTGCTTTTAATGTATGTTTCAATGGGACATATGCTAAATTTACCATTACCAGGTTTCATAAATGATAGTGCACTAAATTATGCCTTTACCCAATTATTATTAATTTTGCCGATTGTGTTTATATATCGTAATTATTATGTTAGTGGATTTAAGAAATTAATAAAAGGTCCTAATATGGACACATTAATAGCTATAGGCTCAACTGCCTCTTTATTATATGGTGTTTTTGCAATCTATATGTTAGGATATGGTTATTACATTAATGATGAGACTATAATTGCAAATTATAGACATAACTTATATTTTGAATCAGCTGGTATGATCTTAACTTTAGTATCACTTGGCAAATATTTAGAAGGTTTATCTAAGAAAAAAACAACAAAAGCAATCGAAGAGTTAATTGATTTAGTACCAGATACAGCAACAATATTAAGAGATGGGAAAGAAATTGTTATTAAGGCAAGTGAAGTAAAAAAAGATGAAGTAATCATAGTTAAAAAGGGTGAAAAAATACCAGTTGATGCAGTAATTATCGAAGGTAGTGGTTCATTTTATGAAGCTAACATTACTGGTGAAAGTATGCCAAAAGAAAAAACAGTTTCAGCAAATATCTATGCTTCAACAATCATGGAAGCCGGATATATAAAAGCTAAAGCAACTAAAGTTGGAGAAGATAGTTCGATCTGGCAAATTATTAAATTAGTAGAAGAAGCTAGTGAATCAAAAGCACCAATTTCAAAAATGGTTGATAAGGTTTCTTTCTTCTTTGTTCCGACAATTATCTTAATCAGCATAGTCGTTTTAATTACTTTTTTATCACTTAATTATAGTTTTGAACTAGCCTTTAATTTTGCAATTAGTGTATTAGTAATTGCTTGCCCATGTGCACTTGGTTTAGCAACACCAGTAGCAATAATGGTCGGAACAGGTAAAGGAGCGAAAAACGGTCTATTAATTAAAAATGCAGCTGTTTTAGAAAATGCAGGACACATTAAAAAAGTGATTTTAGATAAAACAGGAACTATAACTAACGGTATGCCTATTGTCACAGATTTTAAAGGTGATAAAGAAGCATTAGATATTTTATATAGCTTAGAAAACAAATCAGAACACCCACTAGCTAAAGCTATAATTGACTATGCAAAATTAGAAAATGCTAACTTATATGAAGTTAAAAACTTTAAGGCCTTAGATGGTCTTGGTCTAGTTGGAGAAATAAAAAAACAAACATATTATGTTGGTAATATGAATTTAGCTAAACAATTAGCAATTAATACGACTAAAATTGAAAGTGAAATAAATTCTTTAGCTAATAATGCTAAAACTCCACTCTTACTATTAACAAAAGATAAAATATTAGGATTAATAGCTGTAAAGGATGAAGTAAAAAAATCTAGCAAAGAAGCTATAAAATTATTAAATGAATTAAAAGTTGAAGTCATAATGTTAACTGGTGATAATGCACAAACTGCTAAAGTTGTAGCTGAAGAAGTTGGAATTAAAAAAGTAGTAGCTAATGTTTTGCCAGAAGATAAATTAAAGATAATAAGAGAACAACGTCATGATAAAAAACATCTAGTAGCTATGGTAGGTGATGGTGTAAATGATGCTCCAGCTCTAACCGAAGCTGATTTAGGTATAGCAATAGGTGGTGGTTCTGATATTGCGATTAATAGTTCAGATATAATTTTAGTTAAGAATGATTTATTAGATGTAATAAATGTAATAAAATTATCAAAAAGAATAATGTTAACAATCAAATTAAACTTATTTTGGGCTTTTATCTATAACGTTATAGGTATAATACTCGCTTCTGGTATTTTTTATCAAAGTTTCAATATTAGTTTAAATCCGATGATTGCTTCATTATGTATGTCATTTTCTAGTGTATTTGTAGTGTTAAATGCTTTAACAATAAACTTATTTAAAGTCAAGGACATTAAGGAGGAGGTGAAATTTGTGGAATATAGACTTTCTGTAGAAGGTATGAGCTGTATGCATTGTCAAAAACATGTTAAAGAAGCTTTAGAAAAAGTTAAAGGTGTAAAACAAGTAGAAGTTTCCTTAGAAAAAAAAGAAGCTTTAGTAACATGTAAAGATAAAGTCACTAAAGAAGATTTAATTGAAGCTGTAAAAAATGCCGGTTATGAGGCTTTTTAACTAGAAGTTTTCTTCTAGTTTTTTTTATGGTGTTTTCCCATATTTGCTTAAAAAAATCAAATTTTTTGTGTATATATATAATGAGGTGTAAAATATGGGTTTAAAAGAAGAAATAACTAAGAGATTTAAAGAAGATAATTTAAATTATGCCGCTATAGGGGCAGAGATAAAAAGGCATCGTCTAGCTATGTCAAAAACATTATCTTCGATAGCAGATGAAAATTGTAGTGTGTCATATTTATGTAAGATTGAACGAAATCAAGTTAAACCAAGTTTAAAGTATTTAAATGAAATATGTAAAAAAGTAAATATAAGTAAATCTAATATTAATTATTTATTAAACAGTAAAGAAATGTTATTAGAAGCAATTAAAATGTTTTACTTTAAAGATTTAACTAATAAAGAAATCTATGAAGAAAAAATCCAAGGACTAGATAACTATCGGACAGAAATAATAAGATTAATCTTTTCTTTAATAAGTAATGATTTAATAACGGCTAGTAAAATAATAAATAAAATATGGCGTTTAATTAGTTCGTTAGCTGATTTTGACCTTATGGTTTTTGCAGGGTTTTATGGTATTTTTAAATTTTTAACTAAGGAATATGTTGAAGCTGCTGATTATTTAAAGTTAGCATTAGAATTTAATATCGAAGTAGATTATTTTAAGCCTACTATTTTACAATTTTTATTTAAAATTTGTTTTATTATAGGTTCAAAATCAATTTATAAATATTATAAATTATTAGAAGAAGAAAAAATGAAATATGGAGAAAATTTATCATTAGATGAGGTTTATTATTATTTATGTTTATTTTATTTAAATAATTATGATGATAAAGAATTTAAAAAAAATAAAATTAAAATTAAAAACAAAAGTTTTAGTTATAATTTAGAGATTTTAGCTAATTTAATGTTTAAAACAAAACTAGAAAATGTAAATGTATTTAATCTAAATGATTACGTTAAAATATTATACTTATTAGAAACAAACGACAAAGATCTCCTAAATATTATCGAAAATGCTAATTTAGATAGTGATAATAAAATATATTATAAATATTTATATTATAAAAAACATGATCTAGAAGAGGCATATTCTTTCTTGTTAAATATTGCTTATCCTTATGCAATAATTAAAAACTTATATGAAAGAGCAAGATATTATTTAAACGAAATGATAAATAGTATATTTAGGACTAATAAATACAAAAAGTTTTTTGATATGTATCGGGAATTAGACAAAGTATATGAAATTATTAGTAACATATAGGAGCAAAAAATGAAAAAAATAAGTTTGTTTTTATTAATTTTAATAACATTATTTGTTAATGGTCTAGTTAAAGCCGCATCATGGAGCTATGAGTGGGAAAATGTAGTTGTTGAAATACCGCTTTACGAAAGTTTAAATTCTTATGATGACTTGCCAAAAGCTACATTGTATAAAGATGGCACTTTAGTTAGTGACGCTAAAATAAGTTATAATCGTAATGGCGATTGGTTATATTACGCTAAAGATGTTGATACTAGTAAAGTAGGAGATTATAAAGTATGGTATAAAGCGAGTGAATCACGTTATAAACCAGGTCATTGTCAAAATTATAAACAATTGATTACATTTAGAGTGATCGATGAAACTGCACCAAGTATTAATATTTTAAAAGATAAGATTATAATTCCTTTAGGAACTAAAGAAATGAATTATAATGAATATTTCACAATCCGTGATAATTCTAGCGAAGTTATAATAAATGTTGATGATAGTAAAGTTGATTATAATAAAATAGGAACATATGACGTTTTAATAGAGGCCATTGATATAAGTGGAAATAAATGTACAAAACATTTAGAAGTTTTAATTCAAGATGAAAATGGACCAGTCATTAATTTTTTAGGAGAAAATAATACTATTACGATTGAAAAAAACAGTGACATCATTTTAGATGATTATTTTAAACAATATTTTAAGGTAATTGATAAAATTGATGGTGATGTTATAAACAGTATGGAATATGATAAAATTGACATTAATGTAGTAGCTAATAATAAGATTAGTTTTTATTTTAAAGATAGTAGTGGTAATATTTCTAGTATAGACATAAATGTAAATGTAATAGATGAGCTAGCTCCAAGTTTAATATTAAGTACCGACAATTTAAAATTAGATTATTTAACTGAACCTAGTTATGAATTGTTTAAAACATATATCGTTGAAGCTAAAGACGGAATTATTGATCTAATTGATGAAGTAAAAATAGATTTTAGTGCAATTGAATTAAAAGTAGGAAGTTATATAGTAAAATATAGTGTAAGCGATGCAAGTGGAAATGAAGTAGAAAAAGATTTATTAGTTAATTATGTAACAAATAAAGCACCAGAACTTCTAGTAGAAGATGTTGTGATTAATGTTGGAGAGGAAGTAAATTTAAAAGATTATGTTCAAGTAAGTGATAAATCAGATCTAAATGTAGAAAATAATATCGAAATTGATACTACGAAGTTTAATAATAAGGCAGCTGGAATTTATTATTTGAATGTTACCTGTCATAATAGTTCAAATTTATTTAGTAACGCTTATATGAAAGTAGAAGTTATTGATAATGAAAAAGATGTTACTAATTATTTAAATATAATATTAATAGGATTATTAGTATTAGGTAGTTGTGGATTTATAGTGTATAAAATTATTACTAAAAGAAGAAATAAAATTGCCAATTAAGCTATCTAAATAATAATAATTGTGTTAAAATAAGCTTCAAAGGAAGTGATCAAATTGCGAGGCTTTTTATATGGTCAAACTGAATATAATCTCTTAAAGAATGCCGTAAAAATTGAAGAATATGTTGAACTAGCCAAAAACTTAAAATTTGATTACTTAAGTATTACTGATAGCAACTTATATGGTTTTTATAAATTCTATAAACTTTGTTTAGAAGCTAATATTAAGCCGATCATTGGTTTAGAATTAGTAGTAAATAATAATTTAGATACAGACTTATTTTTATTATATCCTTTAAATAACGAAGGATTAAAAGCATTATTTCAAATAGAAACAGCTAAAAATAATAATGAGTTAAACATTGATTTATTGCAATCACTAGCAGGCAATATCGCCTTTATTTTAGTTGTTAGTAAGTCTTTTTTAATGCGTAGTTTAGTTTCATTGCCTGATGAAGCTATTAGTAAATTAAATTATTATAAAGAAAAATTTCCAAATTTTTATTTAGGAATTAGTTATCAAGTAAATAGTTATAACAAAATTAATTTAGATGCCTTAGCAATAGCCCGCAATATAGGGGTTTTAAGTGTATATATTCATCAATTAAAATATTTAACTAAAGAAGATGAAATAGTTTATGAAACACTCTTAAAAATAGGTAATAATACAGAAAAAGAAGAAGGTGATTTTTCTTTTTTTCAAGCTGAACAAAGTTTTATTGCTGAATGGATAGAATTATTTATTAATACTGATAACTTAGTAAATAAAATCAACTATCAAATAAATAAAGAAAAAGCCTTACCGAAATATCCGCTAGATAATAGCGAACAATTCCTAATTACTCTAGCAAATAAAGGGTTAGCAAAAAGATTAGCTAATAAAAATGTAAATTTAAAAAAATATCAAGAACGACTAAATTATGAACTTAATATAATTAACAAAATGCATTTTGCCGATTATTTTTTAATCGTCTGGGACTTTATTAAATGGGCTAAAAAACAAAACATCTATGTTGGGCCAGGTAGAGGAAGTGCTGCATCATCTCTAGTCGCGTATGCAATAGGAATAACAGAAATATGTCCATTAGATTATAATTTATTATTTGAACGTTTTTTAAATCCTGAAAGAATTAGTATGCCAGATATTGACACCGATTTTCCTGATAATAAACGAGATGAGGTCATTGCCTATGTAGCTGATTTATATGGCAAGTATCATGTAGCAAGCATTAACACATTTGGAACATTTTCTTATAAGAGTAGTTTAAGAGATGTTGCAAGAGTTTACAAAATAGAAGAAAAAAGAATTAAAGAATTAAGTAATATGCTTGCTAATAACAAAATAGATGACTTAGTTGAAATGTATAAATATCAAGAAGATATATATAATTTATTATATATCATTAAACGCTTAGACGGTATGCCTAGAAACATATCTACTCATGCGGCTGGTGTTATAATATCTGGACCTGATTTAAGGAATATAGTGCCATTAAATAAAGTTAATAACTTATTGCAAACTGAATTAGAATATAATGATTTAAAAAATCTAGGTTTATTAAAAATGGATTTTTTAGGAATTAGAAATTTAACCATCATAGCTAATGTTTTAGATGAAATTAAAATGAAGCAAATGGATTTTAGAAATATTCCCTTAGATGATAAAATGGTATATACACTACTTCAAAAAGCGGATACATTGGGTGTATTTCAATTAGAGTCAAGTGGAATAAGAAGAGTTTTAACTAAATTAAAACCAACAAAATTTACTGATTTAGTTGCTGTTTTAGCATTGTATAGGCCAGGACCTATGGATAATATAGATGAATTTATAGCCCGTAGACATGGTAAAAAGTTTGTATATCTACATAAAGATTTAGAACCAATATTAGCTGAAACTTATGGTATTATTGTCTATCAAGAACAAATTATGCAAATTGCTTATAAATTTGCTAATTATTCCCTTGGTAAAGCTGATATTTTAAGAAGGGCAATTTCTAATAAAGACATAGACCAAATGGAACATTTACGAAAAGATTTTGTTCTTGGTTGCCAAAAGAATAAATATGACATTAATTTAGCTAATACAATTTTTGATTTAATTGTTAAATTTGCAAATTATGGTTTTAATAAAGCTCATAGTGTAGCTTATGCCTTAGTTTGTTATGAAATGGCTTATTTAAAAGTACATTATTTTGGTAATTTTATGTCTAATATATTAAATAATGTCATAGGAGCTACTAACACTATGCAAGATTATTTAAAATATGCTAAAAGACATAATTTGGCAATCTGTGGTGTTGATATTAATTTATCAACAACTAAATTTAGGTTTAAAAATAATAAATTATATTTACCTTTAGTTTGTATTGAACAAATCGGCCAACAAACAGCTGAAATGATAATTGAAGAAAGGAAAAACGGCTTGTTTAAAAGCTATAATGACTTTTTAAGTCGGGTGAACATATCAGAAGCCCAAGTTGCTAATTTAGTTTATGCTGGAGCTTTTAATTTATTTAATCCAAATATTAAAAACTTGATAGAACATAATTCTAAAGAGGCTAATTTGATTGACAGCTTATTAGGAGAAGATCTAAAAATTGACGAAGAGGATTATTCCTTACCTTATTTGATTTCAATGGAAAAAAAGGTTTTAGGTTTTAATATAGCTTATGATCCTAGTATAGAAATTAAACCTTATCGTTTAAATAATAATGCCACATCATTAAATCACATAATATTAAATAAAAAAGAAATAGCAGTCATAAAATTCACTAATCTAGATTTAAAAAATAGTAAAAATGGTTATATATTGAAAGGCGAAATATATGATGATACTGCTACACTACCATTTGTAATTTTTAATAATTTATATTTAGAGATAAAAGATATAATTAATGAAAATGATATTTATCTAATTGGTTTTGTTTATAAAAAAAATAATGACTTTGAGCCATGCTGTAATATTGGATTCATTAAAAAAATTAATTGACATTCTGTAATATATGTATTATAATAACATTCGCTATGCGGGTGTGGCGGAATGGTAGACGCGCTAGGCTTAGAACCTAGTGCCCCCGGCGTGCAGGTTCAAGTCCTGTCACCCGTACCATTAAGAAACAACTGTGCTAATTCGAGATTTTATGCTCAAATTAGCACTTTTTCTTTATTTTTAGGCATTTTTGGTAGGGTTCAAGTCCCGTTATTAGTAAAATTGCCTAGTTTTTTATTGCATTGTATTGGATTGATTCAACTTCATAAAAAAGCTTTAGTGTATTTTCACATGATAGGTACACCATTGCTCACATTTCGTGTCATTCGTGTAAATAACATATTTTTTTTATAAATAGGTTTATTTTTAATAATTATTCCCCCTTTTTTATTGGATTGATAAAAAATTTTTGAAAAAAGTGTTCAAAATGAAGATTTTTGTCCCTTATCTATTGAAGGAGGTAAGTTATATGGTTAAAGAAGAAGTTATTAAGCTTAAAATTGAAGGAAAATCCTATAGTGAGATTTCAAGAATCTTAGGAGTAAATGAGTCTACAGCTAAAACTATTTATAATAGATTTAAGAGTAGTCATCCTGAATCATTTTGTCCTATGTGTTCAAAGTTCTTAATTCAAACTAAAGGACATCGCCAAAAAAGATTCTGTTCTAGTAAATATAAAGACCATTATTGGAACTTAATGAAAAACAAAAAGAATAAGTAAAGAAACATATGAGAGACTAGGCAGTATTTAAACTGTCTAGTTTTTCATTTTTTTATGTTCTCTAACCAATCTAAAGAACGTACCTCTAGATACTCCTATAAGTGATGCTGCTTCACTATTTGTTGTTTCATGATTTATATATCTATCTAATATATCATTGGTGTTAGGTGGCGTGACTACTTTTGGTCTACCAAACTTAACACCTTTTTCTTTTGCGATTCTGATTCCTTCCATTTGTCTTTGCTTAATATTTGTTCTTTCGTTTTCAGCTACAAATGATAATACTTGAAGAACGATATCACTTATGAACTTACCAACTAAGTTTTTACCTTCAATTCTTGTATCAAGTAAAGGCATATCAAGTACTTTAATATCGGCACCTATTGTTTTTGTAATATGAGCCCATTCCTCAAGTATCATATGATAATTTCTACCTAAACGATCTATTGATTTAACAATTAGTAGGTCGTCTTTTTTTAATTTCTTAATAAGCTTTTTGTAATTAGTCCTATCAAAATCTTTACCTGACTCTTTATCTACATAGATAAATTTATCATCTACTCCAAAATCTTTAATTTCTACATACTGCCTATCGATATTTTGTTGTTTAGTTGAAACCCTAATATAAGCATAAATCAACTTAATCACCTCCGTATTATATACATCTATAAAACGGAAGATTAATCAAGTAATAAGCAATAAAAAAAGAAGTATCAAACACAATATAAAAATGTATAAATTATTGGAATTGATAAAAGTACAGAAAAAAGTACGTTTTATTTGCCATAAACAGAGATTTTTTGGAAAATATGTGATATAATTATGGAAAATTAGTGAAAACATTTGAGGTATCAAAACGTATACAATTTGATACTTCAAGACCTCACTAATCAAAAATGGAGGTCTCATATGATTGATTATCAAAAAGCAGTAAAAGACTTAAGAGATAAGTTAATTATGACCCAAGCAGAATTTGCAAAAATGCTTGGCGTTTCTTTTACCTCAATCAATAGATGGGAAAACGGTCTTAATAGACCAACAACAGTTGCTAGAAAGCAAATAGTGCAGCTTTGTAAAGAAAACAATATCGAATTGAAAGAGGTAAATGAATAATGCGATATTTAGGAAATAAAGAATCAATTGTAAGTGAAATAGTAGATTTAATAGATAGAAAGGGGCTTCTAAATAATCGATATTCTTTCTTTGATGCGTTTTGCGGAACAGGAACTGTCTCAGATGCAGTTAAAAATTATTTTAATATTATATTAAACGATAATTTATTATTAGCTACTACATTTTCAAAAGGTAGAATTATAAGTCAATTATGTAATTTTGAAAATTTAGACTTTAATCCTTTTGAATACTTTAATAACAATAGCGAAACTAGAATAGGATTTTTTTCACAAAATTATGCTCCGCAATTGTCGGGTAGAATGTATTTTAGTGACTATAATGCTGGAAGAATCGATTATTTTAGAGAACAAATTGAAGAATGGAAAAACAACAATTTGATATCTGATGATGAATATTCCTACTTATTAGGTTGTCTATTAGAATCAGTCTCTAAAGTTGCCAACATAGCTGGTGTTTATGGTGCCTATTTAAAAACTTGGGACCCTAGAGCAATAAAAGAAATTAAATTTTTAAAAATAGAAACTACTAATAGTGACAATGAACCAATTGTTTTAAAAACATATAATAATAATTTAAACGAAATAATTAGTGATGTTGATTGTGATATTTTGTATCTTGACCCTCCATATACGAAAAATAAATATTCAGTACAATATCATTTATTGGAGACATTAATAAAAAATGATAATCCACAAATAGTTGGTATAACTGGAGGAAGACATTTTGATGGCGTGTCAGACAATTGGTCAAAAAAGTATCATGTTGAAGTCGAATTTGAAAAAGTCATTAAAAACACAAAAGCAAAACATATATTAATGAGTTATAGTTCTGATGGAATTATGTCAAAGGAATATATTTCAAATGTTTTAAAAAGATACGGAAAGGAAGAAACGTTTGAGCAAATAGAAATAAATTATAAAAAATACCGAAATTATAAAACAATCTCAACCGATGAACATTATGAATACATCTTTTATGTTGAAAAAAAGCCAAAAAATGAGGTTGAATACTATTGTCCATTAAATTATATGGGTGGTAAAACAAATGTTGTTAATTATATAAAGCCAGAATTAAATACAAAGCATACTTTGATTGATCTAATGGCCGGAGGATTCAATGTTGGAAT
Organism: uncultured bacterium; assembly: GCA_949293265.1. Classification (GTDB taxonomy): domain Bacteria; phylum Bacillota_I; class Bacilli_A; order Acholeplasmatales; family Anaeroplasmataceae; genus CALUXS01. The sequence continues at coordinate 52,076 of CASFCK010000002.1, forward strand.
TAATGGTTATGGCTTTAATTCGTATATCTATAATGATGTTAATTTTCTTGTTAAAAATCTAGTTGAGATGTTTAAAAAAGTAGACACCGTAATCTTATTAAAAAAAATAGACGCTATAATAAAAAAATACGAATTAACTAAACATGGACAGGAAAAATATATTAATTATAGAAATGAGTATAACAAAACACTTCAATACAAAGAAGACAAATTAATTTATTTGTATACATTAATATTATATGGATTTCAACAACAGATTAGGTTTAATTCAAAATATGAATTCAATAACCCTATAGGTGAAAGCGGATATAACGAAAGCATAAAAGAAAAAATAGTTACATTTTCCTCAAGATTAAAAGAATTAAATGTGTCATTTCAATCAAAAGATTTTTCAGAATATATCGATATTATTGATGAAAATTGTCTTGTTTATATAGACCCACCATATCTAATTACTTTAGGAAGTTACAATGATGGAAAGAGGGGATTCAATGGTTGGGGAAATAATGAGGAAAAGAGATTGATATCTTTTCTAGATTCAATAAAAAACAAATGTTGCAAGATATTAATTTCAAATATTTTGGATTATAAAGGAAAGGAAAATGTTTATTTAAAGAATTGGATTATTTCTAATTGCGCAAATGTAAAAGAAATTACTATCAGGGGCAGAAAGGAGGTTCTAATAACTTATGAAGCCAAAATTCAAAATTAAGAGAATTGGTGCACAAAATGCATCGCCTTGCTACGATACTTTTTTAACAGCAAACATATTAAATGACATATCAAAAAGACTTTTAAATACGATAGATTATGATGTTGAATGGATTGAGGAAAGAAATAAAGGCCGTTTAATATTATTAGAAACCTCTAATGAAATACACTATATTAACTTATCTCAAACCGGAGATGTTAGAGGAAGAAATTATCAGATTCAAAGTATTCCTACTGCATTGTCTATTTATTTATCTGAATCAAAATATCAAAAGAAGAAAACCTCGTTTTGGTTCTATTTTTTGCCATTTAATGGAAATAATGAAACTAAGTATATGTTATTCTTTTATAGAGTAATGAAAACCATAGGGATAAAATTCGCCAATCCTGATTTTGGATTAGAACATACAGTATTAAAAGAATATAGTACTGTCAAAGATGTTATTCAAGCTCGTAACACATTAAGAGAAACAAATTCTGGGAATAAATCCACATATATTACTGATGAAGGCGACTATTATCATATTTATGGTAAAACATTTGGAGCAAATCAAAAAGAAACAACTTTATTATGTTTTGCAATATCCGCAATAACAGATAAACCAGTAAAACTTTTCCAGATACTTGATAATGAGTCGACAGCAATAAGCGAACAAGATAAAAAAGCAATAACTAAATATTCCTCTCTATATGGTAATTATGATATTGATGTTTTAGATGATTCATATCAGTTTGATGGAGATGATAGCGATGCAGTTAAAGATAATTTGCGTAGCCCACAATTTATTTACAACTTATTATCGAAATTTGATGGTGAAAAGAAATGTGCTTTATGTGGATGTAAGATAGAACGAATTATTCAAGCTGCACATATATATCCTGTTGCAGATATAAGAAAAAGACATGACTTAGATTTTTCAGCTAAATTTAAATTGGCTGTTGATGGTGATAATGGTATTTGGCTATGTGAGAATCATCATAAATTATTTGATAGTGGTTTAATATGGTTTGAAGAAGGAAAATTGTGTATTTCAAAGACATTGAATAGTGATGATTTACTTTTTGTTAAACAAGTTACTACGATTGAGGAAATAGAACCTAGATTTATAAATGAAAGGATGTTAGCATTTTTTGATAGTAGGGCTGGTATACCGCCTAGAGTCGTTCTTGCTTAATTGATAATTACTAAAGCTACTTGTCTTATTTGGCATGTGACTTTTTATATGTAATTGAAAACTGTCCAAATTTTACTATAAACAGTTATCGTTCATACATAATGAACTCATTTAAAACCTGTTGCAAACAAATGAATCTACCCACTAAAAAATGAAACCGTATTATTATAGTTGTCATTAGACATGCTATAACTAATATTTGTCCGAGAAATCGGGCATTTTTTAATTTTTATTTGCTTTTTATAAATTAAAAATAATAGAGAAAAGACTATTATTTTAAAGAACTATTTATAAAATAATCCTCATAACCTTAATATTTTAGAAAGAATTAGCGTTAATAAGACAAAAATTAAACGTTTTCTTTAGATTAATCTGTTTTTAATTGTAAATATGTAAAAAAATATGATAAAATAAAGATAATTAAATAGTTAAATAAAGCTATTTTTTTTAATTAAGGTGGTGTTATTTTGATAACAAAATACCATAAATGGTATAGCTATTCTTTAAATCGTGATATGGAATATGTAGTTTATGGTGATACAGGTGTGCCATTTATTTATTTTCCAACTCAATATAATAGATTTTATGAGGCTTTCGACAAAGGTGTTGTTGCGACACTTAGTTACTTAATAGAAAGTGGAAAAATTTGTTTAATAGCTGTTGATAATATTGATTATGAATCACTATCTAATTTTGCTAGTTGGGATAAACGCAAGAGATTAGAAAAACAAGAAGATTATTATAATTATATAATTAATGAGTTTTATCCTAGCGTTATGAATGAATACCAATTTAAGAGTCTCCCTTATACATTAGGTATGTCTTTTGGTGCCTTTCAAGCTCTTAATATGGTTATTAGACAACCTAAATTATTTGCTGGAGTATTTGCTATGTCTGGTATATATAAGATAACTTATTTTATCAATGATTATTATGATGAATTAGCATTTTATAATAGTCCGTTAGACCAAATAAATTTATTGCAAGATGAAAATTATATTGAATATTTAAGACATAAAAAAATATTAATAGTTGTTTCAAGTGGTGCATATGAAGAAGAAAGTTTAAAAGAAACTAAAGAACTTGAAGAAGCCCTTAATAATAAAAAAATACCACATAATGTTTATTATTGGACTAATAATTATCCCCATGATTTTCCAAGTTGGAATATTTATTTAGATTACTATATTAAGGATTTCATATAGAAAGTTGGTAATATATTGAAAAAGTTATTTAAAGTTTTTTTAATAGTTGTCTTAGGGATTTTAGTTATTTTTGCTTTAATTTTTATTTCTCTTAATATAGGTAAGAGAATAATGTATGAAAAGTATTATACAATATCTGATGAAGTCGCTAATAATGGTGGCTTGGGTTCTGGTTATACGCCTTATGACTTGACTTCTTATGTTATAAGTGATAAGACATTTTATTTTACTTGTGGTAGTACAAAAGATAATAAAGGTGTCATTTATATGATTAGACCTAATATGGATGATGTTTATTTTACATTAAAAGATAATGATAATAATTTGATTGAATCTGTATATACAGGTATTTGTACAATTGGGAATTATTTAGTTGTTTCTACTGAAAATAACTTATATTTAATAAATTTAGATTCAATAATTAAATTAAACAATGAAACCGAAAATTATATAGTTGAAGAAAATATAGTTGCGATTAGTCAACAAATAAAATTAGCATCTGAAGCTAAATATTTATATGTTGATAAAAATGATACTTCAACTATGCGTGATGATTTATTATATATTACTAGTTACACAAATGAGGGTACATTAATATCTGAATACTCAGTAAATTCATTATTTACGAATAATTTAATTGTATTAAATTGCTATAATATTGATTATAAAATAGATGGTTTTGCTATTGATTCAGATAATGTTATTACCATCAAACAAAATGGTAAATTTAATCCATCATCTATTTATATCTATGAAAAAACTGATTTAACCATTAGTGAAAACAGTTATATTTTGACTATAGAAAATGCTGATGAAGCATTTAAAGCTCCAAGTTTAATCAGTGGTTTAGATTATGATAATAATCGTTATATTACAATGTTTCAAAGTGCTAATAATAGTAATATATATGGTAAATTTATGTTTATGAACAAAATTGTTAGTCTAGAAATTTAGAGGTACGCTTATGCAAAAAACAAATTATAAAATTACATATAATCAATCTTTTAAAGCGCGTTGCATTAGAACAAACAAAAAAACTAAAGATATGTATAAAGAAATAAAAGAAGAATTGCTAAGTTATAATGGTTTAAGAAGTAGAATTAGTTGGCAATATGATTCTTTTAGTTACAAAAGAGAGAAAAAAGCTATTTTAACCATTAGAGGTAATACATTAACACTTTATTTAAATTTAGATCCTAATTCTATTATCCCTAAGTATAAGATTGGTAATGAAGCAAATAAAAAAAGTTATGAAGAATGTCCGCTATCTTTAAAGATTAAGGGTAAGAGGACTTTGAGCTATGCTAAAGAATTAATTAATTTAGTTTTAAAAGATTTAGAATATCATCCTAAAAAGATTAATAACAAAGCATTTAATCAAGAATATGCCTACCAATCAATTCCAAGCTTAATAAAAGAGGGATTAATTAAAGAAAGGAAAAGAAAGATTAATCATAAAATTAAAATATATGCGGTAGTATTACCAAAAATAAAGGGAGATTTATATCTAGTATCTAATTTATATGATTGGCAAGAAAATAAGGCTATTAAATTAGATAAAGTTTATGATAATTATTATGAACTCGAATTAAATTTACCGACATGTAATTTTGAATTCAAAATTGTTGGGCTTAAGGATTATTTATATGTTGAAAAAGGAATATGGCATGAAGAAATAGTTAATCATCATTATTATGTTAATGATGATATGGTTATTGAAGATATTATTCATTCTTTTAGGGAGGATATAAATGCAGGAGAGTAATAATACATTTAAATCTTTAATATTAGGCGTTTTTATCGGTTTAGCAATAATTATACCTGGCTTATCTGGTGCCCAAATTGCGATCATTTTTAAACTATATGATAAATTAATGGCGTCATTAGCCCATATTTTTAAAAAGAAAAGCTTATTATTTTTGATTCCTTTAGCCATTGGCGGCCTAATTGGTTTTATTGGTGGTTTCTTTACGATTAGATATGTTGTAGAAATATCTATGATAGCAGTAGTTTTCTTTTTTGCCGGTTTAATGCTTGGTGGAATGCCTAGTGTTTTAGATGAAGTTAAAGGGCAAAAGTTTAAAAATATTTATTTTTTAAATGTTGTAATAGGATTTATTATTCCGGTTTTAATTAGTTTTATTTCAATCTATTTTGAGATAGATATGTCATATTTAGTTAATAATCCCCCACTTTATTTTTACTTTGTAGCTATATTAATTGGGGTTGTTTTATCACTAACTCAATTAATACCAGGTCTTAGTGCAACAAGTATATTATTATCTTTTGGCCTATATAAAGTTTTATTAGATAATGTAAGTTTAGAATTAATATTTGAAAACCATCAATTATTATTAATTTATATATTGATTGTGGTTGGCGCTTTGATTGGTGTTATAACAATTTCTAAATTTATAAATCGTTGTTTAATTAATTATAAAACAGGTTTCTATTATTTAATAATTGGTTTATGTATAGGTAATTTATTCGTTATGTTCTATAACCCAGAAATGTATGAAGTCTATTTAAATCCAGGTTCACATTTTGTTTTAGAAATAATTATAGGTGCTATTTTATTTGTTGTAGGAACAATTTTAATCTATATGATTTATCGCTATACTAAAAACAAAGAAATAAGAGATTAAAAATCTCTTTTTTCAAGCCTTGAAAAGGTATATAATTATAGGTGGTTTTGTGAAAAAAATTAATTTTATATTTATACTTATTATGAGTATTTTGTTATTTATAAATATAGGTGTTTTAATTTATTTTAAGTTTAATAATTTAGCCTATTATATATTAACAAGTTCTTTATTTATAATTTTTCCCTTTATAAGTTTATTTTTGATATTATTTTTAAATATTAAAAAAATAGACTATAAAGCTAGAAAATATGATGAAGCATCATTGATATCATATATTATATTAGGTTCATTATTATTATTTGTTTATGCGAAATTAAATAATCCTAATCTAGTTATATTTTATATATTAAGCATAGGAATATTTATTATAAATTCAATTATATTTGCTTATCTAAACTTTAAAAAAGGTGAAATTACAAAACCTAGCATTATAAGAAAGAGGTAACGAGATGAAAAATTATGATTTTAAGTCTATTGAAGAAAAATGGCAAAAATATTGGGATCAACATAATACATTTTATACTGATGTTTATGATTTTTCTAAGCCTAAATACTATGTATTAGATATGTTTCCATATCCTTCAGGACAAGGATTACATGTAGGACATCCTGAGGGTTATACAGCTACTGATATTATGGCAAGAATGAAAAGAATGCAAGGATACAATGTATTACATCCAATGGGATGGGATGCCTTTGGTTTACCGGCTGAACAATATGCAATTAATACAGGAAATCATCCGGAAACTTTTACATATCATAATATTGCAACATTTAAACGTCAGCTTAAAATGTTAGGCTTTTCTTATGATTGGTCGAAGGAATTAGCTACCTGTGATCCAAAATACTATAAATGGACGCAATATCTATTTACAGAACTATTTAAAAAAGGTTTAGCTAAAAATCTAGATATGCCAGTTAATTGGTGTGAAGAATTAGGAACAGTTTTAGCTAATGATGAAATAGTAGATGGCAAGAGCGAACGAGGCGGATTTCCGGTTGTTAAGAAAAATATGAAACAATGGTCAATCGATATTGTTTCATATGCTGATAAACTTTTAGCTGGTTTAGATGAAATTGATTGGCCATTATCTACTAAAGATATGCAAAGAAATTGGATTGGTAAATCAGTTGGAGCTAATGTCGTTTTCAAAGTTGCCAATACAAACTATGATTTTGTTGTTTTTACAACAAGACCTGATACTTTATTTGGAGCAACTTACTGTGTTTTAGCGCCTGAACATGAATTAGTTTTAAAAATAACTTCCAAAGAAAAAATAGAAGAAGTAAAAGAATATATTACTCATAGTGCAAAAATATCTGAACAAGATCGAACTGATAATAAACGGGAAAAAACAGGTGTCTTTATAGGGGCATATGCAATTAATCCAGTTAATAATAAATTAATTCCAATTTATATAGCTAACTATGTTTTAAGTAGCTATGGAACAGGAGCGATAATGGCTGTTCCGGCTCATGATACAAGAGATTATGAATTTGCTAAATCACATAATTTACCTATAATTCAAGTTTTAGAGGGCGGAGATATTTCTAAAGAAGCTTATACTGAAGATGGTATACATATTAATTCTTCATTCTTAGATGGCTTAAATAAAGAAGAAGCGATCAATAAAATTATAAGCTATTTAGAAGAAAATAAAATCGGTAATAAAAAAGTACAATACAAATTAAGAGAATGGATTTTTGCTCGACAAAGATATTGGGGTGAACCAATTCCAATCATTCATTTTAATGATGGTGACAAAGCATTAGATTTAAAAGATTTACCTTTAATTTTACCAAATGTTTCAAGTTATAAACCGCTAGTTCCTGGTACAAGTCCACTAGCAAACAATAAAGAATGGCAAGAGGTAAAAGTTAACGGTAAAGTTGGTTATAGAGAAACAAATACTATGCCTGGTAGTGCGGCTTCATCTTGGTATTTTATGCGTTATATTGACCCAAATAACGATAATAATTTTGCGGACTATGAACTGCTTAAACATTGGTTACCTGTAGATTTATATATTGGTGGTAGTGAACATGCGGTTGGGCATTTATTATATTCTCGTTTCTTAACTCGTTTCTTATATGATAATGGATTATCACCAGTAGCCGAACCATTTAAAAAGTTAGTTCATCAAGGATTAATACTTGGTGAAAACAACGAAAAAATGTCCAAATCACGCGGTAATGTAGTTAATCCTGATGATGTGGTTAAAGACTATGGCGCTGATTCATTAAGATTATATGAAATGTTTATGGGACCTCTAGAAGCGAGCCTACCTTGGGTTTCTAAAAACGTTGACGGTGCTAAGAAATTTTTAGATCGAGTTTGGCGATTAGTAAATGATGAAGAATATAGCACAAAAATAACTATGAATAATTCAGAAGAATTAGATGAAACTTATAATAGATTAGTAAAAAAAGTAACAGAAGATTTTGAAGCTTTAAAATTTAATACCGCAATCGCACAAATGATGGTTTTTGTTAATGATTGTTATAAAGCTAAAGAAATTTATAAACCATATCTTGAAGGCTTAATTAAGATGTTAGCTTGTATTGCCCCTCATATTTGTGAAGAGTTATGGGAAACACTAGGTCATAAAGATACTATAGCTTATGAAACTTGGCCTACTTATGATTTAGCTAAATTAGAAAAAACAGAAGTTAAAATGATGATTCAAGTTAACGGCAAATTAAGAAGTGAATTGCTAGTTAATAAAGATGAAGACGAAGCTAAAATAAAAGAATTAGCCTTAAATGATCCAAAAACATTAAAATTTATTGCTGATAAGCAAGTTGTTAAAATAATCGTCGTTAAGAATAAAATAATCAATATTGTCGTAAAATGAAAAGAATATTAATATGTAATGACTTATGCGTTACTAGTAAAGCAGCAATCCAACTAAACGCATCTACATTAAACATTTTAGGCTATGATGCGGATATTTTACCAACTAGTCTATTTTCTACTAATCTGGCATTTAAAGATGTTGTTAAAGAAGATACTAGTCATTTTCTAAGCGAAACATTAAAAATATTTAAAAAGTTAAATATTAAATATAATGCTATTTATTTAGGCTATTTAGTAAATGAAACAAATATTAAAAGCCTAATCGATTATGCTTCTAATACTAAAATCTATTTTGATCCTATCTTAGGTGATAATGATAGATATTATAAAGGTATTGATAATAATTACACTAAACAAATTTTACCATTGATTCAAAAATCTTATCTTATAACACCTAACTTGTTTGAGGCTAAAATGATTTTAGGTCAGGCTTTAGCACCTAAAGAAACACTTAAATCTTTAGCTGAATTAGGTCCGCAAATAGTGGTATTAACCGGTGTTTATGAAGCAAATTTATATGGTGCTTATCTTTATGATAAGAAGAAAGATGAAATATATTTTTATGGTAAAAATAAAATAGATTATTATCCTCATGGTACTGGTGATATCTTTAGTGCCTTATTAATGGGTTTATTAGAAAAAAAATATCCTGCTTATGAAGCCTTAAAAATAGCAATTGAGATAATACATACAATAATTAAAAATAATAGTCTATCTAATCAAAATTTATTAATGGGATTAGATTACCTAACTATTCTAAAAGAAGAAATAAACAAACTATAGCTGTCTATAAAAGACAGCTTATTTTATAGGTATAATTGCTAGCAATTTAATTCTTATTATTGTATAATTTGCAAGGAAAGAAGTGGAAAATATGACAAATGTATTAGAAATAAAAGATTTATATGTTAAAGTACCGGAAAAAGAAATTTTAAAGGGTTTAAACTTAACAATTAAAACCGGTGAAATTCATGCGATTATGGGTCCTAATGGTACAGGTAAATCTACGCTTGCTTCAGTTGTAATGGGTAAAGAAAATTATCAAGTTACTAGTGGTGATATTTTATTTGATAATGAATCAATATTATCTTTAAAAGTTGATGAAAGAGCTAGAAAAGGTATATTTTTAGCTTATCAAAATCCAGAAGAAGTTAGCGGTGTAACAAATTCAGATTTTGTAAGACAAGCCATGAAGGCTTGTACTGGCAAGGATATAAATTTATTTTCTTTTATCCGCAAATATGAAAAAGCTTGTAAAGATTTAAAAATGCCTGATGATTTAGCTCATCGTTATTTAAACGAAGGCTTTTCAGGTGGAGAAAAAAAGCGTAATGAAATTTTACAAATGAAAATGTTAGAGCCAAAATTTGCCATATTAGATGAAATAGATTCAGGGTTAGACGTTGATGCTTTAAGAATAGTTGGAGAAAACGTATATGATATGGTTAATGAAAACCTAGGCGTTTTATTAATAACTCACTATGAAAGACTATTAGATTATATTAAACCTGATTTTGTTCATGTTATGATTAATGGTAAAATCGTTATGACTGGTGGTCATGAGTTAATTGAAAAAATAGATCGTGAAGGCTATGATTGGGTTAAAGATGAATTAGGTCTAGAAATAGAAGATGAAGAAGAAACAAGAACTCATGCTATATTAGGTTCATGTGCTCACGCAGGTAAGGGTAATGAATAGAATTGTGATTGAAGAAACTAATTCTGATGTTTTTTATGAATTAGCCGAAAATGAAGAATTAACTTATATTGCTTTAAAAAACATTAGTAAAAGAAAATTCATATTAAATAGCGGATCAAAATTAAGTTATATTAATATTAATCTCAATAATGTTGATGATAATTTAGAAGTTTTATTAACAGGTGAAAATGCAATTTTTGATGGTAAAACTTTAACAGTTGGAAATAAAGGAAGTTTTATTTTCAAACAAAATATATCTCATAACGCTAAACAAACTAGATCTAATATAACCAATTTAGCAATTGCTTTAGGGGATGCTTTTATTAAATATGAAACAACAGGCCATATTTTAAATAAAATGGCTAAGTCTTATTGTCGTCAATTAGCTAAAGGAATTATCGTTAATGATACTGCTAAAATAAGTGCATTGCCAATTTTATTAATAGATGAAAATGACGTTTTTGCTTATCATGGGGCAGCTATTGGTAAAATTAATGATGATGAATTATTTTATTTAATGAGTAGAGGTTTAACTAAAGATGAAGCTATATCATTGTTAGTTAAGGCTTTAATTAATCCGATTTTAGATGTTCTTCCAACTGATATTAAAACTGATATTAGTGAAGAACTAGAAAAGAGAATAAAAATATGATTGATGTAAAAAAAATAAGAAAAGATTTTTTAGTATATGATAAATATAAGGATTTATGCTATTTAGATAGTGCAGCATCAGCATTAAAATTAAACCCGGTTAATGAATCAATATATAACTATATGGCATATAATGGTACTAATGTCCATCGCGGAGTTTATAAATTATCTTATGAAGCAACAAATATGTATGAAGAAACAAGAGATGTTGTAGCTAATTTCATCAATGCTAAAAGCGATGAAATAGTTTTTACAAGAGGAGCCTCAGACGCTCTAAATTTAGTTGCTTTAAGTTATGGATTTAATTTTTTAAGTGAAGGTGATGAAATTATATCATCAGAATTAGAACATCATTCTAGCCAAATGCCATGGCTAAATGTAGCTTTAAAGAAAAATTGTAAAATCAAATATGTTCCTTTAGAAAACAACCAAATAACAGTAGAAAATTTTCAAAAAGTTTTAACAAATAAGACAAAAGTAGTCGCATTAACTCATGTATCAAATGTATTAGGTTATGTAACACCAATCAAAGAAATAATTAAATTAGCTCATAATGTTGGAGCAATTGTGATTGTTGATGCTGCTCAAAGTATTCCGCATATGTCAGTTGATGTTAAAGATTTAGATTGTGATTTTTTGGCTTTTTCAGGCCATAAATTAATGGGACCTACAGGTGTTGGTGTTTTGTATGGAAAACATAAATTACTAGAGATGTTACCACCTGTTGAATTTGGCGGTGATATGGCTGAAGATGTCTATACTACTCATATGAGTTATAAAGATGCACCTTACAAATTTGAAACAGGTACACCGATGATTGCTGAAGTAATTGCCTTAAAAGAAGCAATTAAATATTTACAAAACCTAGGATTAAATAATGTTTATGAACATGAAAAACATTTAAAAGAATTGGCTATTTCTGAACTTAAAAAGTTAGAGGATGTCGAAATATATAATTTGGATTCTCCAACCGGTATAATAAGTTTTAATATTAAAGGTTGTCATCCCCATGATGCCGCTTCTGTTTATGACAAAAATAATGTCTGTTTAAGAGCCGGTCATCATTGTGCAGAATTAGTTATGCATCATTTAAATGTAGTAGGGACTTTAAGAGCTTCATTCTATATTTATAATGATGAAGAAGATGTAAAGCGATTTATAGAATCAACAAAAGAAGCATGTGATTTCTTTAGAATGTTTAGGGAGGATTAATATGAAATTAGAAGATTTATATCGTCAAGTTATAATGGATCACTATAAGAATCCTCGTAATAAAGGTTTAGTTAACGAAGAAGGCTTTAAAGAAGTACATTTACATAATCCTTCATGTGGTGATGATGTTACAATTGAAGTGAAAGTTGAAGATGGAACTGTTAAAAGTATTAAGCATGATGGAACAGGATGTTCAATTTGTTGTTCATCAGCTTCTGTAATGTCAGAAACATTAGCTGGGAAAAAGGTAGATGAAGCTAAAGTTTTAATTAATGATTTTTTTGAGATTATTCAAGGAAATGAAATTAAAGAAGAACAAGAGGAAGCTTTAGGAGAAGCATTAGCATATAAGGGCGTTTCACAATTTCCGGCGCGAATAAAATGTGCTACGCTAGCTTGGAAGGCTTGTGAAAAAGCTTTAGAAGATGGTGATGATAATGAATGATGAAAAAATAATTGAAGATTATAAATATGGCTTTAAAACAGAAGTAAATCCTTATTTAACGTCTGGTAAAGGTTTAAATGAAGATGTCGTTAGATTTATTTCAACAGCTAAATCAGAGCCGCAATTTATGCTCAATTATCGTTTAGAAAGCTATAAAAGCTTTTTAAAATTACAAAATCCTAAATGGGGTCCTGATTTATCTGGTATTGATTTTGATGAATATACATACTATGTAAAAAGTACTAAAGACCAAGTTAACGACTGGGAAAAAGTACCAACAAAGATCAAAGATACCTTTGCTAAACTTGGTATTCCTGAGGCTGAAGCTAAATATTTATCAGGTACATCTACTCAATTTGAATCAGAAGTTGTTTATCATAAAAATCTTAAAGAATTAGATGAACTTGGAGTTATATTTTGTGACACTGACACAGCCTTAAAAAAATATCCGGAATTATTCAAAAAATATTTTGGTACAATTGTTCCTAAAACTGATAATAAATATGCCGCTTTAAATAGTGCAGTCTGGTCTGGTGGTTCTTTTATCTATGTACCTAAAGGAGTAAAAGTAGATAAGCCAGTTCAATCATATTTCAGAATTAACTCAGAAAAAGTTGGTCAATTTGAACGTACTTTAATTATTGTCGATGATGATGCATCTATACATTATGTTGAGGGTTGCACAGCCCCAATATATTCTAAAGATAGTTTACATGCGGCAGTTGTTGAGATATATGTTGGAAAAAATGCTAAATGTCGCTATTCAACTGTTCAAAACTGGTCTAATAATATTATAAACTTAGTTACTAAAAGAGCTAGAGTAATGGAAAATGGATTAATGGAATGGATAGATGGCAATGTTGGTTCAGGCCTAAACATGAAATATCCAGCTTGTATTTTAGAAGGTGATTATTCTAAAGGTACTACAGTATCTATAGCATTTGCCGCTAAAGGTCAATATCAAGATACGGGAGCTAAAATGATTCATATTGGTAAACATACTACTTCAAATATTATTTCGAAGTCTATATGTCGGGCTGGCGGTGTTGTTAATTATCGTGGTTTAGTGAATTGTGTTAATAATGCTAAATATGCTAAAAGTCATGTTGAATGTGATACTTTAATTTTAGATGATATTTCTAAAAGTGATACAATCCCAACCAATATAGGTCAAAATAGTGAAATGTATATAGAACATGAAGCTACTGTTTCTAAAGTTAATGAAGATCAACTGTTTTACTTAATGAGTAGAGGGTTAAGCGAAGATGAAGCAACTGAAATGATAATTATGGGCTTTATTGAGCCATTTTCTAAGGAATTGCCAATGGAATATGCTGTTGAGCTTAATCGCTTAATTAAAATGGAAATGAAAGATGCAATAGGTTAGAAATATGAAATTATTATATGAAACCAGTTATAAAATGCGCACTAACGATTTTACATGTTATGACACAATCACTCCAACTTCAATTTTAGATTCATTTCAAGATGTCGCGGGAATTCATGCAAGTATGTTGAAAATGGGTTTTACCGATATGCTAAATAAAGGCTATTATTGGGTTGTATCAAGAGAAAGAGTCTCAGTTTTAGGTAATGTTTTACCAGGTGAAACAATTAAAGTTTTAACATGGCCAGAACCTAAAAAAGGAGTTAGTTTTATTCGTAATTACAAAATGTTGAATTCTAAAGATGAAATTGTAGCAGTTGGTTCATCATTATGGGTAGTTATAAATAGCAATACTAGACGTTTAGAGCGCGCTAGAGATATTGATTATGAAGGTGAAATCATAGATGAGATTATCTATGAAAAATTAAATAAATTAGATGAAATTGAAATGACAGGCCCTGTTTATAATCACCAAGTAAAATTTAGTGATTTAGATCATAATAAACATATGAATAATTCTAAATATATGGAAATATTTTTAAATATTATCGACTTAAAAGAAAATGAAAAAATATTAAATTTTCAACTAGATTTTATTCATGAAGCTAAAGAAAAAGAAATTTTACAAGTTAAATATCTAAAAATAGATAATAAATATCATTTTGCTGGCTATATAAATGATTCTTTAGCTATTAGGGCAGAAATAGAGGTAGAAAATGCTTAACTTTTTAAATTTTATGCGTGAATCAGTTTCTAATTATCATGCTTGCTTAAATATAGAAGAAATATTGTTAAAAGAAAATTATCAAAAATTAGAAGATAATAAATATTGGAATTTAGAATATGACAAAAAATACTATCTAAAACATAATTCAAGATCAATTATTGCCTTTACTACACCTGCTAAAAAAACCTTATTAGGTTCAAATTTAGTAGTTAGTCATGTTGATTCACCAACATTTAAAATAAAACCACAAGCTTTATTAGCTGATGGTAATTACATTAGACTAAATACGGAAGTTTATGGTGGTCCGATTTTGTCTAGTTGGTATGATAAGCCATTAAGTATTGCAGGCCAAATATTAATAAAAAAAGAAGATAAGATCGAAGAAAGATTTATTTATATCGATAAGGATTTACTAATAATTCCTAGTGTTCCTCCTCATCTAGACCCTAAAGTTAGCAAGGGAGTAGAATATAATTTAAAGACTGATGTTATTCCTTTATTAGGCATAGATGGAAGCTTGTCATTATTAGAAATATTAAGCAAAGAATTAAATATAAGTTATACTGATATCTTAGATTTTGATTTATGTTTAGTTAATCGTCAAAGAGCAAGACTTGGTGGGTATAATAATGAATTTATATTTTCACCCCAAATAGATGACCTAGCTTCAGTATATGCAACTTTAGATGCGTTCATTAAAAGTGAGAATCATGAAGTGTTCAATTTTTATATTGCTTTTGACAACGAAGAAGTAGGTAGTATGACTTCAGAAGGTGCAGATTCGTCATATTTAAGGGAAACATTAACTAGAATTATGACTAATTTATCTTATACATATGAAGAACAATTAATCGTTAAAAATAATTCTTTTGTTTTATCTTGTGATAATGCTCATGCAGTTAATCCTAATCATACAGAACTATTTGATCCAAATAATAGACCATATTTAGGTAAAGGTGTAGTTTTAAAATATAATGCTAACTATCGTTATACTACAACTTCAATTTCTGCAAGCTATCTTAAAATACTTGCTAGTAAAGCTAAGCTAAATTTACAAGCTTATACTAATAGAAGAGATTTAAGAGGTGGCTCAACCTTAGGTGCATTACTAACAAGTCAACTAGCAATAAATAGTGCGGACATTGGACTTCCACAACTAGCTATGCATTCAAATTTCGAAGTTTGTTCAACTAAAGATTTAGGTGATTTAGTTAAGCTTGTAGAAGTATTCTACAACAATGTATTTAAATCTTAAAAAAGCTTATAATTAAAAGAAAAACAAGGCTTATGCCTTGTTTATTTTTTTTGTAATATAAACATTATTCTTTCATCTTCCTCTAAAAGATCATCATTAAAATCACCAGCTATTTTTATTAATCTAAAATTAGAAAAATCGAGGTCTTTAAAATCATAGAAATATTCATAATATTCTTCTTTATAAACATTATCATCTTCAGTAATTTTAACATCATGTTTTAAGGTTGTAGAATTTATTTTTTTGGTTTGCCAATCAATTTTAAATGTATCATAATCGTTTGTAAAATGATTATCTTCATATTCTTTCATCATATAAGGACTAAAAATATCAAATATAAAATAGCCACCAACATTTAAATGTTCATAAACAGAATTAAATAAGTCTTTGACTTTAGTTTTACTATCTAAAAAATTAACCGAATCAAAAAAACAAGTTATGACATCAAATTTAAAATCATATTTAAAACTAGTCATATCAGCAACTTTATAATCAATTTTAAAACGATTAATTTTAGCTTTTTCTTTGGCAATTTCAATTGCACTTTCAGATAGATCTAACCCATAACAAGATATACCTTTATTAACAGCAAGCATTAGAAAAGACCCAGTTCCACAAGCTAAATCTAACAGTTTAGCATTAGGCTTTAAATAAGGCTCTATAAACTCTAACCAAAGGTCATACTCTAAGGTTTGCATTATTTCATCATAATAATAAGAAAATTTTTTATAAGCGTTCATTTTATTACCTTTAATGTTTCAATATATTTTTTATCAGGATCAATATAGATGGTATTTTGTCTTGAATAACTAACAAAACACCCTTTTTGTCCAGGTATCTTTTTAATAAATTTAACTTTAGTATAGTCAACTGCCACACTAGAGCTTAAACTAGCATAACTATAATAAGCCGCCAACATAGCTGCACATCTAATTTCAGCTTCTGTTATATCATTTTCTTTAGCTAATACGACATGACTACCACTACCATCTTTCACATGGAACCAAAGCTCATTAGGTTTAGCCAATTTATGAGTAATATATTCATTTTGAATATTGTTTTTACCAACATAAATTAAAGTACTACCGAGCTCATAAGTTAGGTATTTAGGTTTTTTCTTTTTAGTGGTTTTAGTGAAATTATCTGGTAGGTATTTATATTTTTTTAATTCATCTATCATTTCTAAAACGTCATTTAAATTAGCTCTATTGAGCTGATCATTTAATAAATTAAAATATTTAATTTCATTTAAACAAATGTTTGTTTGTTCTTCAATGTAAGATAATGATTTTTTTAATTTATGATATTTTTTATAATAACGTTGACTATTTTCTAATATAGTATATTTTTCATCTAAATTAATTATAACTTCTTTGTTTTCATAATAATTAAAAACTGATATTTTTTTATCTTTTAGCTTTAAATTAGGAGCTTGAAGTAGAAGCTCTCCATAAATTTTATAGTTATCACAATCTAAAGCTTGTCTTTTTTCTTCAGCTAATTTTTCTAATTTTTGTTCATATTTTGTGATTTGTCGCTTAATAAATTTAGCTAGATCTGAACTTTCCTTTTTAATTTGATTTTCTTTTTCAATACTATAAAAGTTATCATCTAACAATGAAGATAAATCAGAGTAAGTTTTAATCGGTTCTAAAGAATAAAAATAAAAATCTAGTTTATCATTATTATCTTTATATATAGATGGTAAATATGCTTCATTTAACAAATTATAAAAATTGTTTTTTATATCATCGGATTTAAAACACAGATTAGCAAAACTATAAGATGTACCTAAAAAATTAGTTAAAATATCTTTAGGCATATTTAAAGTTGAAAAATCAAAATCACTTAAATCATTATAGGGGTTAAGTTTATTAGTTTGGGGAAAAATATATTTAACATTTGGCATAATGATTCGATTAAATTCTCCAACACCATCATGATGTAATGAATCAAGGATTAAATAATTGTTATCTGTTAAAATTAGATTAGAAAATTTACCCATTATTTCACAAATTAAGAGTTTGTTGGTTCTATCTTTCATTTCATTATAACCAACTAATTCAAAGATTAAAATACGATCAGTTTTATATTGATAGATGTCATTTATGAAATAACCCTCAATATTTTTTCGCAAGAATAGTGTAAAATTTTTAGGATTAGGATTATTTATATATTCTTTATTCGTTAAATGAATTCGACTTGTTTGGGCATTGAATCCTAAAAACAATTTGTAATTATGACTATTTGCCCTAACGGTAAAAATAAAATTGTTATCGGCAATGTCATTAATTTTAGAAATTCTACCTGTTTTTAAAACATCTAATTCCCTCTTTAATTTAGATAAAAAAACACCATCAAAACTCATAAATAATCACCATCATAAATTATATAATAATCTTTATTTTTTGCAATAACATTAACTTTATTATATAATAAAAATAGAAGAAGGCTGTTAAATTTAAATGAAAGGAAAAAAATGAAAAAAATTTATATAATATTCTTAAGCATTATAATTTTGTTATTTAGTCCAAACGCAGTTAAAGCTAATATGGCTGCCCCACTATTAGATGATATAGCTACGTCTATTTCATTTGAAAAAAGTAGGGATATAGATGTTACAAGCGAAACATTAGATATTAATATTCTTAATACTTTAGCAGATATTAAGGTTACTTATAATTTAAAAAACATTAAAAATGAAGACATTAATACAGCCTCTATGTTTGTATCACCTAATATTGAAGGGGAAGCTATTAGTATTAAAATAGCTGATAAAGAAGTAGATTGTATAAAAGAAACTTATTACTATAATTCTTATGATGATTTAACGACAAATGATTGGGAATATATAATATTAGAAAAAGATTATTATGATGAATATTATAATAAAGTTCAAACTTTAACTTTTAATATCAATTTTAATCCTTTAGAAGAAAAAGAAATAATTATTAATTATAAATATCGTTTAGGCGGGCGCCCTAATAGAATAGATGATATGAAATGGGGAAGCTTAACATATTATTTAAAACCAGCTGCCTTATGGCATGATTTTTCTAATTTAACTATCAATCTTTATTTGTCTAAAGATATGCCAGTTTTAAAAGAAAGCAATTTAGAATTTTCTTATTTAGGCAATAGGCATTATCAATATAAATCAAACATTTTACCTGAAGAAAATTTAGAGATAGAAATCGGATTAAATAATTGGCAAAAATTTATTGGCCATTTTAGAAATCCATATCTTATTTTTGAATTAATGTTCTTTATACCGTTTATAGTAATTGGATTATTAATTTTAGTAATAATAATTATTTTTATAAGACGAAAGAATAAAAGAAAAAAACAGTTGACAATAAAGAAAAATAGTGTATAATTGCAACGTAATAAAAAAGTGGAAAGCAGAACCCCTGTTCTCACCTGACTGACTAGGTTGGTAGGTAAAAATGTCACATTTGTTTTAATGATGGATTTTTACAGGGACGCTTGACGTCTCTTTTTTATTTGCTAAGTGGATTTATGGAGGTGGAGCACATTAGCAGTACAAGAAAACCAGATGAAATGGTTAATGATGGTATCAAATTAAAAGAAATGTTAGTAATTACTGACAAAGGGGAAAAATTAGGTTTATTACCTAAGGCTAAAGCTATTGACGAAGCTTATAAAAGAGGCCTTGATTT
The DNA here is from genome assembly GCA_949293265.1 of uncultured bacterium. Taxonomy (GTDB): domain Bacteria; phylum Bacillota_I; class Bacilli_A; order Acholeplasmatales; family Anaeroplasmataceae; genus CALUXS01. The sequence goes on from CASFCK010000002.1 coordinate 71,725, forward strand.
AGTAGTTGTATCAGCTGAAAGTAATCCTCCAGTAGCTAAAATGATGGATTATTCTAAGTTTCGTTTTGAACAACAAAAGAAATTAAAAGAAATGAAGAAGAAACAAAAAATAGTTACTGTTCAAGAAATTCAATTAAGCCCAACTATTGAAAAACATGATTTTGAAACAAAAGCTAGAAAAGCTCAAACTATCTTAGACAAAGGAAATAAAGTAAAAATTACTTTACGCCTTAAAGGTAGAATGATTGTACATCAAGAATTAGCCAAGGAAGTAATTGCTAAATTTGTTGAAGCTTTAGCTGAAACTTCAACTTTAGAAAATGAAATCAAATTAGATGGTAAATTGTTATTTGCAACAATTGCCCCAAAAAAACAAAAAGGAGATAATTAACATGCCAAAACAAAAAACACACAGCGGTTTAAAGAAAAGAATTAAAGTAACAGGCACTGGCAAATTAAAACGTGGTCATGCCTTTACAGGTCATATGAAGACTAATAAAACTCATAAACAAAATAGAAATCTTCATAAACCAGGATTAGTAGACAAAACTGATGAAAAGCGTATTAAAAGCTTAATCAGTAATATGCGATAGGAGGAAATAGAAATGCCAAGAGTTAAAGGTGGATATGTAGCAAGACGTCGTCGTAAGGCAGTATTAAAACTTGCTAAAGGTTATTATGGTTCTAAACACACATTATATAAAACTGCACATGAACAAGTAATGCGTTCATTACAATATTCATATCGTGATCGTAAAGTTAGAAAAAGAGATTTCCGTAAATTATGGATTGTTCGTATTAATGCAGCATGTCGTTTAAACGATATTACTTATTCTCAATTTATTAATGGTTTAAAACATAAAGATGTAATCGTTAATAGAAAGATGTTAGCTGAATTAGCTGTTAATGACGCTAAAGGATTTGCTGATTTAGTAGCAGTAGCTAAAGAAGGCTTAGCTAACCCTAAAGCTATAGAAAAGGTTGAAACTGTATTTGTTAAACCTGCTCCAAAAGCTGAAAGAACTAAAAATCATGCAGAACATGTAGCTAGCGTTAAAAAAGTAGAAGTTAAAGCTGAACCTAAAAAAGAAGCAAAAGCTGAAGTTAAAGCCGAACCTAAAAAAGAAGCAAAAGCTGAAGTTAAAGCTGAAAAACCAGCTAAAACTACAAAAAAAGCTAGTGTAAACTATGAAGAAATGACATTAGTTGAATTAAAAGCTTTATGTAAAGAAAAAGGCATTAAAGGTTATTCTACTTTAAAGAAAGCTGAAATTATTGAATTATTAACAAAATAAGCTATCGTTTGATAGCTTTTTTTGTTATAATAAATATCAATCGAAGAATATGAGGTTAAAAAATGGAAACAAGAAATTATAAGATATTAAGAGCTATTTTTACAGTTATTATAGGTTTATCATTCGCAATAGCTTTAACGATGACAATATTAGTATTTACCTACGATGATCCAAGTGAAGTTCCTTATTTCATTGATCATTTTGGTGTTGGCTTAGCTTTAGCCTTAGTTGGAATATCAGCTGTTTTAATGACAATATTGAATAAATATAATATTAATTCAAGCGATAAAGGCGATAAATTTATGCAAATAGTTGGATTATTATTAATAATCTTTGGCATAGGGACAATTATCTTTTCCTATCTCTAATCTTTACAAATTATGAAAAATATGCTATATTAAAACTGCTAGGAAGAAGCCCGTGGAACCCAAAATTATATTTAGTGAGTCTGAGAATTTTTATGTGTGAATGCTTAGACTATTTTAAGAATCCTAATTAATTATTCGTGAGGACTCAATCTTGAAGACCTTTGTTCTTCATGGACTTCCTAGCCTTATTTTTTAAGGCTTTGGGGCCTTTTTATTTTGGAGTGATGTTTAATGCGCGTTATTGCTGGAAAATTACGGCATAGAATTATAAAAGAAACAAATCTAGAGACAACTAGAGAAACACAAGATAGAATTAGAGAAGCAATTTTTAACTCTTTATTAGTAGTTCATGGCTCTGTATTAGATTTATTTTGTGGTAGTGGCGCTATGGCCATTGAGGCTTATTCTAGAGGAGCTAATCATATCGTTTTAAATGATATAAATAAACAAGCTGTTTTAGTTAGTAAAGAAAATTTAGAATTATTAAATATTAAAGATTATGAAATATTTAATTTAGATTATGAACATTTTCTTAAACAATATTTAAAGCCTTTTGATTTTATTTTTTTAGATCCACCTTATATGATGAATAATATTTATGATATTTTAATCAAAATAATTAATTCTAAGGTAGTAAAATCAAAAACCAAGATTGTTTTTGAAATGGCTAGTGAAACTAACTATTTACTACCTTCAAAAATTGATTTTATAAAAGAAAAGAAATATGGTAAAAAGAAAGTTGTGTTTATGGAGGTGAAATAATGCTTTTTTCCTCAATTCTAGATAATTTAATATTTGAATTAGCCAAAAAAATTAAAAATAAAAAAATAAATGATGAAAAACATGTATTAGTTTTTACTAGTAACAATAAAATAACTAGAGACTATATAATTACTTTCTTTGAAGATAACAAAATGGTCAATATAACAATATATCCTTATAAACGAGGCTTATTAACCTATCTTGATAATTGTAATAATAGTGAATATGATGAAGCTGAAAAAGAATATATAAACATTGACATTGATTTTTATGAAAAAGTCCCAACTATTTTAAGTACTATTTGTAGATATGGTTTTAAAAGTCGTGACTTTTCTAAAACTTGTTGTGAAGAAATTAAACACATTTTATTTGCATTATATGATAGATTAGGCAAAAGAAAGTTAGATCTAGCGGAAAGTGATTACTATTTAATGAATGTAAACACTATTGATTTCACTTATGATTTTGAGTCCTTAAAAAAGCCAATAGCTAAATTACTTAAAGTTGAATTTGCTAAAAGTCCAATTCAAACAGAAATTGTTGATGAATTTAGAATCATTTTTAGAACTAAACAAAAATTCACTTTCTTTACGAGTTATTTTGCTAATTTAAGAGAAAAAGGTAAGGCTTATTATATGGTAGGATATGGACCTAAAATAGAGCCATTAAAAGAAGTTGACATTGTTGAAAACAATAAAATTGATAATATTTGGTTATATTTATTAAAATATTTTAATGTCTATGGTTTACCAGAAGAATTAGTTTTTAATGATTATGAAACTTATGCGAAAACATATAAAACTTTAAAAGCTTTAAATATTAAAGTATCTTTAGATAGATACAATTTACATCAGTATTATTTTAGAGATTTAATTTATTTTGCAAATGCTTATTTTGAAGCAGCTACTGATAAAACAAATTTAAATGAATTAAATGATTTTATTAAAAATGCTTTAGAAGCGTTAAATCAATGTTTAATATTAGGATATGATCCAGAAAAAGAATTATTAGGCAAAAATTTAACTGATTTTTATAAAATAATTCAAGAACTAAAAGAAAACAATGAAGAAAAGCCACCAACAACTCTTGTTTCTTAATTAAAAATTTGCTAAAATATATTGATTTGTTTAAGAAACAAGGGTTTAAGTCAGCATATTAAGCGATGGTGGATGGTGAAAGCACCAAATGTGAACTTAAATTAGACACTTCTTAAAAACAAAGCGTACCAGGCGTTAACGGTTGAGGGCTAGATTTAGATCTAGAACTAAGGTGGCACCGCGATTATTCGTCCTTAGATAACTAAGGGCTTTTTTTATTTAAAGAAAGGATGATAAAGTGATTACTAAACCTAAGGGAACCTATGATATTTTGCCAGAAGAAAGCTTAAAATGGGCAAAATTAGAAAATGTATTTAGAAGAGTATGTGCTATATGCAACTATGAAGAAATAAGAACTCCTATTTTTGAACAATATGAGACTTTTCATCGTGATAATAAAGATAGTTCAGATATGGTTAATAAAGAAACTTATGATTTTATTGATCGCGGTGAACGTAAAATGACTTTAAGGCCAGAAGGAACAGCTGGATGCGTAAGAGCCTATGTAGAAAATAAATTATATGTAAATAATAAAGTTACTAAATTATTCTATTATGGTCCGATGTTTCGTTATGAAAGACCTCAAAAAGGTAGATATAGACAATTCTATCAATTTGGTTTAGAAGCATATGGTCCTAAAAGCCCATATCTTGATGTTGATATTATTTCAACCGCAATCATGTTATTTAAAGCTATAGGTTTAAAGAATTTAAGGGTTAGAATAAATAGTTTAGGCGATAAAGAATCAAGAGACAATTATCGTGATGTTTTAGTTAAATATTTTACTGAAAATATTGATTCTTTATGTGCTGATTGTAAAGATAGATTAACTAAAAACCCATTAAGAATTCTAGATTGTAAAGTAGATAAGAATAATGACGTTTTATTAAATGCACCACAAATAGGCAAATATTTAAACAATCAATCTAAAGAACATTTCAATAAGGTTTTAGCATTATTAGATGAATTAAATATTGAATATGTAGTTGATCCACATTTAGTTAGAGGCCTTGATTATTATTCTGATACTGTTTTTGAAGTAGAATATATTTCTGATGCCTTAGGTAATCAAAATGTTATTTGTGCTGGCGGTAGATATAACGATTTAGTTAAAGATTTAGGTGGTCCTGATATTCCTGGTGTTGGTTTAGCTTTTGGAATGGATAGAATATTATTAGCATTAGCTAATGAAGGTATTAATATCGTAAATCCTAAATCATTACATTATTTTTTAATAACTTTAGGAGAAGAAGCTAAAGAAGCTGGTGAAAAAATTATTTATAATAGTCGTTTAAAAGGATTTAAATGTGATATGAGCTATCAAAATGCTTCATTAAAAGCCCAATTTAAAGAAGCTGATTATAATAATGCTATGTTTACTTTAATATTAGGTGAAGATGAATTAACTAATAAGATGATTAATATTAAAAATAATTATACTAAAGAACAAGTTAGTATTGAAATAGATAAAATTAATGAATATTTATTAGGCGAAATTAATAAGTGTCAAAATTGTGGAGGAAAATGTCATGAAAAGAGTACAAATTAAAGATATAAAATTAAACGAAGTTAATAAAGTTGCGGGATTTGTTGAAAATTTTCGTAACCGTAAAACAATGTGTTTTATTGTTTTAAGAGATGTTTCAGGTAAATTACAAGTAACAATTGAAAAAGAAAAACATCCTGAATTTAATGAATTATTAGAACAAATAACAATTGATTCAGTTATTGAAGTAACAGGTATGGTTCTTCAAAGTGAATATGTTAAATTAAATCATATGGAAATGTATCCTGATACATTAGAAATAATGTCTACATCATTACCAAACCCGATTGTAGCGCCAAAAGGAGAAGAAACTAACATCGATCTAAGATTAGACTATCGTTGGATTGATTTAAGAAGTGAAAAAAACACTTTAATGTTTAAGGTTCAATCACATTTCGTTAATGCTTGTCGTCAATTCTTAAATGAACGTGATTTTATCGAAATTCACACTCCTAAGCTTATTGGGGCAGAATCAGAATCAGGGGCAGGTGTATTTAAAGTTGAATATTTTGATCGTTTTGCCTTTTTAGCTCAATCACCACAATTTTATAAACAAATGGCTATGGCAGCTGGTTTTGAACGTATTTATGAATCAGGTCCGGTTTTCAGGGCGGAAAAATTTGCGAGTAGAAAACATGCTACTGAATTTACAGGCTTTGATTTAGAATTTTCTTATATTGAATCGTATAAAGATGTTATGCATTTAGAAGAAGAAATGTTAACATATGCTTTAAAAGCAATTAAAGATAAATATGGTGAAGAAGTAAAAAGGGTTTATGACATTGATATTGTTGTACCAACACTTCCATTCCCAGTTATTGATTTACATGATTTGTATACTGAGTTAGAAACTAGATATGGCTATCATGTACCAGAATCAGAAAAAGGAGATTTAACAACTGAAGGTGAAAGATTATGTCAAAAATTTAGCCTAGAAAAATATGGCCATGAATTCTTATTTGTTACTGGTTATAGTAAAGATAAACGAGCTTTTTATCATATGCGCGATGAATCAGGTGTTCCATGTGGATATGACTTAATTTGGAAGGGTTGTGAAATTACTACAGGTGCCCAAAGAGAACATCGTTATGAAATATTAAAGGCGCAAGCTGAAGAAAAAGGCTTATCTGAAGATGTTAAATTTTATCTTGATTTCTTCCGTTATGGTTGTCCTCCTCATGGTGGATTTGGCATAGGTGTAGACAGAATAACTATGCTTATCTTCAATGAAGGCATTAAGGAATCAATGTTTATTTTCCGTGGCCCAGATCGTTTAAATCCATAGGTGAAGATATGACAAAACATATTTCTTGGGATGAATATTTTATGGGGGTAGCGATCTTATCAAGCTATCGTAGTAAGGACCCTGTTACTAAAGTTGGGGCATGTATAGTAAATGATGATAAACGAATAATTGGAATTGGATATAATGGTTTTCCTTATGGTTGTTCTGATGATGTTTTCCCGTGGGGAAAGGTTGGCGAAAATTTAGACACTAAATATCCTTATGTTGTCCATGCTGAACCTAATGCAATTTTAAATTCAACATCAAGTCTTAAAGGTGCTACGTTATATGTAACTTTATTTCCTTGTAATGAATGTGCTAAATTAATCATCCAAAGCGGAATTAAACATGTTGTTTACATGAACGATAAATATAAACATTCAGACAGCAATTTAGCTAGTAGAAAGATGTTTGATTCAGCAGGTGTTACATATACTAAAATGGCAGAAGTTAAAATAATTGTAGGAGGTTATAATGACTAAGAAAAATTTTATTATTTCTTATTTATTGATTGCTTTTTTAATTATTTTAGACCAAGTTAGTAAAGCGGCCATTATTACTAATTTTAAATATGTAGGAGAAAGTGTAACGATTATTCCTAACTTTTTCTATATAACTTTAGTTTATAACACAGGAGCCGCTTGGGGAATTGGTTCTAATTATACCCTTATTTTAGCCTTAATTTCTTTATTAGCTGGTATTATTTGTATATATTTTGCAACTAAAAATGATTTTAAAACTAAAAAATTTTATTCTATAGCTATTTGTTTAATAATCGCTGGTGCGTTTGGTAATTTAATTGATCGTACTTTAACTATTTTTGATAAATTAGATGGAGTTATTGATTTTTTAAGTTTTAAATTTGGTACTTATGATTTCCCGGTTTTCAATGTGGCTGATATGTGTTTAGTTATAGGCGTTATTATGTTAGTTATTGATATTTTATTTTTTGAAGAAAAGAGAAAAAAGAATGAAGTATCTAGTTAAAGAAGAACAAGTAGGCTTAAGATTAGACAAATATTTGACGGAAGCAACAGGTAAAACTAGAAGCTTTATTCAAAATAATTTAACCATTTTAAAGGTTAATGATAAAGATGTTAAATTATCATATAAAGTTAATTTAGGTGATGAAATAACTATAGAATTTAGAGAAGTAGAAGACCTAGAATTAAAACCAGTAAATTTAAATCTAGATATTATCTATGAAGATGAAGATCTAGCTGTTATAAATAAACCTAAAGGTTTAGTAGTTCATCCGGCCTGTGGTCATAAAAATGATACTTTAGTTTCTGGTATAATGTATCAAATTAAGGATCTAAGCGGAATTGGTGGGGTAATGCGTCCGGGAATAATCCATCGCTTAGATAAAGATACATCAGGTTTAATTGTAATAGCCAAAAATGATGATGCACATTTAAAATTATCAGAACAATTAAAAGACCATACAATGTATCGGGAATATCATGCAATAACAATAGGTTTAATTAATGAAGATAGAGGTAAGATCATTGCCCCTATAGGTAGAGATAAATTAGAACGAACTAAAATGGCCATTGTTAAAGATGGAAAAGATGCTATTACTCATTTCGAAGTTATAGAAAGATTTAAGCAAAACACCTATTTAAAATGTGTTTTAGAAACCGGAAGAACCCATCAAATAAGAGTTCATTTAGCATATATAGGGAAACCAATTTTAGGTGATCCCTTATATGGTCCTAGAAGAGTTTATGGAAAAGTTGGTCAATATTTACATGCTAAAAGCTTAACATTTAATCATCCTAGAACAGGAGAAAAAATGACATTTACAACTGAACTACCACAATATTTTCAAGCTGAATTAGCAAAGTTAAGAGATGAATAAGCACTGTTTAGTGCTTATTTTAATTTGTAAATAATATTATTATTTGGTATAATTAAGCGAAAAGAGTTGATAATATGGCAAAACCAGTAATAGCTATACTATATGATTTTGATAAAACTTTATGCACTGAAGATATGCAAAATTATAGCTTTATACCAAATCTAGGTATGACTCCTGAAGAATTTTGGGGTAGAACAGGTGTCCTAGGTAATAATCATAGTATGGATAAAATCTTAGCTTATATGTATGAAATGATTCATGCTTGTAAGGAAAAAAACATTAAATTAACGAAAGAATATTTAAATAGCTTAGGTAAAAATATTAAATATTTTCCAGGTGTTAGCACATGGTTTAGTAGAATTAATGCTTTTGGTGAAAGCTTAGGCGCTAAAGTAGAACATTATATAGTTTCTTCAGGGACAAAAGAAATTATTGATGGTAGTAGTATAGCCCATGAATTTAAAAAAATTTATGGTTGTGAATTTTTATATGACGAAGTTACAAAAGAAGCAATTTGGCCGAAAATGGCAATAAATTTCACTTTAAAAACCCAATTTGTTTTTAGAATATCAAAAGGCGCTTTTGATATCTCTGATGAAGAAAAATTAAACTCTGATACCCCAGATAATCGTAGACATGTTTTTTATCGAAATATGATTTATATTGGGGATGGTATGACAGACATTCCATGTATGCAAGTAGTTAAAGATAAGGGTGGTAAATCAATTGCAGTTTACCGACCTAACGATCAAACCCACGTTTCTAAACTTGTTCATGATGCAAGAATAAACTTCGTTTGTCAAGCTGATTATCGTGAGAATTCAAGCTTAGAGAAATTTATAACAATGAGTATGGAAAGTATGATTTTATATGAAAAATTAAAAGATAAAGAATTGAAACAAATTAAAACTTTCCAAAATAAGTATGAGGATAATAATGTTTAAATTATATAAAAAGTATTTAAAATATTACAAAAAAGAGGTCATTTTAGGACCTCTATTTAAATTGTTTGAAGCTATATTTGAATTAATAGTACCATTAATAATGGCTAATATTATCGATAAAGGAATTAATGAAGGTAATACTACTTATATTTGGCAAATGGGTAGTTTATTAATAGTTGTTTCTATAGTTGGATTTTGTTCGACTTTAGTGTGTCAGTATTTTGCCTCAAAGGCGAGCCAAGGAGTAGGAACACGATTACGTGATGATTTATTTAAACATGTTTTAGAACTAGATTTTTCCCAAATTGATAATTATGGAGTATCAGAGTTATTAACGAGAATGAACAATGATATTAATCAAGTTCAAACTAGTGTAGCTATGTTAATTAGATTAGTTATTAGAGCACCATTTATAGTTGTTGGTTCTATCTGTTTGGCTTTTGTTATTAATATATATGCCGGGTTAATTTTCTTAGCGGTTGGAATTATAATTTTATTTTCAGCTTTACTTATAATGTATTTAACTATTCCTAGAAATAAAATAGTCCAAAAAGATTTAGAAGAAGTAACTAATATTGCTAAAGAAAATTTAAATGGAATTAGAGTTGTTAAAGCATTTAATAAAGAAGAATATGAAAAATCAAGATTAGAAAAAGCTACTAAAATTTTAAAATTAGATGCTAATAAAGTTTCTAAAATAGCTGCTTTTTTAAATCCTATTTCAGCAATCTTAATAGCTATAGCTATTTTAGCTATTTTAAAAATTAGTGGTAATCTAGTATTTGATGGTATAATTACTCAAGGTGATGTAACAGCTTTAGTGAATTATTTAAATCAAATTTTAGTAGCTATTTTTGTAGTGTGTAATTTAATTCAAATCTTTGGCAAAGCAGAAACAAGTGCGATTAGAATTAATCAAGTTTTTGCCTTAGAAAGTAATTTAGTATATGGTAATTTAAATGAAATAGCTGAAAATGAAGTGGTATACCAAGTTGAAAATGTATCATTTACATATAAAGATGCTGCAAAACCAAGTATAGAAAATGTATCATTTACTATAAATCGAGGTGACTTAATTGGCATTGTTGGTGGTACAGGTAGTGGTAAAACAACTTTATTAAGTCTATTAAATAGATTTTATGATCCTAGTGAAGGTAATATATATTTAGCCGGCACGAATATTAAAGAATATTCTAAATTAACCTTAAATAATAATGTTGGTTATGTTTTTCAAAAGTCATTATTAGCTAATCAAAGTGTTAGAGATAATTTAGTATGGAAAGATGAAAATATTCTTGATCAAGATCTAAAAGAGGCCTTAGAAATAGCTTGTGCTAATTTCATTTTAGAAAGTGAAGAAGGATTAGATAAATTAGTTTATCAAGGTGGTAAAAACTTGTCAGGTGGGGAAAGACAAAGACTTTGTATAGCTAGAGCTTTAGCTAATAAACCACAAATTTTAATGCTTGATGATTCTTTATCAGCACTAGATTTTAAAACTGATTATAGGATACGTCAAGCTTTAAAGAAATTAGGAATTACTATAATATTAGTAACAGAAAGATTAGATCAAATTAAAGATGCTAACTTAATTTTAGTTTTAGATAATGGTAAATTAGTTGGAAAAGGTAAACATGATGAACTATTAAAAACATCTAAAGTTTATCAAGAAATCTACGATTCTCAACATGAGGAGGTAGCATAATGCAAGATAAAACTTTAAGTAGAGTATTAAAAATACTCTTTAAACGCAAGTTTGTATTACTATTAGCCATTATCTCTAGTATTTTACAGGTTGTAGCTACCCTTTTGATACCTATTGTGGTTGCAGATGGAATTGATTATTTAATAGGATATCAGGATGTAAATTTCAATAAACTTCAGCAAGTTATAATATATGTGGGAATATTAGGCTTAGTTCAAGCTGTTTTTGGTTACTTAATGCAATATTTAATGGCATATGTAACTAATGATACAGTTAAAAAATTGCGGGATGCCTTATTTGTTAAATTAGATAATTTACCAATTAGCTATATTGATTCACATCAAGAAGGTGATATTTTATTACGTTTAATTGGTGATGCTGATCAATTAGGAGATGGCTTATTACAAGCTTTAACAAATTTAATTAGTGGTATTATAACAATTGTTTTAACTTTAACATTTATGTTAATCGTTTCTTATCAGGTAGGATTAATTGTAATTTGTTTAACCCCATTATCATTATTAACAGCCTATTTTATAGCTAAAATGTCTTATAAAACCTTTAGGATTCAAGCCCAAATTAAGGGCAAATTATCAGGCCATTATAATGAAATGTTTAATATGTTAAAAATAGTTAAGACCTATAATTATGAAAAGCAAGCCTTAGAAAGAGAAAAAGAAATAAACCAAGATTTATATCATGTTGGTGTTAAAGCGCAATTCTTATCTGCTTTAGTAAACCCAGCGACAAGAATTATTAATAATTTAGTTTATGCAAGTGTTGGTATTTATGGAGCCTTTAGAGCAATAGCTAGTTTGATTACGACAGGTGATTTAACTGTATTTTTAAGTTATGCTCAGAGTTATACTAAGCCTTTTAATGACATAAGCCAAGTTATGACTGAATTACAAAACAGTTTAGCTTCAGCAAGAAGAATATTTGAAGTTATTGATGAAAAAGAATTTAATTATGAAGTTAAAGAAAGACTAGAAAATATAACTGGACAAGTAGAATTTAGAGATGTCGCATTTAGCTATGTTTCTGATAAGCCTTTAATTAAAAACTTTAATTTATTAGTAAAACCAAACAGCAAAATAGCTGTTGTAGGTCCTACAGGGGCTGGTAAAACGACAATTATAAATCTCTTGATGCGTTTTTATGATGTGAATAAGGGTAAAATATTAATTGATGGTAAAAACATCTATGAATTAGATCCTAAAGACTTAAGAGAAAATATAGGTATGGTTTTACAAGATACTTGGACATTTAAAGGTAGTATTTTTGAAAATATAGGTTATGCTCGTCCTAATGCTAGTAAAGAAGAAATTATAACAGCCGCAACGGAAGCTTATGCCGATAGTTTCATTAGAAGACTTAAGAATGGGTATGATACAATTTTAGATAACAATTGTAATTTATCAGAAGGACAAAGACAATTATTATGTATTGCTAGAGTTATGCTTAAAAAACCACCAATATTAATACTAGATGAAGCTACATCAAATATTGATACTAGAACTGAAGTATTAGTACAAAGAGCATTTAATAAATTAATGGAAGGTAGAACAAGTTTTGTTATTGCTCATCGTTTAAAAACAATAATTGATGCTGATATGATAATAGTTTTAAATAAAGGTGAAATTGTTGAGATGGGAAATCATCAAGAATTACTAAAAAGAGGCGGCTTTTATAAAGAAATTTATGAGGCACAATTCTTGCAAATTGAAGCATAAAATATCAATGTTGATTTAAATTAGACTATGTAAAAAACATAGTCTTTTTTAAATTGTAAAATTAATCAAGTTTTTTAAAAAAAGATATGTATATTAGCTTGCTAATATGCTATAATTGATACAAGTTGAGGTGAAAGTTTATGGACTTATTTAATGTTATACCAGATAACTTTTTTTCCCTTTTAAGTTCAAAGAATAAACGCATATATGTAGCTTTAATTATTGAAGCTTTTAAAGTGTATGAAACTGGCTCTATTTTAGGTATAGAAAAGAAAATGGTGACAGATGAATTAGTACATTATTTAGATACTACTAAATATGATTATGCAGTTGAAGATGAAACCGATGAAGAAGCTAACCCTAAATCAAGTCGGGATTTAGCTAATTATGTTTTAAGAAGAATGGAAGAATGTGGTTGGATCTACGTTGATATAACAAACGACTACATTGAAATATTAAATTTTTCGGATGCTGGTATTATTTTTAGTGAAGCAATTTTACAAATATATGGTTCTAATTATGTGGCAGACGATTCTTATGATGTAAGTTATAGCAATAGAGAATATCAAGGTTATATTTATACTATTTATTCTTTATTAAATAACCAAGATTCAATTGAATATAGTGTGATCATGCAAGAAGTTTATCGAAACACTAAATTGTTATTACGCTCAATTAGAAGATTAGATTCAAGACTTAAAAATTATATTAGTTCTGTTTTTGAAACTGCTGAAGTTAAAGAATTAATGGAAAATTTAGTTTCTTATCGAGAAGATTTTGTTGAACAAGGTTATGCAAAATTAAAAATGAGTGATAACATTAATAGATATCGTTTAAGAATAGTATCTAGACTAGAAGAATATGAAGATAATGGTGACATAATTAAAGCTGTTAGTCTAAATTATCCTAATTTAGAAGAAAATAAAGCAATCAGTAGAGCGATAAGAGACATTGATGAGATAATAGATGTTTTTAATTCATTAGATGACATTATTACCGAAATAGATGAAAAGAGTAAAACATATATCAATAACACAATTGCTAAAATTAAATTCCTTTTATCAGAGGATGATAATATAATTGGCAAATTAAACGGAATATTAAAATATGTTAGACAAGAAAACAAACAAGGACATATTGAAAAAGCAATTAAAAACATTAATGATACTTATAAATTGATGTATAACCGTGGCTTATCAGAAGCATCTATTTATATTCCGCGTGGAGCATATAAGCATAATTATAATTTGATGTTAGACTCTGATGTATTATTTGATTTTGATATTGAGTCAGATTTTATTAAAAAATATCAAACTCCTTATTCTGAAGAAATTGCAAAAGGCTTTTTACTAGATAATTTAAAGGAAAACAGGATGTATGGTTCTGATGTCATATTATATAATACTGATGAAAATACATGTATGTTAGCCATTTATGCTATATTATATGCATTAGATAATCAAGATGAATTCGAAGTATTAATACTTAATAAAAAAATAGATAATATTGGTTTAAGAATGAAAGATTTCTTAATCAAAAGGAAGGATTAAACATGTTAGATAGTTTAGAAAAAATGACCAATCCGCAACAAACTATGTTTAGGGATGTAGCTAATAAATTATTAGCATATAATTTTTTAGCCCGTGATAAAAAAGATAATAAAGAAGCTTATTATTTTTTAATGAGTTATAAAGATATTTTTGATGAATTTTTTAAGATTTTAGGCTTAGAATTAGTCTTAAATCAACAACAAGGTTCTGTGATGTTAAAAGGCTTTAATCAAGCTCAAACTTTAAGATTAAAAAGAGATGAAACTTTAATTTTATTAATTTTAAGACTTTTATATCACGAAAAATTAAAAGAAACATCACTTAATGAAAATGTGGTTTGTGTTGTTGCGGACATTCATGAAAAATATGATTATCTAGAAATTAAAAAAAGATTAAATAAGACAGATTTAGTAGCTGCTTTACGTTTATTTAGACGTTATAATTTAATCGAAGCTACCGGCGATTTAACAACATCGACTTGTCGTATAGTTTTAATGCCAACTATTTTACTCGCTATACCGAGCGAAGATATAAATTCTTTATACCAAACTATAAATAGAATAAAACAGGGAGGCGATGAAGAATGAAAAAATTAACTAAAATAAGATTAATTAATTGGCATTATTTAGCTAATGAAACAATTAATATTAAAGACCATGTTTTATTAACTGGGCCAAATGCAAGTGGTAAATCGACAATTATGGATGCCATAATGTATGTTGTTACTGGCGGAGATACTAATTTTAATATGGCCGCAAATGAAAAATCTAAACGTGATTTAAGAGGTTATGTAAAATGTAAATTAGGTTTAGATGATAAAGAATATTTAAGAGATGGTGATGTTACAGGTCATGTTGCCTTAGAATTCCATGATGAAAAAACCGCTAATGATTTTACGGTTGGGGTTGTAATTGATGCTTTTGGTGAATTAATGCCAGTTAAAACATTATTTTATCTAGCTAATAGTAAAATGGATGATGCTTGGTTTGTTTCTAGTCAAGGAATGATTTATTCTAGCGTTGTATTTAGAAAAAATAATCCTGATTTTGAATATTTTTTAACTAAACGAGAAGCAAAAAGAGCCTTTAGAAACGCTTTTGGTTCTATAAATGAGGATTTCTTTAAATTAATCCCTAAAGCTTTAGCATTTAAACCAATTGCGGATGTTAAAGATTTTATTTATCAAAATGTCTTAGAAGAAAAAGAAATTGATGTATCAGCTATTAAAGACACTATTAGATCATATAAAGAGTTAGAAGATACATTAAAATTAATTAAAACTAAAATTAATGATTTAAAAGAAATAACTAATATTCATCAAGAGTTAGAAAAAATAATTGAAAATAAAAATTATGTTGAATATTTAGATACATTATTTGCTAAAGAAAAAGTTAATTATGATATTAAAGATTTAGAAAGTAATATTGAAAAACAACAAAGCAAAAAAGCTAGTCGAGAATCAGATTTAAGACAAATAGACAGAGAAATTCAAGGCCTAAATCAAAGAAGTAAGGAATTATATAATGTCTTAGCTAATGATGATACATTTAAACATAATGAAAACATTACTAAGGAAATTGAAGAACGTGAAAGAAACATTGTTGAACTAGAACAAGATAATACTTATTTCTTAAAATATGTAGCTAATTTTAAAGACACTATTAAAGAATTACGTAAACATAATACTAGTAGAAAGATTTTTAATGATCTTGCAAACATGTCTTTAATCAATTTAAATCAAAATGAAGTTGATTTTACACGCTTAAAATTAAATGAAGCTAAGAATTTAGTTGAACAATATAAGCAAAAAGATAATCAAGATCTAGGTGCTTTAGCAATTAGAAAAACAGAAATCATCAAAAACGTTAATGAAATCGCGATTGCTTTAAAGAAACTTAGTCAAAATAAGGTTAATTTTCCTAATCAATTAATTTCTTTAAGAGACGAAATTGAAGAAGGCTTAAAGCGAATTTATAATTATGATATTCCAGTCTTTATTTTTGCTGAATTAGTAGAAATAACTGATCCTAAATGGCAAGATACAATTGAAGTTTATTTAGGTAATAGAAGATTTAATATGATCGTTGAGCCACGTTATTACGATCAAGCTTTACAAATCTTTGCTCGCATTAAAGATAGACATCCAATTTATGGTATAGGTTTAGTAAATACTAAGAAGATTAAAAGCTTTAATTCATATGAGCCAAATTCTCTAGCAAGTATTATGACTAGTGATAATGAAGATGCTAGAAGATATATTAATATGACTTGTGGCAATGTTATAATGTGTCAAAATGAATTAGAATTAGAAAAATATAATACAGCTATTACAAATGATTATCTATTATATAGTCAATATACAGTTAGAAGTTTAAATCCTAGAATTGAAAAACCATTCTGTGGTAAGAATGCTTATATGTCACAACAAAAGTTGTGGGAAGATAAAGCTAATGTTGCTAAAAATGAATATGATGAAGTTATTAATAAAATTGATGAATTAGATAGTGAATTAGAATTACTTAATTCTTTAGATTTCCAAGCTATTTTAGTAGGGCTTGATGGCGCTATGAAGCTTGAATATGAAAAAGATACTTTAAAAGGCTTAAAAATTCAAAAAGAACATCTAAATTCAAGTTCAATGAAAGAAGTTGAAGATGATTATAATAAGATTCTAGATACTATTAAAAATAATGAAGAGAAACGTAATGCTATTATTTTAGAAATAGGTAGAATTGAACAAAACATCATCAATTTAGGAGATAAAGTAAAGGAACAAAACGAATTATTAGTAACTAAGAAGGCTGATCTAGCTAGATTAGGTGATACTTTTATCGCTATTAAAGATCGAGCATTAGAAGAATTTAACGATTTTGTTAAAGAACGTAGTTTTAATGAAGCTTATAACTTGTTCTTGAAAAAATATAATGTTAAAGATAATACTTATGACACATTGCAAGATGCTTTAGTTACTAAGCAATATCAGTATATCAATAATTATGATTCATCTTTCTCTATTGGTATTAATGAAATGCAACAATACTATCAAGAATTAAATAAATTAGAGAAGACAGAATTAGTAAAATATGAACAAAAGGTTAGAACAGCACGTGAAGAAGCTGAATTAATCTTTAAAGAAGATTTCATCGCTAAATTAAGAGCTAACATTGAACAAGCTGAAATAGAAATTGGTAAGATCAATGAAACATTAAGCCACATCAAGTTTGGTAATGATACATATGAGTTTGTTTTCCCTAAATCTAGTGAATACGGGGCTTTCTATGAAATGGTTACATCAGATATGACTGATGGCTCAACTGGCATATTCACTTCAAGCTTTGAAGCTAAATATGAAAATCAAATTAAGGAATTATTTGATAGTTTAGCAGTTGATGAAATTAATTCACATGGAGTAATCAACAAATTTACTGACTATAGAACCTATATGGATTATGATATTAAGATAACTAATCAAGATGGTGAATCTATGAGTTATTCTAAAGTATTTAAAGAAAAATCCGGTGGTGAAACTCAGGTTCCTTTCTATGTAGCTATAATTGCTTCATTCGTTCGTATTTATACTAAGACTCATGTATATGGTGGCGATCCGATTGGTATAGTTATGTTTGATGAGGTATTTGATAAGATGGATAGTAATAGAATGAAAGCTATGATGGATTTCATAACATCTATGCCACTTCAAACTATTATTGCTTGTCCACCACAAAGAATGAGCTTATTACAAGATTATGCAGATACAATTTTAATTATGGCTCGTCAAGGTATAAAAGCTCAAGTTATGCCGATTATTAAGAAAGATGGTGAAGCTAATGGGGCTTTTTAGTCGCAAAAAAGAAGATAAAAGTGTCGTTAAATCAGCGTATGAAAGAATGTTGATGGTACAAATTGAAGACGAAGATGAAGAAGCGGCTGATTTAATAAATAAGCTTAGAGAAGGACATCCTTTAGTTCTAAATTTTGATAAACTAGATGTGACTAGTGCAAATAAGTTTTTAGCATTTTTTAGCGGGGCTTGTTATGTATTAGGTGCTAAAAACATTAAAATAAATGAGACTACTTATTTATTTGCTAGAACTGAAGATTTTAATGATGGTTCATTAAATGAGTTTTTAGATGAACTAGACGAAAATTAATATTGTTTTTTAAGATTTTTTTTGTTAAAATATCTTTGTTTAGACGGTTTAAATTGAAACTTTAAAAGCGAACTGTGATGGTGAAAGACAGGAAGATAAATTTAAACAGATCACTAAATTAACTTAGAGTAATGTCTACGTTTAGCTGCGTTAAAGCTATTAAGTGCTAGTATATACTAGAATTAAGGTGGTACCGCGGCTATTTCGTCCTTAGATTTTTCTAAGGACTTTTTCTTTTAGGAGGATGAAGAATGCAAGATTATAAAGATACCTTATTTATGGGTAAAACAAGCTTTGAGATGCGAGGTAATTTAGGACAAAAGGAGCCTCAAATTGAAGAAAATTGGGAAAAGAATGATTTATTTCATAAACGTTTAAGTAAAAATAAAGGTAATAAAGAATACACTTTACATGATGGTCCACCTTATGCTAATGGGGATATTCATTTAGGTCATTCTTTAAATAAAATATTAAAAGATTTTGTTGTTAGATATAAAAATATGCAAGGTTTTTACTCTTATTATATTGCTGGTTGGGACACCCATGGTTTACCGATTGAAGTAGCAGTTACTAAAAAGGGAATTAAACGTAAAGAAATCTCTATTTCTGAATTTAGAAAGCATTGTTATGAATATGCAATAAAGCAAGTTGAACGCCAAAAAGTTGGTTTTAAGCGTTTAGGTGTATTAGCAAATTGGGATGAATCTTATTTAACTTTACAAAAAGAATTTGAACGTGATCAAGTAAAAGTTTTTGCAAAAATGGTTGAAAAAGGCTTAATATATAAAGGCTTAAAACCAGTTTATTGGTCTCCTTCAAGTGAATCAGCGCTAGCTGAGGCTGAAATTGAATATTATGATAAAGAAGATTCATCAATTTATTTCACACTACCTTTAGTTACTGATGATGAAGCCTTTAAAGATGCTAAATTTTTAGTTTGGACAACTACACCATGGACTATTCCAGCTAATTTAGCTGTTTGTGCTGGACCAGAAATTAAATATGTATTAGCTAAAACTAATAAAGGAAAATTAATATTTGGTCTAGACTTATTAAATAAACTAAGCGAATTATTAGATTTAGGTGATGTTGAAATACTACATGAATATATGGGAACAGAACTTGAAGGCCTAAAATATAAACACCCACTATATGATCGTGTTTCACCATGCATTTTAGGAGATTATGTTTCAACAGAAGATGGTTCAGGTTTAGTTCACATTGCCCCTGGCCATGGTGAAGATGATTATAATGTTGGCAAGATATATCATTTAGATGTTTTATGTCCAGTTGATAATAAAGGCTTTATGACTAGTGAAGCCGGTAAATATGAAGGCATGTTTTATGCTGATTGTAATGAAGCTGTAATCGCAGATTTAGCTGATTGTGATAATTTATTAAAAGTTGTTAAGATCACCCATAGTTACCCACATGATTGGCGTACTAAAAAACCAGTAATATTTAGAGCCACACCACAATGGTTTGCTTCAATCGACAAAATTAAAGATGAATTATTAGAAAATGTTAAAAATGTTACTTGGTATCCAAAATGGGGTGACATTAGAATGACTAATATGATTAAAGATCGTCATGATTGGTGTATTAGTCGTCAAAGAGTATGGGGTGTACCAATTCCTATTTTCTATTGTGAAGATGGAACTCCGGTTTTAGATCAAGTTGTATTTAAACATATTTCTGATTTATTTGGCCAATATGGTTCTAATGTTTGGTTTGAAAGAGAAGCTAAAGAATTATTACCAGAAGGTTATACTAATAGTCATTCACCAAATGGAATTTTTACTAAAGAAAAAGATATAATGGATGTTTGGTTTGATAGTGGTTCAAGCTATATGACATTATTACGTCATAATTTAAAATTCCCAGCTGATTTATATTTAGAAGGTGCTGATCAATATCGTGGTTGGTTTAATTCAAGTTTGATTACAGGAACTGCCATGTTTAATCAAGCTCCTTATAAAACAGTAGTTACGCATGGCTTTACTCTAGATGGTGAAGGCAGAAAAATGTCAAAATCTTTAGGTAATGTAATTGATCCGGCTGATGTATGTAAGCAAAATGGGGCTGACGTTTTAAGATTATGGGTTGCGTCTGTTGATTATCAATCAGATATGCCAATTAGTAAAGAATTATTAAAACAAATCAGTGAAACTTATCGTAAAATAAGAAATACGATTAAGTTTATGTTAGCTAATACAAACGATTTTAACCCTAGCGATAGTTTAAAATATGAAGAATTAGCAAATGTAGATAAATATATATATATCAAGTTTAATGAATATTTAGCTGATATATATAAAGCTTATGATACATTTAGATTTGGTGATGTATATCGTCTAACAAACACTTTTATAAATAACACATTAAGCTCATTCTATCTAGATTTTATTAAAGATATTTTATATATACTAGATCCAAAAGATAAATGCCGTTTAAGTGTTCAAACAACCTTATATTTTATCTTATTAAATTTATTAAAGGTATTAACA
Organism: uncultured bacterium; assembly: GCA_949293265.1. GTDB lineage: Bacteria > Bacillota_I > Bacilli_A > Acholeplasmatales > Anaeroplasmataceae > CALUXS01. The sequence goes on from CASFCK010000002.1 coordinate 92,529, forward strand.
CCTATAATTCCTCATACTACAAGTGAAGCATATAATGCTATGCCATATAAAACAGAAGAAGATATTTATTTAGAAAATATGGTTGAACCTAAATTACATTTAGATGATGAATTAGAAGCTAATTTTGATAAATTTATGACACATCGTCAAGATATCTTAAAAGCTTTAGAAGAAGCAAGAGCTAATAAGATAATAGGTAAAAGTTTTAATGCAAAATTAACAATTTATGGACCTAAAGAATATTTAAAATTATTAGAATCTTTAAATAGTAATTTAGCTCAAATATTAATTGTTTCACAACTTGAAATGAAAGAAGACACATTTATTCATTACGAAGTTAAAGAAGCAGTAGGGCATGTTTGTAGTCGTTGTTGGATGATTGTTGAAGAAGAATTAGAAGATGGCTTATGTCATCGTTGTTCAAATATTGTGAATGAAAGAAAAAAAGCTTAAATTACGCCATATTATACCAATTTTTGTAGCTTTAATTATCAATGCTTTTCTTTTATTTATTACTACATATAGAACTAATTATTCGCTAACATTACCGGGTGGATTAGTTTTATCTAATGATATAGTTAGCATTGATAATGCTAAAAAAAGTAAAGGTAGTTATGAAACGATATATGTGGTTTCATTTAATAAATCAACTATATTTCAAAACTTTATTTGCAAATATGCTAAGATGGTATCAATGGATTTAATTGATACTAATAGTAGACATTTTACTGATAGAGAAAATTATTTAATGGGTGAAATAGAACACAACTCATCAGTCTCTAGTACCATTATTAGTACATATAATTTAGCTAGAAATAACAATTTAGATGTTAATATTGACTATTATTTAAATGGATTTTATGTAACATATTATTATGAGCAATCAGCTTGGCAAATAGGTGATCAAATCATTGCGATAAACGATATTGCAATTGAAAATCTATATTCTAATTTAACGATTGATTCTGGTTGGCTTAACTTTGAAATAGGAACTAAAATCACCTACATTCGCGATGGTAAAACTTATAATAGCTTAGCCGAAGATGAAAAAGACAATGTTTATTGTTATCCTAATTATGTTATCGATTATGATACCATTAATCCTAAAGTTACAATTAATCGCGGCTTTACAAATGGTCCAAGCGGTGGTTTATTAAGAAGTTTATCACTTTATGATGATTTAGTGAGTATTGATTTAACTAAAGGTCTTAGAATAGCCGGAACAGGCACAATCTCAGAAACCGGTACTGTTGGGGCTATAGGCGGAATTAAACAAAAGATTTATACAGCATATAGTTATGATGTTGATATCTTTTTCTGCCCCCAAGCTAATTACGAAGAGGCATTAGAAATGTATAAATCTTTAGATACTAATATGAAACTTTATCAGGTTAGTACTTTAAGTGAAGCATTAGAGGTTTTATATGACTTGTCTTAAAGCAGTATTATTAAGTTTATTAATTACATTGATATTTATTTCTGGTCCTCTAGCAGTAATAATTAATTGTTTTATTTTTCAAGAATTATTATGGTTATTTATCTTTTTATTAGTAGTGTTATTTATAATAGGTGTCTTAATATTTAGATTTTATTATCTTAAATTGAGGAATAAAAAATAATTTTTATTCCTCTTTTTTTAAATTATGGCGTAATTCCAATAAAAAAACACTATATACATTAATTTCAAAAAATGGTATAATTTAAAAAGAGGTTGATTGTATGCTTTTTCGATATTATTTTTTCAAAGAGGGAACAAGGCGTTATGATGTAGCTGATTTAATTAGTTATTTTAATGCTAATCCTTATATTGATATTTTAAATAAAAATGAAGCGGAAAAGGTTGCGCATTATTATAACCCTACCTTAGATTTTTCTTTTGACTTTATTATAGCTTCTAAATCTAGTGTACCTAATATTGAAAGATTAGATCCTAGATATGTAGAAGTTAATTTAAAAGTAGAGTTTAATGTATTGTTACCTACCTATGACGTGGAATTAATCTTAAATATTTGTGAAGACATAACCAAAATGTTTAATTTTTATGTTTATAATGAAGTTTTTGAAGATGTTTCTCCATTTAAGCGCAGTTTAATGATTAAGGCTTTTGAGATAGTTAAATTAGCTTATAAAAATAAATATCCTCAAGAAATAGCTAATTACTATCGATTAGATAAAGAAAATTTAAATAAAGTGTATGATTATCTACAACAATCAAGCATAATTAGTGATTTACTTAAAATCGATAATGTAATAGTGCCTAAAATTGCTTTCTATGCTGTAGATGGTAAGAGAAAAATCTATACAGCTATTGAAATCAATCCAATAGAACCATTTGTCTTCCCATTATTTGTAGATATGGTTCATATCAATAATGAAGAAATGGATATGTTCATTTCTAGTGAAGAGTTATATAATCAAACCAAAAAATTATTTCACCCAATTGAATCAAGTATAAATTCTTTATTTTATACTACTCCTAAAGAAATCAAAAAAATAAATAAAATTTTAACTAAAGTAAATTTCTCACCATTAATCTTAGAACTTAAAAAAGTTGATTTTAGCAAAGTCTTAGATATATAAAGGAGGTTTTTATGGATTACGCTAAATATATCGATCATACTTTATTAAAAGCTACAGCTACTAAAGCTGAAATTACTAAATTATTAGAAGAAGCTAAAGAATATCATTTTAAGTCTGTTTGTGTAAACCCCTATTATGTTAGCTATGCCAAAGAAGTTTTACGCGATACTGATGTTTTAGTTTGTACAGTTATTGGTTTTCCGTTAGGGCAAAATACTACTAATGTTAAAGTCTTAGAAACAAAAGACGCGATTCTAAATGGGGCAGATGAAATAGATATGGTAATTAATGTTGCTGCTATAAAAGATAAAGATGATAAATTAGTAGAAACTGAAATAAGAGCTATAAAAGAAGCATGTGGCCCTAGGACATTAAAAGTTATTTTAGAAACATGTTATTTAACAGATGAAGAAATAGTACGCGCATCTAAGTTAGCAAAAAAAGCTAATGCTGATTTTGTTAAAACATCAACAGGATTTGGTTCTAATGGAGCTACAATAGAAGCTGTAAAATTAATGCGTGAAACAGTAGGTAAAACAATGGGTGTTAAAGCTTCTGGTGGGATTAGAAGCAAAGAAGATATGGAAAAAATGATAGAAGTTGGAGCTACTAGAATCGGAGCTTCAGCGGGAGTAAAAATTATGGAGGCCTATAAAAATGAGTAATATTCCAACCCCACACATTTCGTGTGATGATCAAAACAAGATTGCTAAGGTAGTTTTAATGCCTGGTGACCCTTTAAGAGCAAAATTTATTGCTGAAACTTTTTTAACTGACATTTTCCCAATTAATACAACTAGAGGGATGTTAGGTTATACAGGTAAATATAAAGGCAAATGGATTAGTGTAATGGGTTCAGGTATGGGTATGCCATCTATTGGTATATATTCATATGAACTATATAAATTTTATGATGTTGATACAATTATTAGAATTGGTTCAGCAGGTGCCTATAGCGAAAGATTAAAAATTTATGATACTGTTTTAGTTACTGAAGCATATAGTGAATCTAGTTTTGCAAAAACAGCATGGCAAATGCGAGGTAAAAAGTTAAAGAGCAGTAAAGCAGTTAATAATAAACTTATTAAAATAGCAAATAAATTAAATATACCATTAAAAGAAGCAATTTGTCATTCTTCAGATGTCTTCTATGGTAATAAAGATTATAGAATTATTAGAGACACTTATGGTTGTGAATGTGTTGAAATGGAAAGCTTTGCCTTGTTTGCTAATGCAAAAGCAACGAATAAAAAAGCAGCTTGCTTATTAACTATTTCAGATTCATTTATAACTCATGAAGTTACATCAGCTGAAGAAAGACAAAATTCATTCACAAATATGATGAAAATAGCTTTAGAAATGGCTACAACAAAATTAAGATAAGAGAAGGAAACTTCTCTTATTTTTTTAAAAAACAGCTAAACTAAAGGCTTTTATAATTTTAAAATTGTAATATCTTTAATAAAAAAATACGGTTTTTCTTTTTATGCTAAAAAAGAATAATTTAAAGCAAAAAAAATAAATAAAAATATATTATTTTTCTTATTGTAAATTTTATTATTAAAAAAATCGCTAAATAGCGATTTTGTAATCAAAAATTTTTTTGTTATATTACCTCCGAAAGGAGGAAGTATGTACAATTATTTTATGCTAGTTGGCCGTATAGCTAAGGAAGTCGAAATAAAAACTCTTGAAGATGGTAGAAACGTTTTAAATTTATTAATCATAGTACAAAGACCTTTCCGTAACCAAGATGGTGAATTTGAAAACGATCTATTACGCGTTACATTATGGGAAGGAACAGCTGAAATAGTTTCTGATAATGTAAGAAAAGGCGCAATGATTGCGATTAAAGGTAGAATAGTTTCTAACAAAAAAACTAATCAAGAGGGACAAAATATTTATCAGACAGAATTAGTTGGTGAACGAGTTGTCTTTTTTTCCAATGTTGATACAAAGGTTGAAGGCTAAAAGCCTTCTTTTTTTAAATAATTTGCAACCCCATTTTCATCATTAGACAAGGTTACAACAAAATTATAATTAAATAATTCATGATGACTATTAGCCATAATAACACCAATATCAGCTTCCTTTAACATATCTAGGTCACCTAAATCATCACCAAAAGCGATTATTTTTTCATTAGGGAACAATTTCCTAAATTCTTGAACCCCATTTCCCTTAGTAGTTGGGCAAAACTTATTAATATTTGTATTAATATAAGTTGTAAAATCTAAATTTAATTTATTAGCTAGTTTAAGACCAATTGTTTTAAAGTCGTCATGATAAACAATTTTATAACTTTTTGTTTTATATGTTTCTAAATTTGCATATTTAGCATAATTATGTTTAGCTAAATATTCTAAATCATCCGTGACAAATCCATCGCCTGATTCGACGAGAATAGTATTAATATGATTTTCTTTTAACTTCTTAATTAGATAATTAGTAGTATTTGCATCAATAGGCTTTTCATAAATAAGCTCATCTTTAAAATTATAAATAGTATTACCACCATTTAAGATTTGATAATGAGGTTTAAATAATTTACAAATATCTTTAGTAGCCGCAAATGAACGTGCGCTATTAAAAACAACTAAATGTCTTTTAGCTACATCATTTAAAACAGTAATAGTATAAGGCGAAATAATCCCTTCATTATTTAATAGAGTATCATCTAAATCTAGCATAATTATCATAATAATCACCAAGTTATTATAACATATAAATAATATTAAAGAGTTGTATTATTTTGTATTTTAGTGTATAATCAAATATAAGGAGGTAAATTATGTTAGAATTTTATGATTATGATGATCGAACAGGTTATGTTTCTATTTATAATAATTACTTAATACTAAATAAAAAATTAGCCAACTTTGTTAGTGATGCTTATAAAATCAGATTAGGTATTGATGTAGAAAAAAATAAAATATATTTATTTAAAGTGTCAAAAGATAAAGTTTGTGATGAAAATTTAGATGAAAAGTCGTTACTAAAATTAACAATAACTAAATCATATGGTCGTATTTCGAGTCGAGATATGATAGAATTTATAGTAGCTAAGTTTAAATTAGATATTCCTAAAAATGGCTATTTGAAATTTAAAGCTAAATATTTATTAGATGATAATGCTATCGCTATTATGTTGAAGGAGGAGATATAAATGATTGAGCCTTATATGATTTGGATTTGGTTAGGTGTATTTATTATCACATTAATAATTGAAGCAGTTACTCAAGAATTAGTTTCAATATGGTTTTCTTTAGGTTCATTAGTTTGTATAGTTTTATGTTTAATTAACGGAATTACATATTGGGTTGAAATAATAGTCTTTGTTGGTATTTCAATTATAACGTTACTTTTAACTAGACCTGTAGTGATAAAACTACTTAAAAATAAAATACGAACGACTAATGCGGATGACTTTATTGGGAGAGAAGTAAGAGCTATCTGTTCAATTAAATTTAATCAAATGGGTGAAATTAAAATAAATGATGTTGTTTATAATGCAGTTTTAGCAGAAAATGAAAAAGATATAAGTGAAGGTGAATTTTGCGTAATTGTTGGAATTAAGGGAAATAAAGTTGTGGTAAAACCGTTACAAAAGGAGATTTAGAAATGTTTTTAATTAGTGGTGGACAAATTGTAGGAATTATTGTTATATGTATTGTATTACTAGCAATTTTAGTTTATTTAATAACTAGAATTAGAATAGTTAAACAAACTAGTAAATATATAATTGAAAGATTAGGCGCATATCATGCGACTTGGAGTGTTGGTATTCATTTTTTATTACCATTTGTTGATAGAATTGCTAGCGTTGTTTCAATGAAGGAACAAGTTAAGGATTTTGATCCTCAACCTGTTATTACAAAAGATAATGTAACTATGCAAATAGATACAGTTGTTTTCTATACTGTTTTAGATCCAAAGTTATACACTTATGGTGTTGAAAATCCAATTTTTGCGATTGAAAAACTATCAGCTACAACACTACGTAATATAATAGGTGATTTAGAATTAGATGCTACATTGACTAGTAGGGATATTATCAATTCTAAAATGCGTTCAATTTTAGATGAGGCTACTGATCCATGGGGTATTAAGGTTAATAGAGTAGAAGTTAAAAATATATTACCTCCTCAAGATATTAGAGATTCAATGGAAAGACAAATGCGAGCTGAAAGAGAAAGAAGAGAAAAAATCTTGCTTGCTGAAGGTGATAAAAGATCAAAAATTCTTCAAGCTGAAGGTGATAAAGAATCACAAATTTTAAGAGCAGAAGCTGAAAAAGAAGCGATGATCAAAAAGGCTGAAGGTGAAGCGGCTGCCATTTTAAAAGTTAAGGAAGCTGAAGCTGCTGGTATTAAAGCGTTAAGAGAAGCTGAAGCTGCTGGTATCAGTTTATTAAAAGATGCTGATGCATCTAAACAAGTATTAACTATGCTAAGTTATGAAGCTTTAGAAAAAGTGGCTGAAGGTAAAGCTACAAAACTTATTATTCCATCTAATATTCAAGATTTAGTTACTAATATTAGTACAATTAGTGAGACCTTAAAAGAAAATAAAGAATAAGTTATAAATAGGCATTAATCATGCCTATTTTTTGTTTGTTAAAAGCAAATTTCGCTTGCAATATTACGGATTTTCTATATAATATTTAAAGAAACGGAGTTGAAAAAATGTTTGATAGTTTTGAATCATTAGTGAGGATTAGAAGAAGTGTATTTAAAGAGGTGGCTAAATTAGCCTATGATGGTGATTATGAGCGAATTGAAGAAATTCCTTATACATTACTTAATTCAGAAGCTAAGAAAAATGGTCAAGCTAAGTATAGAGAATCAATCTTTTTAGAAAGAGCTATTGTTGCTGAAAGACTACGTTTAGCAATTGGTTTACCAGTTAGAAGTGCAGATGAACATAGTGCTATTTCTAAGGGAATTGAAGAGGCTATAACAACAAAGAGATTTTATGAGCCACCACTTATTAATATTATAGATTTTGCATGTAATGCTTGCCCAACTGATTCATATTATGTTTCTGATGTGTGTGTTGGTTGTTTAGCAAACCCATGTCGAAATGTATGTCCTAAAAATGCGATAAGTATTGTAAATGGAAAATCACATATTAATCAAGATTTATGTATTAAATGTGGCCGTTGTAAAGATGTATGTCCTTATGGTGCGATTATTCATCGTGAAAGACCATGCCAAAAAGCTTGTGGGATGGATGCGATTGAATCTGATGAATATGGTAAGGCTAAGATTAATTATGATAAATGTGTTTCTTGTGGTATGTGTTTAGTTAATTGTCCTTTTGGGGCAATTGCTGATAAATCACAAATTTTCCAAGTAATTCAAACAATTAAATCTGAACATGAAATTTATGCAATCATGGCACCTTCATTTGTAGGACAATTTGGCCCAAAAGTAAATTTGAAAACAATTGATGATGCAATGGCTAAATTAGGCTTTACAGGTGTTTATGAAGTTTCGATTGGTGCGGATTTATGTACAATCGAAGAAGCTAAAGACTTCTTAGATGAAGTACCTGATAAATTAAGATTTATGGGTACATCATGTTGTCCTAGCTGGTCTGTTATGGCTAAAACATTATATCCAGAGTTTAAAGATAATATCTCTATGGCCTTAACACCAATGGTATTAACAGCAAGACTTGTTAAAAAACAACATCCAAATTCTAAAATTGTATTTGTTGGACCATGTTCAGCGAAAAAATTAGAAGCAAGTCGTAAAGCGGTAAGATCTGATGTTGATTTTGTATTAACTTTTGAAGAATTAATGGGTATGTTTGAAGCTAAACAAGTTGATTTTAACACTTTAGAAAGTAAACCATTAAAGAATGAAACTACTGCGGCAGGACGTGGATTCGCTGTTGCAGGTGGGGTTGCCCAAGCTGTTGTTGATGCATGTAAAAAACTTGAACCAGGTAGAGAAATCAAAGTTAAAGCTGTTCAAGGATTAAGAAATTGTAGAGCTATGTTAGATGATGCAAAAAAAGGAAAATATGAAGGATTCTTACTTGAAGGTATGGCGTGTCCATATGGTTGTGCCTCAGGGGCTGGTACAATTACAACAGCTACTAAAACTAAAGCCTTTGTAGGTTTATCACAAAAAGAAACACCATTAAAGAATTCATTAGAATCTAATTATAAAGAACAACTTGAAGAGCTAGAAGAAAGAGGCGTTTAAAATGCTATTTGATAGTTTAAACAAAGACTTTGTCGCAGCATATAAAGCTCGTGATATGGTAAAAAAAGATGTTTTATCAAGTATTATATCTAAATGTAAATATAAAAAAGTAGAGAAAAATGGTAATGGTGAATTATCTGATCTTGATGTTTTAAAAATAATCGAAAAAACAATAAAAGAATTAGATGAAGAAATATTATCTTTCACTGAAGCTGGTGAAAGTTATAAAGATAGAGTAGATAATTTAAAATTACAAAAAGAAGTTTTAGTTGCCTACTTACCAAAACAACTTAATGAAGAAGAAATATTAAACATTATTAATTCATTAACTGATAAGAGTTTACCTAATGTTATGAAATATTTTAAAGCTAATTATAGTGGTCAATGTGATATGGCTAAAGTATCACAAATAGCTAAGAATTTAAAATAGAGTTTAGGCTCTATTTTTAATTTGGAGAAAAACATGTTAAAAAGTATGTTCAGTAATGTGGATTTAACAAAAGGTAAAATTTGGCAAGTCATTTCTATTTTTGCCATCCCAATCTTATTATCTTATTTATTACAACAAATCTATACCATTTCCGATGCAGCAATTTGTGGTCAATTTTTAAATGCTAATCAAGTTGCAGGTGTAAATAACACCTCAAACATCACATTTATAGTTCTACAATTTGCCTTTGGTTGTACAGCAGGATTTAGTGTGGTTTCGGCTAGTAAAATCGGTCATAATGATATAGAAGGGGCTAGAAAAAGTCTGTTAATACAAATGATTTTATCAGCGATTATAAGCATAATATTAACCATTTTAGCTATTTTAGCAATAGATTTTTTATTAGCTTTTATCGGTGTTACAAAACAAGCTAATGAAGAAATTTATAATTCAGCTTATACATATACATTAATTATATTCATTGGTACATTTGCTCAAGTGTTCTATAACTTGGCTTGTTCATTTCTAAGAAGTTTAGGCAATAGTATAATCCCGTTATTATTTTTATTAGTATCAACAATTTTAAATATTGTTTTGGATATTTTATTCATCAGTCCATTAAAAATGGGTGTTGCTGGGGCAGCAATAGCTACTGTTTTAGCTCAATTTATTTCCGCAATTGCTTGTTTTATATATATTTTTGTACGTTTAAAAGAATATCGTTTTAAAAAAGAAGACTTTAAATTTCCTAAAGGATTTATAAAAAAACACTTAATTCTTGGCTTGCCTTTAGCATTTCAATTCTCTATTTTAGCAATTGGATTAATCGTTATGCAGGCTACAACAATTAAATTTGATATTATGCCTGATGGTACTTTAGCTGCTGAATCACAATTGGGTTATGGAGCGGCATGCAAATTAAATAATTTCTTAATGACGCCGTTTAATGCTCTAGGAACAGCTATGCTTTCTTATTGTGGACAAAATATAGGCTCAGGTAATTATAACCGATTACGTCAAGGAATTAAGCAATCATTTATAATTATGTTAATTCTTTATGTCTTATTTGCGGGAATTGGTTTATTATTAACTATAAACGGAGCATATCTATATATATTTTTATCAGAAGACAAAATAAATGATTTAACAATCAAATATGGTAATTTATATTTACGTACAGTATTACCTTTCTATCCTATTTTAGGTATGTTATTTATCTTAAGAAATAGTTTACAAGGTGTTGAAAAACCACTTTTCCCTTTCTTAGCTGGAGTTGGTGAATTATTAGCCCGTACTTTAGTATGTTTGTTTATACCTGAATTAGTGAATGGAGCACCAATTACTAGACAAGCAAGTGATTTGTCCTATATTATGACTTCAGCTGCCGATGTATTTTCATGGACGTTTGCCTGCATTCCCCTTGTTACAGGTTATATTCTATTTTTAAGATGGAGCAGAAATGATGAAAATCTTAGTTTGCTCGGACAGTCACAATAGAAGTATAACAAAATTACCATTAGATGATTATGAATTTATAATTCATTGTGGTGATATTTTAGAAAGTGACCTAGATTATTTTAAACTATATCCTAATTTATATTATGTAAGAGGTAATTGTGATTATTCTGATTATCAATTATATAAAATTGTTAATATTGCTAATAAAAGCTATTTTATTATTCATTCTCACCTTCATAATACCAAATATACATATGAAGATTTGATTAATAATACTAAAGACAAATATGACTTTGTATTATTTGGTCATACTCATAAACAGGTTTGTTTTAAAATAGGTAACACAATATATATAAATCCAGGTGCTTACAAAAATGGAGAATATGCTTATATAGAAGATGATATAATCTATCTAATTCAAAATAATAAAGCAAAAAAATAAGGCTTTAATTATAGTGTGTCAATAAACGTTTCTAGTATTTTTACTAGTTTAACTTTAAAGAGATCGCTATATAAAGCCTTTTTTTGTTAAATTAATTTTAATAAATCATCTTTGTTAAAAGAATAGGTTTTATTGCAGAAATTACAAGTTACATCAAATGTTTTATCTTCATTAATCATATCAGTAATTTCTTTTTTACCTAAAGTTTTAATGCCATTTAAAAATTTGTCTTTACTACAATTACAACTATATTCTAGTGGTAATTTATCATATAATTTATAAGTACTAGAACTCAGTAATTTAATAATATCTTCAATACTATAATTTAATGCTAATAACTTTGAAATAGGTTTAATATTACTAAGAATACCTTCTAATTTATCTAGTGTACTATCAGGACAATTAGGCATAACTTGAATTAAGTAGCCACCAGCGGTACTAACCTTACCATTTGTATCAAATAAAACTCCAAGAGCTACTGCAGTATTAGTTTGTTCACTCTGATTAAAGTAATAAGCAAAGTCATCACCTATTTCCCCTGTTTGTAAGGCAACAGTTGAAGTGAAAGGCTCTTTTAAGCCATAGTCTTTAATAACAGTTAAAAAGCCATTACCAATAGCTTGTCCAACTAATAATTTGCCATTATTATTAGATAAGTAAACACCAGGATTATGGCAAAACCCTTTAACTTTACCTTTGTTTGCTACAACAGTTAAGTTTTTTATAGGACCATCACCATCAATTTTAATAGTTATATTACTATTCATTTTTTCCATATAAGACATTATACTAGCAATGGTTAGAGTTCGACCTAAAGCTGCACAGCTAGTAGGCCAAAGGTTAAATATCTCTTGGACATGTTTTACTATATTTGTAGTATTACAAGCATATATTCTTATTTTATCATCATAACAAGTTGCAATTTGCAATTCATCCATAATATCAATTCCTTTCTAGTGTATTATATCATTTAATAAAAGATAGTCAAGATAAATAATTGGCACTTTAATATTGACAGTGCTAATTAAAAGAATTATAATACGTATTGTTAGAAAGGAAATGATAAAATGATTGAAACAAAAGAATTTAAAACTGAGACAAAAAAATTGTTAGATATGATGATTCATTCTATCTATACCCATAAAGAAATATTTTTAAGAGAATTAATTTCAAATGCGAGTGATGCGATAGATAAACGTAAATTTTTAAGCTTAACTGATCACAGTATTCCATCAGTAGATTATGAAATATTAGTAGAAGCAGATAAAACAAATAGAACTATCACTATTACTGATAATGGAATTGGTATGACTAAAGCGGAATTAGAAGAAAATTTAGGTACAATTGCAAAAAGTGGTTCAAAAGAGTTTTTAGAAAAGCTTGGAGATGCTGCTAACACTAGTGATATAATTGGTCAATTTGGGGTTGGTTTTTATAGTGCCTTTATGGTGGCTAATAAAGTAGAAGTTTTATCACACAAGGTAAATAGCGATGAAACATATTTATTTTCATCTGATGGTCTTGAAAATTATACAATTAGCTCAAGTGAAGAATTAATTGATGGTACTAAGATCACTCTATACTTAAGAGAAGATTCTGAAGAAGAAAAATATAGTGATTTTTTAGATGAATATACTATTAAAGATTTAATAAGAAAATATTCAGATTATATAAGATACCCTATAAAAACCTGGGTTACTAAATATGACAAACCTGAAGAAGGTAAAGAAGACCAAGACTCTACCCATCTAGAATTAGAAACAATTAATTCAATGATTCCGTTATGGAAGAAGAATCGTAAAGATGTAACAGATGAAGAATTAAATAATTTCTATAAACAAAAATTCATGGATTATCAAGACCCACTTACAGCTATATTTGTTAGTGTTGAGGGCATGTTGACATATAATGCTTTATTATTTATTCCTCGCAAACCTTTATTTAATGTTTATAATGATAAAGATGAAAGAGGCTTACAATTATATACTAAAGGTGTATTCATTTTAGATAAATGTAAAGATTTAATCCCTGAATACCTATATTTCGTTAAAGGGTTAGTAGATAGTGCTGATTTACCATTAAATATAAGTCGTGAATTATTACAAGAAGATAGACAAATTAAAAAGATAGCTTCAAATGTAGAAAAGAAAATTTTACAAGAATTAACTAAATTATTAAAAAATGAGCCAGAAAAATATCTTGAATTCTTTAAAGCTTATGGTAGAGCTTTAAAATATGGCCTTTATGAAAATTATGGAGCAAGAAAAGAATCATTACAAGATTTAGTTATTTTACATTCTTTAAATAATGATAAATATATAACATTTAAAGAATATAAAGAAAAAATGCCAGAAGGTCAAAAAAATATCTATTATGTAGCTCAAAAAACTAAAGAACAAGCTTTAGCTTTACCACAAATGGCATTATTAAAACAAAAAGGTTATGATGTTTTACTTCTCGAAGATGATGTTGATGAATTTATGTTACAAGTTATGCACGACTACGATAAAGTTGAATTTAAGTCAATCACTCAAGGTGATCTAGATTTATTAACAGAAGAAGAAAACAAAAAAATAGACGAAGTAAAAGAAGAAAACAAAGAATTATTAGAAGCTATAAAAGAAAGCTTAAAAGATGAAGTTAGTGATGTAATATTATCTAAACGCTTAGTTGATGGTGCAGTATGTATTAGTGCTAAAGGTGGGATATCTTTAGAAATGGAAAAAGTATTAAGCGCTCAAGATGGCAATGCTAAAGCTGAAAAGGTTTTAGAAATTAATCCTAATCATCCATTATTTAATAAATTAAAAGATATTTATCAAAATGATAAGGATAAATTAAATGATTATTCTAAATTCTTACTTGATAGTGCTTTAATTCAAGAAGGTTTAGAAATAAAAGATCCAGTTAACTATACTAATAAAGTAATAGAATTAATGTTGAAATAATATTTGACAATCTACATAAATAGTTTTATTATATAGCTAGAAAAACTTCATACATTAAAATTAAACTTCAGGGTGAGGTGAAATTCCTAATTGGCGGTATAGTCCGCGAGCTTATGCATGATAGGGTGTGATTCCCTAACCAACGGTTATAGTCCGGATGGAAGAAGTTTTTCCTATTTTGACGCCCTCTAAAGGCGTCTTTTTTTAGGAGTTAGGATATGAGTATTAAAAGATTAGTTATGGTTGCGGCATTTAGTGCTTTAACCACAATACTTTACATTTTTGTAAAGTTTCCCTTACCGATATTCCCATCGTTTTTAGATGTGAATATTTCAATGATACCGGTTATCATTTGTTCTTTTATGTTAGGACCTATAGATGCAAGTATCTGTGTTTTAATAAGGTTTTTAATTAAATTACCATTATCAAGTACAGCTTATGTTGGGGAAATTGCTGATTTAATAATGGGTTTAGCTACTTGTTTACCTTGTGGAATTATTTATAAAACTAAGTTAAAACATAAGACGTTAATAGCGTTTTTAGCTGTCCCAATTATGTGGGTATTAAGCGGTATTTTGACAAATGTGTTCATTAATATACCGTTTTATATCAAATTTTATTTTGACGGAGATATGACACCACTTTTAGGTATGTGTAAAGATGCTTTTAAATTAATATCATTTGGTAAAATAAATAACATTACAGTAGATAACTTTCTGATGTACTATGTTCTATTAGCGGTTATTCCTTTTAATTTATTGTTATCGTTAATTGTTATTGTTGTTACATTGCCAGTACATAAAAGATTAAGATCACTTTATGATATGATTAAAATCAATAGTTAAATTTAACTTAATATTGTTTAATTTAAATTAAAGTGCTATCATATAGATAGAGAAAACGTTTTCTAAAAGCAATCGGTATAACTGTCAATAGAAAAATTGACAATTTGACCAATGCAAAACACCCACTAAGAAAGTAGGTCGAAATCTGATATAAAAAGATGT
>CASFCK010000003.1 GCA_949293265.1 uncultured bacterium
AAAAGCCCAAAATACAACTCAAAAACAGCAAAGAACGGCATAGCCGTTTGGCTATACCGTCCCTTGCTTCAATGTTTTCTTAATTCACCGCCCCATTTAGGGCGTTTTTTTTTCAATTTTAAAATTGACAAAATTAAAATGCTGATTATAATACACTTTGTTGAGTAAAGGAAGTAATAAAAATGTTTTTAGCAAATAATTATTTTTGGACAGAACCAGAACCTTATATGCATGTCATATTTTGTCTAGCTTTAATTTTATTTGCCTGTAAGTCATTAGGTATATTAGCTAGAAGAATTGGCTTGCCGCAAGTAGTAGGACAAGTATTAGCAGGTTTACTAATAGGACCGGCATTTTTTGTTGGAATACCAGAATTTAATGGCTTGTTAGGAATAAGTTTAGGCTCAGAAGAAATGGATATTTTACATGTATTTAGTCAAATAGGTGTAATATTTATTTTGTTTTCAAGCGGACTTGATACTAACTTAAAAGAAATGAAGAAAGTTGGTGTGGTAGCTACAATTGTGGCTTGTGCAGGTGTTTTAGTACCATTAGCATTAGGCTTTGTAATAGCAATGTGCTTTATGCCTAATGGTTTTTCAGATATTACTAACAGTAATGCGGTGTTTAATGCTATTTTTGTTGGAGCTATTTTAACAGCAACTTCAGTTGGGATTACCGTTGAAACATTGCGCGAACTTGGTAAACTTAATAGTCGAGTTGGAACGATTATATTGGGTGCGGCTATTATAGATGATGTATTGGGTATATTAGTTTTATCAGTTGTAACTAGCTTACATGGTTCAACAGGTGGGGCAAATATTCTAATTTGTTTAACTTTTATTAAAGTTATATTATTCTTTGTTTTTGCGGTTGGTGTAGGACTTATTATTAGATATATATTTAAATGGTTAGGTAAACACTACCCACATCATAGAAGAACAGGAATATATGCAACAGCACTATGCCTAATTTATAGTTTCCTAGCTGAACAAATGTTTGGTATTGCGGCTATTACTGGTGCATATATGGCTGGTTTAATGTTAAGTGGTATTGATGATACAGAATATATTAATAAGAAGATAATAACTAGTGGGTATCTAATATTTTCACCAATATTTTTTGCCTACATAGGTATTTCAGCTGATTTTAGTCAATTCCATCCAATTGATTTAGTCTTCGCGTTATGCTTTGTTTTAATTGGAATAGTAGGAAAAATAATAGGTTGTGGTTTAGCAGGAAAAGCTACAAAACACAATCTTCGCAATAGTTATATAATTGGTTTTGGTATGATTGCAAGAGGCGAGGTTGCTCTTGCAGTATATGCGGCCGGTAAAAGTTTAATCTGGACAAATTAAACTGGTGCGGTACTAGGTATAGATCCGATGATCGCTACCATATGTTTAATTTTATTCTCAAGTATCTTATGTCCAATTTTACTTAAAATAGGCTTTAAAAATTATCTAAACTTAGAAGAAGTAGCAACTAATTTTAAGCAAACAATGGCTCGCGAAGGCCAAGCACCAAAAAATGTTATTTCAAATAATAATTAACAAAAAAATTAGTTGCTTTTAGATAACATTTTTGATAAAATAAACAAGCTGAGGTGATTTAAGATGAAGTTTGCTTTAGCTGAATTACAAAAATTTAAGTTTCCTTATGAATTTAGTGAAACACTAGATTTAAGTGCTGATTTAGTTGGTATTGAGGATATATTAGCTGTTTCTAATACAGAAGTATCTGGAATAATACGTTATATTAGCGACGAAAAATATAAGATTGACTTTATTGTTAAAACAAAGTTAATTTTAGAAAGTTCGATTTCTCTAAAAGAAATTCCTTATGATTTAAATATTGAATTTAGTGAGAATTTTTCATATTTAGATGATGATGAATCTTTTAATTTTAACGGCCAAACTCTAGATACAAAAGAGGCAATTATCACTAACATTTTAATTAATAAACCAATGAGTCAAAGTTTAGAAGATGAGTCTTTTGTTAGTGAGGCCGAAGAGGAAACTGAATACGTTAATGAAGCTTTTAAATCACTTAAGGATCTATTGTAGGAGGTGTAAATATGGCTGTACCTTTTCGTAGAGTATCTAAGATGAAGAAGGGAATGAGACGTTCTCATCAAGCATTAAGCGTTCCTGGTATGATTGTATGCCCTAATTGTGGTGAATTAACTTTAGCACATAGAGTTTGTTCAAATTGTGGTTATTATAAGGGCAAAGCTGTTATCGTAAAGACAACAGAAGAGAACGCAGAATAATTGCGAAATAGTCGGATAGAAATAGATGCTAGGGGCATCTATTTTCTATTTATGGAGGAAATATGTTTAAACATGTGTCAGTTTTATTAAATGAAAGCATTGAAGCTTTAGATATAAAAGAAAATGGAATTTATGTCGATATGACCTGTGGTGGGGCCGGTCATAGTAGTAAAATTTTAGAAAAATTAACTATAGGTCATCTTTATTCATTTGACCAAGATGATTATGCATTGACGCGGTCAGATGAAAGATTAAAAAAAATAAGCCATAATTACACGTTGATTAAGAGTAATTTTCGTAATTTAAAAAATAAATTAAATGAATATGGTGTAAATAAAGTAGATGGTATATTATATGATTTAGGTGTATCAAGTTTTCAATTAGATATGAAAGAAAGAGGCTTTTCCTATAATGAAGATGCACCACTAGATATGCGTATGGATCAAAGTCAAAACCTAACGGCTGCTGATATAGTAAATAAATATTCTTATAATGATTTAGTAAGAATATTATTCAGTTATGGTGATGAACCTAATGCGAAAAAAATAGCTAACGCTATTTGTAAAGCTAGAGAAGAAAAAGCAATTAATACGACATTTGAACTAGTAGAAATCATTAAAAAGGCTTTACCACAAAAAGTATTAAAACAAAAAGGCCATCCTGCTAAATTAACTTTTCAAGCACTAAGAATAGAAGTTAACGATGAGCTTAAAGCCTTGCAAGAAAGCTTAAAACAAGCAATAGAATTATTAAACGTTAATGGTAGAATAGCAGTCATAACTTTCCAACCAGAAGAAGATAAAATAGTTAAACATATTTTTAAGGAAGTATCAACTAACAATTTACCTTTAGATCTACCATTAGCTAATATACCAGAACCAGATTTTGTAATTATAAACAAAAAACCAATTTTACCATCAGAAGAAGAATTAGCTGATAACCACCGTTCTCATAGTGCTAAACTTAGAATTTTGAGGAAAATAAAATGAAAAGCATTGATTTAGGTAATGATAAAATAAATAAAACCATCTTTAAATTAGCAATTCCAGCTATGTTAGGACAATTAGTAAATGTTTTATACGGTATCGTTGATCGAATGTATATCGGAAACATATCAGAAATTGGCGATATAGCTTTAGGTGGTGTAGGCGTTTCTGTTCCTATCACCACCTTACTTACGAGTTTTAGTTATTTGATTGGCGTAGGTGGAGCACCTTTATTAGCAATGAATTTAGGAGCTAAAAGAGAAAAAGAAGCTAATAAAATCCTAGCAAATGGTTTTTTAGCAATGTTGGTTATATCAATAATTATTCCACTTATTACACTATGTGCTTTAGACCCACTTTTATTGGCTTTTGGGGCAACAAATGAGAACCTTATTTATGCTCATGAATATATGTTTATCTATTTATTAGGTGCTCCATTTGCAATAATGGCTTTAGGTTTAAATCAATTTATAATTTGTCAAGGCAATAGTATGTCAGGTATGAAAACTATGTTAATCGGAGCAATAGTAAATATTATATTAGATCCGATTTTCATATTTACTTTTAAATTAAATGTAGCAGGTGCCGCAATAGCTACGGTTATTGCTCAATTTGCAAGTTTTATGTATACTTTAATAGTTTTAATAAGGAAAACCCAAATTAGAATAAATTTTGGCAATTATGATTTAAAATTAATTGGTAGAATTATGATTATGGGATTATCACCATTCATTATTTTAGCTACTGATAGTATTGTCAACATCTGTTTAAATGCTTCACTTAAACAAGCAGCTGGACTTGATGCGAATACATATTTAACGGTTTCTACAATTACAACTTCATTTTTTCAATTAATAACTATGCCATTATTAGGAATATCAAGTGGAACCCAATCATTTATTTCGTTTAATTATGGAGCAAATAAAAATGAACGTTTAATGCATGGTGAACGAAATATCTTACTTTTTGCCATTATTTTTTGCACAATTAGTTTTGGATTATCTTTTCTTATAGCTAAGCCATTTATTAAAATATTTACTAATGATGAATATATTTCAAATATTACAATAGAAAGCATAAAAATTTTCATGTATGGAATTATTCCTCTTGCATTTCAATATTGTTTTGTTGATTGCTTAACTGCTTTAGCCAAACCTAAAGCTGCAGCTTTTTGTTCTTTATTTAGAAAGTGTTTAATTATATCTACAACATTCCTATTACCACTTGGTATAGGTGTTATGGGTTGTTTTTATGCCGAAATGATTAGTGATATTATTTCAAGTATCGTTACAACAATATTCTTTGTAATTGTTTTTCCAAAGATTATGCATAGACATCTATTGTTAAATCCAATATTCATAAATAATAAATAGACCAGTTTATTAGCTGGTCTGTTCTTTATTTATGAGCACTTTTCTTGGTTCAAGTTTACGGACTTTATAACGAATTAAGAAGATAATGGCCTTAAACAACCAATCAAAAACCATTGCAATCCATACACCTAAAGCTCCGAGATGTAATGTGTAGTGGAATACATATGAAAACCCTAATCTAAAAGCAAACATTGAAAATACACTAACTACCATTGTAAACAATACATCGTCACTAGCTCTTAAAGCATTAGGAAGTGTAAAGGCTATTGGCCATAAAATCATTGCAAAACCATCATGAATTAAAACTAAATAAATAGTTAATTGTTTGGCCTCAGCGCTAATATTATAAGCATTTACAGTAAAGAAAATAGTAGAACAAATTATAACATTTAAAATTATTGTCATTACATATGACCATTTAAGTAATTTATTAGTATAATAGCGGGCTTCTTTATAATTTTTAGCCCCAATGCATTGACCGATTACTGTAATCATTGCTAAATTCATTGCACTACCAGGAATACAACCAAGTGAATCAAACGTATTAGCAACTGAGTTTGCTGAAACTTGGTAGGTTGGATATAAGGCGATTAATGATACGACTAATATTCTCCCTAATTGAAATAAACCATTTTCTATAGCAGATGGAATACCATATGTAAAAATCCGTTTAATTAAATTCAGCTTAGGAATAAATATTTCTTTCAAGCTAATTCTTAATGGGCAATCATGCTTAAATAGTAATGATAAAATGATTATACAAGCAACAGCTCTTGAAATAATAGTAGGAATCGCAACCCCTACTACCCCTAAATTAAAGCCAAAAATCAAGATTGAATTGCCAACAATATTAATAATATTCATTATAAAACTAACGATCATTGAAATCTTAGAATTACCAAGACTTCTAAATAACGCAGCCGCAGAATTATATACTGCTAAAAAAGGAAAAGATAGACTAGTTAGTCTCAAATATTGACTAGCGGTCTCCATAACTTCAGGTTCAACTTCAGAATATAATAAAGTCAAAATACTATCACCTAAACAGAGAGTTAAAGTCATTATCAATAAGCCTATTATAAGCGAAATTAATAATAGTTGATTACCTGATAATCTAGCATCTTTTACAGCTTTTTTCCCTAGAGCTTGACTAACGACAACAGCTCCACCGGTAGCTAAAGCACTAAAAATATTAATAAGTAAAACATTTATCATATCGGATAGAGAAACACCAGAAGTAGCCGCATCTCCATAACGCGAAATGAAAAGAACATCTAACATACCTACTAAAACAGCTAGTGTTTGTTCAATTAATAGAGGGATTATTAACAGTTTTAAATCTTTATTACTAAAACGTTCAGTTTGCATAACTTTCACCTTATTTTTTCTTAATTTTAGGTTCAGGGACCGGATCATAGGAAATCTTATGTAAAGGATTACATTTTAGCAGTCGTTTAATCGTTAAAAAACTTGCTTTAAAGAAATTAAATCTTTTAAAGCATTCTTTAGCATACTCTGAACAGGTAGGGATAAATCTACATTTAGGAGGGGTATTTGGTGAAATATTTTTTTGATAGTTTTCAATTAATCTTATAATTAATTTTTTCACCATTTCACCTTCATTTCTAAAAATAAGTCTATTTAAAGTATAGCACTAAAATAATGAAAAACAAACAAAAACATGTTATAATTTATATATTAGGAGTGATAAAATGCGTTTTGATTTACATAATCATACGATATATTCCGATGGAATTAATACTATAGTTGAATTAAAAGAAAAGGCTAATAAGAATAATATTGATTATTTTGCAGTTACAGATCATGATAGTGTACTAGGTTTAATTGATAATTCTTGTCCTACTATTATAAAAGGAATCGAATTATCAACCTATCATAATGAAAGCATTCACTTGGTCGGTTTATGCAAAAATAATATTATTAGTTCGGGCCTAATAAATTATTCATATGATTTTTTAGAAAAAAGAAAAAAACGGGCAATTAAAATGGTAGATAAATTAAATAAAATTTATAATTTAAATGTTGATTTAGATACTTTACTTAAAAATGCTGATATTAAAGCAGTAACAAGAGGAAATATGGCAAGAATGTTAGCTGAATTAAATCCTAATTTAACAAAAGAAGAAATTAAATTTTATTTATCAAATCAATCTGAAGCTTATATACCAACTACAAAAATGAGTGTTATAGACGGCATAAATTTTTTACGAGCTAATAACTGTTTTGTTATTTTAGCTCATCCAATTTTATATAAAAAAGAAAACCTAGATGCAATCATAGGACTACCATTTGATGGAATAGAAGCTATTTACCCAAATATGAGTATTACGGATTATCTTTATATTAAAGATATTGCTATAAAGAATAATTATATAATTAGTGCTGGTTCAGATTGTCATGGTGATAAGAGTCATGCTGAGATTGGTACATGTTATTTAGATGAGGAGGAATTTAAACATATTAATGAAAAAATATGTTTAGAGATAAGAAATGGAAATTAAAAGTTCAGAATATATAACTTCAATTGTAAATTATGAAAATTTACCTAATAAAGAAATAAACCAATATTTATTTTGCGGTCGCAGTAATGTTGGTAAATCTAGTTTTATAAATGCTTTAGTTAACAAGAAAAATTTAGCTAGAACAAGCCAAAATCCTGGTAAAACTCAAACGATAAATCTCTATTTAATAAACGAAGAATTTTATTTTGTTGATTTACCTGGTTATGGTTATGCTAAAGTCTCAAAAGAAAAGAAAAAAAGTTTTGGAATAATGATTGAAAACTTTTTAAAAACCACAACTAAACTTAAAATATGTTTTCTATTAGTAGATTTTAGACATAAACCAACTGAAGATGACGTTTTAATGTATAATTATTTAGCATATTATAATTTCAACATTAAAGTTATTGCTACTAAGGCAGATAAAGTTAAAAATAAGGATCGTAAAAAGAATAAAGAATTAATCATTACTACCCTAAATATCAAACCTAGTGATTTAATAATAACATCAAGTTTAGACAATGAGGGTTTATATTTAGTAAAAAATTTAATTAATGACGGCCAAAGTGACGTATTTTAGTTGATTTTTTTATACTTATAGTATAAAATAACTTGATATATTGTTGAAAAAGGTGATTGTATGACAAAAATTTCATTAGAAGAATTAGTAGCATTTTTAAAAGAACAAGGATTCGTATTTCAAGGTAGTGAAATATATGGTGGTTTAGCTAATGCTTGGGATTATGGTCCTTTAGGAACTTTGTTAAAAAGAAATGTCAAAGATGCATGGTGGAATAAATTTGTTCAAAATAATAAATTAAATGTTGGTTTAGATTCAGCCATTTTGATGAATAAAGATGTATGGGTAGCTTCAGGCCACTTATCTAATTTTGCTGATCCTTTAATTGATTGTAAACACTGTCGTAGTCGTTATCGGGCTGATAAGCTGATTGAAGAAGCTACAAACGGAACTGTTAATGCGGATGGTTTTACAGATCAAGAATTAGTTGATTATATCAAAGATAATAATATTACTTGTCCTAAATGCGGACATAACGATTTCACTAATATTAGAAGATTTAATTTGATGTTTAAAACATTCCAAGGTGTAGTTGAAGATAGCTTATCAGAAATATACTTACGTCCGGAAACAGCTCAAGGTATATTTATAAACTTCAAAAATGTCTTAAGAACTAGTAGAAAGAAATTACCATTTGGAATTGGCCAAATAGGCAAAAGTTTTAGAAATGAAATTACACCAGGAAACTTCATTTTTAGAACTCGTGAATTTGAACAAATGGAATTAGAATTTTTTACTAAACCAGGTACAGAAATAGAATGGTTTAATTATTGGCGTAGTTACTGTATGAACTTTTTAATTAATTTAGGTATCGAAAAAGATGCATTAAGATTTAGAGACCACGAACAAGAAGAACTATCTTTCTATTCTAATGCTACAACCGATATTGAATTTAAATTTCCTTGGGGATTTGGTGAACTTTGGGGAATTGCAAGTCGTACAGACTATGATTTAAAACAACATATGAATCACTCTAAAGTTAATTTAGAATATTTAGATCCTGAAACAAATCAAAAATATATTCCTTATGTTGTTGAGCCAAGTGTAGGTGTAGAAAGAATGATGCTTGCTATTTTGTTTTCAGCATATAATAAAGAAGAATTAGAAAAAGATAGTCGTATCGTTTTAAAATTACACCCATATTTAGCACCATATAAAGCAGTTATATTACCATTAATAAAGAAAAATCATAGTGAAAAAGCATTAGAAATTTATGATGAATTAAGTAAAAAATTCTCTATCAACTATGATGAAGCAGGTAATATCGGAAAAAGATATCGTCGTAATGATGCGATTGGTACACCTTATGCGATAACAGTAGATGATGAAACAATAAATAATAATACGGTTACAGTTCGTGATCGTGATACGATGGAACAAATCACTTTAAAAGTAGATGAATTAGAAGAATTCCTTAGGGAACGTATTAAGTTATAATTAAGGAGGTACATATGGCAGTAGCTAAAGAAGAAATTAAAAAAATTATTGAAGCTACTGATATGTATGCTTTAGTAAGTCCTTATGTAAAACTTCAAAAATCCGGTTCAGGTTATAAAGGATTGTGTCCATTCCATAGTGAAAAAACTCCTTCATTTAGTGTGTCCCAAGATAAACATTTAGCTCATTGTTTCTCTTGCGGTAAAGGTGGGACTCCTATTCAATTTTTAATGGATATTAAACATATTTCTTTTTTAGAAGCAGTTAAAGAACTAGCTGATTTTAATCATATTAAAATAGATTTAAATAATGTTGACACTAAGGAAGAATTAGCTAAACTAAAATATTACAATTTAAATAATTTAGCTGAAAAACTCTTTACTAGAAATCTATTTAGCACTAATACAGGTCAATTAGCCTTAGATTATTTAAAAAATAGAGGTCTAGATGAAGAAATAATTAAAACATTTGGAATTGGTTTAGCTCCTAAAGATGGAAATACACTTTATAATTTATTAAAACAGTCTAATTATCTAGAACTAGATATGATTGATGCGAGTTTAGTAAAAAACAATGGTGATAAATATCAAGATTTTTTCATTAATAGAATTACATTTCCAATTAAAGATGTAAAAGGAAATATTGTAGCCTTTTCAGGACGTGATTATACCAACAGCAGCAATGCTAAATATATGAATAGTTCAGAAACTCTTGTTTTTAAAAAGAATTTGATTCTATATAATCTAGATTTAGCTATTAATCATATAACTTTAAATGATCGCATAATTTTACATGAAGGCTATATGGATGTTATAGCTAGTTATAGAGCGGGATTAAAAGAAGTTGTTTGTTCGATGGGAACAAGTTTAACAGATGGTCAAATTAAACAAATAACAAGATTAACAAAAAATGTGATTTTATGTTATGATTCTGATAACGCTGGTGTTACTGCTACTATTAGAGCATTTACTTTATTGCATAAATATAATTTAAATGTTAGTGTAGTTAAACTAGATAAGACTAAAGATAGTGATGAATATGTTAAAAAATATGGTTTAAAAGCCTATTATGATTATTTTAACACTCATATTGTTAGTTTTATTGAATATTATTTTAATGAATTAACAAATAAATTGAATATTAATGATATATTTAAAGTTGAAGAAATTAAAGTAGAATTATTTAAATATTTAAAAATGTATAATTCTAATATAATCACTGATAAATATTTGAATTTATTTGCTACTAAATTAGGAGTTTCATATAATTCGTTAATTAATGATTATAATAAAGATATAACTAATGTAATTCCTAATGAGATAAGTATAAAACCTAAAGAAATTCAAAAAAATATTAGTTTTAAAATATATGAAATAAGACTATTTGATTACGCTAAAAGTAAAAGAGAAATAGCTTATCAAATTGATGATTTTTTAGAGAAAGATAACAATTTTTTAGGAGTTTCAGAAATATATCAACAATTATGGCAAACTTTAATGAATTTTTATAGTTATAATGAGATATATAATGAAGAATTGTTTAATATAATTTTAAAGGAAAAGAATTTATACGCTGATTATTATGAAATGATTTTAGCTAGTGATAAATTTAAAGCTAGATTGGATTTAGAATATAATCAAAAAGATTTAGATGAATGCTTAAATAAAATAGCTAAAAAAGCTCATAAAATAAAATTGAATAATTTGCAAAATAGTATAAATAAACAAACTGATGAAAATTTGCAAAAAGAATTAACCTTAAAAAAATTTAACATGCGAAAACTTTATGAAAGGAAGTAAGATTATGGATTTTGAAAAAGCTTTAAATGAATTAGAAGAAAAGGCTCAAAAAAACGATGGTATCTTAAAAGTCGAAGACCTATTAGCTTATTGTGAAGTTGATTCTGAGGATTATGATAAATTAGAAAAAGAACTACAATTAAAAGGAATAGACATTGTAACAAATACGGATATAGTTGTAGATGCATTAGCTGATTTAGCTGAAAGTGAACCAGATATTAAAGATTTAGTTGAAGAAGAGCCAATAGATATAGAAAAATTTGATACACTTCCACCATCTGTTAAAGTTGATGATCCAGTTAGAATGTATTTAAAAGAGATTGGTAAAGTTCCTCTAATTGATGCTGAAACAGAAACCATACTTGCTAAAAAAGTTGTTGCTGGTAATGAAGCACAAAAGAAATTAGATTCAGGTAATTTAGGGGGAGAAGATCCGGTTAAATTAGTTGAACAAATTGAAGAAGCTAAAATGGCAAGAGATAAATTAGTTAATTCTAATTTAAGACTTGTAGTTTCAATAGCCAAAAAATATACACAAAGAGGATTACAATTCTTAGATTTAATTCAAGAAGGAAACATGGGCTTAATGAAAGCTGTTGATAAATTTGATTATAACAAAGGATTTAAATTTTCAACATATGCTACTTGGTGGATTAAACAAGCAATTACTAGAGCTGTAGCTGATCAAGCAAGAACTATCAGAATCCCTGTTCATATGGTAGAAACAATTAATAAACTAGTTAGAGTTCAAAGACAATTGGTTCAACAATTATCTCGTGAACCATCTGCTGAAGAAGTAGCTGAAGCAATGGGAATTGAAGTTGAAAAAGTTCAACAAATTCAAAAAATAGCTCAAGAACCGATTTCTTTAGAAGCTCCGGTAGGTGAAGAAGAGGATTCATCATTAGGTGATTTTGTTCCTGATCCACAAGCTATTGATCCTTATGAATATACTACTAACGTTAAATTAAAAGAAGAAATTGATAATGTTTTAACAATGTTAACTGATCGTGAAGAAAGAGTTTTAAGACTACGTTTTGGCTTAATTGATGGTAGACCACGAACTCTAGAAGAAGTAGGTAAAGAGTTTGGAGTTACAAGAGAAAGAATTAGACAAATTGAAGCTAAGGCATTAAGAAAATTAAAACACCCATCACGTTCAAAAAAATTAAAAGATTTTATGGTTCATGAGTAAACGAATATCTTTACTAGCATCTTATACTAAAGGGTATAAGGTGATTTGCGATATTGGTTGTGATCATGGTTTAACTATAATTGAAGCTTTAAGTAATTATGATATTGAATTTGCTTATGCTATAGACATAAACAAGGAACCTTTAGAAAGAGCTAAAATTAATATTACTAAAAATAACCTTTCTAATCAGGTTTCTTTTTTATTATCTGATGGATTAAAACAAGCTGATATAGATTTTGATTTAGCAATTATAAGTGGCATGGGTGGATTGTTGATTAATAAGATTATTAGTGAAAGTTTAAATAAATTTAAAGGTAAAGATTTATTATTAGCTCCTCAAGGTGACAATAATCTAGTTAGATTATATTTAGCTCAATTAGGTTATATGATTGTTAGAGAAGAGGCAATAATGGATAATAATAAATATTATGAAATATTATTAGCTAAGCCAAATAAAAAGAGTTATAATTACTTAGAATTATATTATGGACCAATTATCTATCAAAAAAGACCAATTGCTACATTAAAACATTATCAAAAATTATTAACAATAAAAGAAAAAGCCTATAATATAACTAAAAAAGTAGATTTATTAGTAGATATAGAACTCTACAAATACTTTTTGGAGGATAAGATGAATAAAGTTAATTATTTTAAAGAAAATTATTATACCACTCTATTTATTGATGAAAAACCCCGTGATCTAATAGTTATTTTTCCGGGTGGCGGATATGATCACACTTCACCTAGAGAAGCCGAAAATGTCGGTCTTAAATATAATGCCCTAGGTTTTAATGTCATCGTTTTTCATTATCGTGAAACTCTAGATGATTATAAAACTATATTTAAAAACATAGTAGATGCAATCAAAAAAATTGAAAATAAAGTGACAGGTATATATTTAAATGGCTTTTCTGCAGGTGGACATTTAGCTATGCATCTAGCTAATAAATTAGATTTATATGGTTTAACAAATATAAAAGGTATTATTTTATGTTATCCAGTTATTTCAACAAAGAAGGAATGTATTCATCAAGGTTCATTTGCTAATTTATTAGGTGCTGATCTAGCTAAAAAAGATTTATTTTCAGAAGAATTAAATGTTAATGAAAAAAGTCCTAAACTATTTATTTGGCATACAATAACTGATAAATCAGTTCCGGTTTTGAATAGTTTATATTTAATTGAGGCATATCAAAAGTTAGGACTAAATTTTGAAGCGCATTTTTATAATACTGGTGGACATGGTTTATCTTTAGCTACTAGTGATGCAGTAGCTAAAAGCGAAGATGCCAATTCGCATATTGCTAGTTGGTTCAATTTAGTTAGTGAATGGTTATTACAATAAGGAGGTTTTAGTCTATGTATAAGTTGATGTTTAGTTTAATAGTCCTTATCATAGGCTATTTTTCTTTCTTCACTTTATTTTATATTATAAATTTAACCAATTATTATTATTGGAGCTTTATTCCAGCAATTATAATATTAATAATTTTTATACCTTTTATCCTAAAACATAAAGTAACTAAAATAGAATATGATAATAAATTTGTTTACAAAAACTTTCTATCAAAAAAATATTGGCAAGAAGCCTTTAGCGAAGTAAAAAAATTAAAAAATTTAGTTATGATGGCTGCTTTACTAAGTTTAACATTAATAACTAAACTTTTGACTTTACCTTCTGGTTTTGGCGATTTAGGAATTTCATTTGGTTATGTTTTTTTAGCTATAGGTAGTCTATTATATGGTCCTATAGCAGGAATGTTAATGGGCTTTTTGGTTGATAATTTAGAATTTATTATCTTCCCATCAGCATACCCATATTTTATTGGTTATTCAATTTCAAGTATGTTGACGGGTTTAATTAATGGATTGTTATTTTATAAAACAAAGCTTTCATTTTTCAAAATTTTTACTAATAGATTATTAATTAATTTTTTTATTAATGCTATATTAGGTACAATTTGGATGGGAATTGTGGCTAATTACCATAATTTAGATATGTATTTTACAAGGTTTTTATTTATAGCATTACCCAAAAATTTAGTCTATTTAATTCCCCAATCACTTATATTATTTGCAGTATTTAAATCATTAGCACATGTCTTTGTTAGAGCGGATTTAATGGCTGTTGAAGTCAAAGAAAACATCGGCTTATTTTGAGGTTTGTTATGGTAGCAAAAGTAGTAGTAGATGTAAATAATCAAATGGTTGATAAATTATTCGATTATGAAATTCCAAACGAACTAGAATATGTTTGTATAGGTTCGCGTGTAATTGTCAATTTTAATGGTAGATTAGTAATTGGCTATGTATTAGAAATTATAAAAGACAGTGATTTTTCTAATTTAAAACCAATTATAAAAGTGATTGATTTAATTCCGGTTTTAAATGAAGAAGCATTGTATTTAATAAAATATATTAAAAAGCAATATCATTCATCTTATTTAGCGGCAATAGGTTTATTATTACCTAATAATTATAAATTAAAACAAAATTTAATAATAAAAGTTATTAATAGAAATAAGTTAAATCACGATTTAAATAAAATATTAAAAAAAGCTGAAAAAATATTAACAAAAGATTTATTACCATATCTAAACTTAATTAAAGAAGAAGTTAATAAAGGTAATTTAGAACTAGAATTAAAAACTGAATCAAAAAAATTAAAAACAGAAACATATTATAAATATGTTAAAGATGTTAAAACTAGGAGTTTAAAAGCTAATGAATTATTAACTTTTTTGAAAGAATCTAATGAATATATAAGTGAAAACGAAATATTAACTCGTAATTATAATAAAAGTAATCTTAATTTATTATTAAATAAAAATGCTATCAGTCTAAAAAAAGAAAACATTTTATCTAACCCCAAAATTCTAACATTAAATAAAGGTGAATTTAGCCCAACCTTAGAACAACAAAAAGCCCTAGCTGCAATTAATTATAATAAATTTAAAACCTATTTATTATATGGTATTACAGGTAGCGGAAAAACTTTAGTTTATATTAATGCAATTAAGGAAGTAATAAACAAGGGTAAAGAAGCTTTAGTTTTAGTACCAGAAATTGCCCTTACTACCCAAATTGCGGCAATATTTAAAGAAGTATTTAGAGATTTAGTTACAATTATTCACTCAAAACTTACTAATCAAGAACTTATTACTAGTTATCAGAAAATTAAAAATAAAGAGGTTAAAATAATATTAGGTGCTAGAAAAGCTATTTTTTCACCTTTAAATAACTTAGGATTAATCATAATAGATGAAGAACAAGAAGACACTTATTGCCAAGAAAACGCTCCTTGTTATGACGCGAGAATTATCGCTCAAATACGCGCTAAATATCATAATATACCATTAATATTAGGTTCGGCAACCCCAAGAATAACATCTTATTATAAGGCAATAAATAACGAATATGAGTTATTAAAATTAACAAAACGACCTAATAATAAACAATTAGCTAAAGTTAGCCTTGTTGATATGCGCCAAGAATTAAAAAATAGGAATACATCTACTATTTCTAATTATTTGAAAGAAAAAATAACAGAAACATTAAAAAGAAATGAACAAGTTATTTTATTTTATAATAAACGTGGTTATGCAAGTGCAGTAATGTGTAGAGATTGTGGTAAAGTTATAACCTGTCCTAACTGTAACCTTCCCTTAACATATCATCGTAATAAAAACAAGCTTGTTTGTCATTTGTGTAATTATCATACGCATAATGTAGAAATATGTCCTAACTGTCAAAGCAAAAGGATAAGATATGTAGGATTAGGGACAGAAAAGATAATCTCTGATTTAACTAATAATTTTAAAGATGCAAGGTTGTATCGAATTGATAGTGATAGTATAGGCAGTGACTATAATCTCTTTTATGAATTAGTTAGCCAACATAAAATAGATATAGTCGTTGGGACTCAAATGGTTACTAAAGGTCTAGATTTTGAAAATGTGACTTTAGTTGGAGTTATTAATGCTGATTTAGGTTTTTTCTTCCCTACTTATGATGCAAATGAAAGTAATTTTGCAATATTAGAACAAGTAAGTGGTAGATCAGGCCGACATAAACCTGGTGAGGTTATAATTCAGACTTATAATCCAGATAATTTCGTAATTGAAGCAGTAAGAAATCATGATTATATAACTTTTTATCAAAATGAAATTACAAAAAGAAAATTATTAGATAATCCACCTTTTAAAAATATTTTAAAAATTTGTTTAAGTTCTAATGATAAAGATAAGGCCTTTGAAGAAGCAAATGCTTTAACAAAGCGCTTAGAAGCTTTAAATGTAACTATTTTAGGCCCTAGTGAAGCAGTCTATTTTAAAGTTAATAATATATATCATTATGAAATATATTTAAAATATGCTACAATAGACCTAGACACATTAAATGAAATCTTAAATACAGTTACACTACATTTAAAAATAACTTATATTTGAGGTGATTGAAGACTATGAAAATTATTTTTTTAGGTACACCTGAATTCGCGGTGCCAATCTTAGAAATGCTTAATGAAGAGTATGAAGTTGTTCTAGTAGTAACGAAAAAAGATAGTTATGGTTCACATAATAAATTAATTATGAGTCCAGTTAAATTAAAAGCTAATGAATTAAATATACCAGTTTTCCAACCAGAAACTTTAAAAGACAATTATGAGGAACTATTCAAATATAATGCTGACTGTTTAATTACAGCTGCTTATGGTTTATTTATACCTAGTGTCGTATTAAATAATTTTAAATTTAATATTAATGTTCATGGTTCCCTATTACCTAAAAGAAGAGGTGGAGCCCCAATTCAAAGAGCTATCTTAGAAGGCGATTTAAAAACTGGGGTCACAATTATGCAAATGAGTAAGAAGATGGATGCTGGGGTAATGTATGCCAAAAAAGAAATAGCTATCTTACCTAGCGATAATTCTTCAACATTATTTTTAAAATTAAGTATTATTGGTAGAGATTTATTAAAGGAAACCTTACCAAGTATTTTTAATTATGAAAATAAAGGAATACCTCAAAATGAAAAAGAGGCAACATTCTCATATGTTTTAACTAAAGAAGAAGAAATAATCGATTTTAATAAAAACAGTTTAGCTATTTTTAATCAAGTTAGGGCATTTGCCCTAGTTCCTGGTGCTTACTTTAAATATAAGGATCAACCATATAAAGTTTTAGAATGTAAGATTGTTGAAGATAATAGTGACCTATTACCAGGTACAATAATAAGCTTGAAAAAACAAATGCTTATTAAAACGAAAGATAATGCTATAAGTATTTTAAAAATTAAACCAGCTGGTAAAAAATTAATGGATATAAATAATTTTTTAAATGGGCAAAGAATTTTTAAAGAAAATGACATAATATAAGAGGTGTGATATTTTGTTAAAAAAAATTAGACAAACCAATTTATATAATAATTTGTTTGGCTTTGAATCAAATATAGATATCACTAAAGATGTGTTGGTATTATTTAGGAAAAATGTTGTAATAAAGAATATTGTTTTATTATCGAATTTAATATATACATTAATATTTTCGATCGTTTCAATTGGTGAAAGATCAAATTGGTTTTTAACATTATTATGTATACCTGTAACATATTTAGTAAATAGAACATTAAAGAAAATGATATATAAAGACAAGGAAAATTATCTAAGACAACAAATCGCTATGTATATTTGTTGTTTCTATATGTTCTTATCGGCTTTACTTATCTATACTCGTTTAAAAACTGGCTTATCTAACTCCTTTTTTGGCGAAGCTGGTTACATATTATTATATTATTCACTCGTTATATGTTCATTTTATCAATCAAAAAAATTATTAAGATCAGTTTAC
This sequence comes from uncultured bacterium, assembly GCA_949293265.1. Classification (GTDB taxonomy): domain Bacteria; phylum Bacillota_I; class Bacilli_A; order Acholeplasmatales; family Anaeroplasmataceae; genus CALUXS01. The sequence goes on from CASFCK010000003.1 coordinate 18,014, forward strand.
CCCTGGGTTATAGTTTTACTAACTATTATACATTTTAGTATAACTTATAATGTTATATTCAATAATAATTTAACTGCAAAAGATAATTATTTAATTATTTTCTTAAAGTCGTATGAATTCCGTGATATAATATTACGAACATTTATATTATTAATATTTATGTTGGTTTTATATATATCCGTTTCGATAACCGAATATTTATCAGAAGAAAGAAAAAAAGAATTAATTAGACGACAAGAAGTAGAAAAAAATTACAATGAAGTAGTTTCAGATTTATTTAAGATCGCACTTAATCCTAAACCTAGAACTAAGGCTGAAGAAAATGAAGGTTTACTATTAAGTGATATGAGCTATAAACTAGCAACATTTAATGGTTTAACTGAAACTGAAGCCTTAAAAATTAAAAAATATGCCAATATTCATCTAATAGCTAAGATAGATTTAGATATACCTGCTAATTTAGCTAGTGATGAAAGATTTAAAAGACTATCAGAAGAATCTAAATTAGCAAGTTTAGTTTTAAGACGGTTACAATTAGAACGTAAAACTGAAGATATAATTAGAGCTCATTTAGAAGGTGCAGCTGATTTGATTGTTGAAAACAACCAGTCATCTGCTATCTTAGATCAAGTCGTTATGTTATGTGATATGTATATTTCTTTACGTAGTGCTAGGACATATAAGCGAGCAATAAATCATAATAATACTATTAATTTATTAGAGACTGTTTATCGTATTTATTTTGATCCGTTGTTATTTGATCGCTTTTTACGTTATAGTGAAGATTTTAGAGATATGTTTGATAATTTTAAGGAGGATTTTTAATGAAACACCATACTTATACTCCAAGTGGAGTATGTTCAAGACAAATTGATTTTGATTATGAAAATGGTCATATTTACAATTTAAAATATGTAGGTGGTTGCAACGGCAATTTAAAAGCCATTGGTAAATTAGTCGAAGGAATGGAAATAGAAGAAGTTATTAAAAGGTTAGCTGGTAACACCTGCGGACCCCGAAATACATCTTGTGCCGACCAATTAACTAAAGCATTAAAGGAGGTTTTATAATGGCTAAATTATTTACATCAGAGGCTGTAACTGAAGGACATCCTGATAAAATATGTGATCAAATAAGCGACGCAGTTTTAGATGACGTATTAGCTAATGATAAATTTGGTAGAGTTGCTTGTGAAACTGTTTGTACAACAGGTATGGTTTTTGTATTTGGAGAAATTACAACAACTCATTATGTTGATGTACAAAAAATAGTTCGTGATACAGTTACAAAAATAGGTTATACACGGGGTAAATATGGTTTTGATGCGGAAAATTTAGCAGTTTTAACAGCTATTGATCCGCAATCTCCTGATATTGCTTTAGGTGTTGATGATGACAAACATGAACAAGGAGCTGGCGATCAAGGTATGATGTTTGGTTATGCAACTGATGAAACTCCTGAATACATGCCTACAGCCTATGTTTTAGCTCAAAAATTAGCTTATCGCTTAACTGAAGTTAGAAAAAATAAAACAATTCCTTATTTAAGACCAGATGGTAAAACTCAAGTTACAGTTGAATATGATGATGATAACAAGGTTGTTAGAGTTGATACAATATTAATTTCAAGTCAACATAATCCTGATGTTGATATGGATCAATTAGCTAAAGATTTAAAGCAAGAAGTAGTTTTAAAAGTGATTCCAAAAGAATTAATGGATACCAATACTAAATTTTTATTCAATCCAACTGGCCGCTTTGTTATCGGTGGTCCTGCTGCTGATAGTGGTTTAACCGGAAGAAAAATAATTGTTGACACCTATGGCGGTAGCGCATGTCATGGTGGTGGGGCATTTAGCGGTAAGGATCCATCAAAAGTTGATCGTAGCGCGTCTTATATGGCTAGATATATTGCTAAAAATCTAGTAGCTAGTAAAATAGCTAAACGCTTAGAGATTGAATTATCTTATGCAATTGGTATTGCTGAACCAACATCAATTGCTGTTAATACATTTAATACAAGCAAATATAGTGAAGAAGAGATAGTAAATATCGTCAAAAAAGTTTTCCCATTAACACCAAAAGGTATTATAGAGCATTTAAATTTAACGCGCCCTATTTATAAAAAGACATCATGTTATGGACATTTTGGTCGAGATGATGTTGATTTCACTTGGGAAAAATTAGATAAAGTTGCTGAAATTAAAGCTTTGATGAGGTGATTTAAATGGCTGGATTAATAGTTGGAATAATTTTAGGCGCAATAGTTTTATTATTTATTATTGGCGTAATAATTTGGTATATAAATACTAAAAACAAAATTATTAAATTAGAACAAGATATTTTACAAGCAAATAGTAGAATTGATGTTTATCTAACTAAAAGATTTGATGATTTAAACAAAATGGTTGATACAATAAAAGGTTATACAAAACACGAAGTTCAAACATTAACCGAAATCGTTAAATTAAGAAGCAATTATCATGCTGATATGTCAATGCAAGAAAAATCACAAATTTCTAATGAATTAAGTAAGGCAACTAAGAATTTAAGTTTAGAAATTGAAAATTATCCTGATTTAAAAGCCGATAAATTATTTATTAATCTTCAAAATGAAATAAAAGATATTGAAGATAATCTTCAAGCCGCAAGATCTAATTACAATTCTAATGTTGCAAAATATAATAAGACGATTAAAACTTTTCCTAATAGCCTTATTACTAGTGGTAAATACCAAGAAAAAGAATATTTTTTAGCAGAAGATATAAAAAGAGAAGATGTAAATATAAAATTTTAAACAATTTTGTCTACCATTATATAGAGGTAGATAAAATGTATTGTAAATCTTGTAATAAATTTTTTAATCCTAGAAGAGTATTTCATGAATTATTAACAAAAAGGACTATTTATTTATGTCAAGATTGTCTTAAACAAATAATAATTAAATTAGATACGGAGATAATTCCTCTTGATAATGGGTTAAATTTAAAAGTGTTACATATTTATGACAATTTAAATTTAGCCCTTATTGATTATTTGGTGAAAGAATATAGTAAGATAGTAAATAAATTTTTAAAAAAGAAAATTTTCTTTATTTTAGAAGACAAATTCAATATGCAAAAAATAAACATTTATAATGTAATAGCTAAACTTGAACAAAGTGATCTCTTAATAATTTCTTTTATTTAAAAAGCTTGTCATGAAAGCGTTTTAATGCTATAATATGGCTAGAAGATAAAAGCTATTTTTATCTTTCGGGTGTAGCCTAGTTTAATAACTAAATATAAACTACACTCTGAAAGGACAATATTATGTTAAAAGTTGAAGTTGTTGGTAAAAACGGTTTTGAGCCATCTAATTCTAATCGCGATTATGCTCAAAAAAAGCTACAAAAATTAGAAAATCAATTTAAAAATGAAGATGTAGTAGCTAGAGTAGTATGCAAGGTATATCCTACATACCATAAGGTTGAAATTACATTACCAACTAAGAGTGCAATTTTGCGTTCTGAGGCTAAAGAAAAAGATATTTATGCAGCGATTGATATTTCAATAGATAAGTTGCAAGGCCAAATTAGAAAATATAAAACAAAACGTGATCGTACAAATAAAGAAGCAATCAAAGATGTTGAACAAGCTTGGGTCAATGTAAAAGAACCTAAATTAGTCAAGAGTAAAGATATAGAATTAGAACCAATGTCTAAAGAAGAAGCAATCGATCAAATGGAATTACTAGGTCATGATTTCTTCGTATATTTAGATAGTAGTACGCATAAAACAAATGTAATCTATTTACGTGATGATGGAGATTATGCAATTATAGAAACTAAAACTAAATAGTAAGGCGCCACTTAAAAGTGGCGTTATTTTTTTTATCACTTATATTTAAAAAAATATTGTCATTTGTATGCTAATAATATCTATACTATTAATATACGCTTAATAAATAATTGAATGTTTTTCTTTCTTCTTTAAAAATTGTTTTAAATAGTGTATAATTTTTATGTTGTAAATCTAGAAAGGAGTTTAAACTTATGGGTTTAAAGAAATTATTTGATTCAGGTCATAAAGAATTAAAAAGATGTCAAAAAATAGTTCCACATATTCTCGCATTAGAACCACAAATGCAAGAACTAAGTGATGAAGATTTAAAAAATAAAACAAACGAGTTTAAAGAACGCTACCAAAACGGTGAAACTTTAAATGATTTATTAATAGAGGCTTATGCTGTAGTAAGAGAAGCGGCATATCGGGTAACAGGACTTAAAGCTTATCCTGTTCAATTAGCAGGTGCTATAGCTATTCATGGCGGTAATATTGCCGAAATGAAAACAGGTGAAGGTAAAACTTTAACAGCTGTTTTCCCAGCTTATTTAAATGCTTTAACAGGTGATGGTGTTCATATTGTTACAGTCAATGAATATTTAGCTCAAAGAGAAACAACTGGTGAAATAGGGGATATATATCGCTTTTTAGGTTTAACTGTAGGCCTAAATTTGCGTGATTATTCGCGTGAAGAAAAAAAAGAAGCTTATAATTGCGATATTTTATATTCAACTAATAGTGAATTAGGTTTTGATTATTTAAGAGACCATATGGTGCAATTTAAATCACAAATGGTTCAAAGAGAGTTAAATTATGCGATTATTGATGAGGTAGATTCAATCTTAATTGATGAGGCAAGAACACCTTTGATCATATCAGGTGGAGCTACTGATAAATCTATGGCATATATACAAGCCGATACATTTGCAAAGAGATTAAAAGAAGAGGATTATGAACTTGATGTTGAGTCAAGAACGATAGTTTTAACAGATAGTGGTATTGCGAAAGCAGAAAGATTCTTTGGTATTGATAACTTATATGATATTAAATATGTTAAATTAGTTCATCATATCAACAATGCTTTAAAAGCTAATTATATTTTCCATAATGGTGTAGAATATGTAGTTCAAGATGGAGAAGTTTTAATTGTTGATTCATTTACAGGTCGTATTTTAAAAGGTAGACAATATAGCGAAGGCCTTCATCAAGCTATTGAAGCTAAGGAAAATGTTGAAATTAAAAAAGAAACAACTACAGTTGCTACTATCACTTATCAAAATTATTTTAGAATGTACAAAAAATTATCAGGTATGACAGGTACAGCTAAAACAGAAGAAGAGGAATTTAGAGATATATATAATATGTATGTAGTTGAAGTTCCGACTAATAGACCGGTTATACGTATTGATAAACCAGATTTATTATTCTTAAATAAAAAAGCTAAGTTTGCCGCTTTAATTGAAGATATTAAAGCACGTCATGAAAAAGGTCAACCTATTTTAGTAGGTACAGCTGATGTTGAAACGAGTGAATTAGTTAGTAACATGCTAACAAAACTAGGGCTAAAACACGAAGTTTTAAATGCTAAAAATAATGCTAGAGAGGCGGAAATTGTTGCTTTAGCCGGTCAAATTGGACAAATTACAATTTCTACAAATATGGCCGGACGTGGTACTGATATTAAACTTGGCGAAGGTGTAAAAGAACTTGGCGGTTTAGCGGTTTTAGGTACTGAACGTCATGAATCAAGAAGAATTGATAACCAATTACGTGGTAGATCAGGTCGTCAAGGAGACCCTGGTTTTTCTCAATTCTTTATTAGTGCTGAAGATGATTTACTTGTTAGATTTGGTGGCGATAGCTTTAAAACTAGATTAGCTTGGGTTATCCGTTTAAATGGAGATGGTGATGAATCTAAACCGCTTGAATCTAAAATGTTTACTAAAGTAGTCACTCAAGCTCAAGAAAGAATTGAAGGTAACAACTATGATGCTCGTAAAAATGTCTTACGTTATGATGATGTTATTAGAAGACAAAGAGAAATATTTTATAAACAAAGAACGGAAGTTATTTCTGAAGAATCAGTTGAACCATTAGCTAAAAACTTGATTTTTGAAGGTATTAATTTAGTTATTGATGAACATATTAAAGAAGTTGGTAATAATAAATACGAAATTGATGATGCTGCTATAACTAATACATTTAATCAAGAATATTTTGGCCCAAATAGAGTAGATTTAGAATTGATTAAGCAAAAAGATGAGACTGAAATTGCCGATTATTTAAATGAAATAGCTTTAAAAATCCTTGATGAAAAAAGAGAAACATGTCCGCCAGAAGTATTTGAAGAAGTATTAAAAACAATAATTTTACGTATTTTAGATAGTAATTGGACGCATCATATTGATGATATGGATGGACTTAGACAAGGAATTTCCTTCCAATCATATGGTCAACAAAATCCATTACAATTATATCAAAGTGAAGGTTTCAAAAAATTTGAAACTATGATGAATAAAATTAAAGTTGAAGTTTTAAAATATTTAATGCGTGTTCAAATTAGACAAAATATTAAGCGTGATGAAGAAGCAACAAATAATTTGGCTACTAATGCTCCTGATAATGCTTTAAAAGCTAAACCAAAGGTAAAAGAAGAAAATAAAAAAATCGGCCGTAACGATCCATGTCCTTGTGGAAGTGGCAAAAAATATAAAAATTGTTGTGGCTTAAAAAAGTAGTTGGTAAATATGGATCGCTATGAAATTAATAAATATATTCAAACATTTAAACAAAAAATAACCGATCTATATGAAGCTCTAAATATTAAGTCTAAAGAGGTCAAACTGGCCTCTTTAGATGCTTTAATAAGTAGTCCTGATTTTTGGTCAGACCAAAAAAAATCGAATACTATAATCGCAGAAGCTAATGATATAAGAGAAGATGTTTCTTTATATAACGATTTAGCTAAAAGCTATATGGATCTAGAAGAGTTTATTTCAATAAGTCAAAATGATGAAGAACTACAAGCTTTATTAGATGAAGAAATATTAAATTTTAATAAAAAAATAGCTAATGCTGAAGAAAAGGCTTTATTAAGTTCAAAATACGACAATTTAAATGCTATTGTTGAATTGCATCCTGGAGCGGGTGGAACAGAATCGATGGATTGGGCGAGCATGCTTTATAGAATGTATCAAAGATTTTGTCAAAAACAAGGCTTAAAATTAGAAGTTTTAGACTATTTAGCTGGTGAAGAAGCAGGTATTAAATCAATTACATTTTTAGTTAAGGGTAAATATGCTTATGGTTTAATGAAAAGTGAAAGAGGTGTTCATCGTTTAGTCCGCATTTCACCTTTTGATAGTGGAGCTAGAAGACATACATCATTTTGTTCATGTGATGTAGCCCCAGAAATATTAGATAATGCAACAATTCAAATTAAAGATGAAGAAGTAAGAATAGATGTTTATCATTCAAGTGGGGCAGGTGGTCAATCAGTAAATACGACTGATTCAGCTGTAAGAATTACACATTTACCAACAGGAATTGTAGTAACCTGTCAAAATGAAAGAAGTCAAATTAAAAATAAGGAAGTTGCCTTTAAAATATTAAGAGCTAAATTATTAGAAAGACAAATAGAAGCTCAAAAAAAGGAGATTTCTAACTTAAAAGGCGAACAAATGGAAATAAATTTTGGTTCGCAAATTAGGTCATATGTATTTTGTCCTTATACATTAGTTAAAGATCATCGAACTAATTATGAAACTAATAATGTTCAAGCTGTAATGGATGGTGATATTATTAATTTTATGCTTAGCTATCTAAAATATGAAAGGGGAAATACTAGTGAATAAAATTGATTATAAACTTAAAGCTAAACAATTTATGTTCATAGCTTTAGGTGTATTAATAATGGATGTTGGTTATTATTTCTTCTACAGTCCTGCTAATTTAGTAGCAGGTGGAGTAACAGGTATATCAATTATTTTAAAACCAGTATTAGATATGATTAATATGCCCCAATCAATATTTTTATATATCATTGAAGGTGTTTGTTTAATATTAGGTTTAATATTATTAGGTAAAGATTTCTTTTTTAAAACTGTATTAGCTAGTTTACTAGCTCCAACATATGTTTTGATCTTCGAACAAATTTGTGCTCAAGAAGTAATTTTAAATACAGTTACTCAAAACAAACTTATAGTTGCATTCTTATGTGGTTCAATTTTACAAGGTGTAGGCATTGGGATTTGTCTTAAAAACAATGGCTCAACCGGTGGCTTAGATGTCATTCAAAAAAGTATTTCTAAATATTTACATATACCTTATAGCTTTGCAATGTTTGGGACAGATTGGATTATCTGTATCTTAAGTGGTTTTAGTTTCGCTGATCCAATTAGTTACAATTTTGAATATACATTATTTGGTATTATTAGCGTATACTTTGCTGCTTATATAATCGATGTTATAACTTTAAATGCCCGCTCACGTAGAACAGCCTATATTATTACAAGCAAACCTGAAGAAGTTAAAGAAGCAATATACAAAAATATAGGTCGTGGTTGTACAGAAAGTGATGTCAGAGGTGGCTATACAAATCAAGACAAAGTTATGTTAATTTGTGTTTTAAATAAAACTGAAAGTTATAAATTAGGTGAATTTATTAAGAGTGTAGATGCTGAAGCATTTACATTCTTTACAACAACTAGAGAGGTTGTAGGTGATTATGCCAATAAACCAAAACCTTAAAGTTAAAGAATTAAAAGAAGAAAAAAAGAATCTCTATAAAGTAGAAATTAATGAACAATCATACTTATTTGTTACTGATACGATTTTAAAATATCGTCTTGTTAAGGGTAAGGAAGTAACAAATATAGATGAAATTATTAATTTTAATAATAAAATTTTGTATCTTAATAAAATAAGAAATTATGCCTTAAAATATCCAAAGTCAATTTACAATCTTAAGATGTATTTAAAAGAAAAATATGAAGATATTGATAGTGATTATATTGTAAATATTTTAATAAATGAAGGCATAATAGATGATAAACGTTATGCCTTAAATAAGTATTGTGCTTTGCAAAGTAAAAATTATGGTCAGACATATATAATAAATTATTTATTATATAAAGATCATATTGATAAAGAAATAATTAATAACATTATTGAAAAAGACAATAATGTTATTAATTTAAAACCTTTAATTGCTAAATTACTTATTAAATATAAAGGAGATAAGGCCAAGATTATTAATTACTTATTAAGAAAAGGCCATAAATATAACGATATTAAATCCGCTTTAGAAGACTAGAGCGGTATTTTTTACTATATTATATATATTATGACAAATTTAGTTAAATTACGCTTTCTAATTTAAGTTAATTTTGCTATAATTAAGTAAATGAAATTTGGAGGATAATATGTTAATTAAAGAAAAGATTGATAAGGACTTTTTATATTATTTTGATCAAGGAAAAGCAACTAACCTATATGAAGTTATGGGTAGTCATTTAGTAAAGGATGACAATGGCAAAAATATAGCTTGTGAATTCGTTGTTTATGCTCCTAACGCAAAAAGTGTTAGTATTATGGGTAGTTGGAATGGTTATGCAAAAGACCAAGATTATATGACTAAAATCGATAATTATGGTATTTGGTATTTGAAAATTGACAAAGATTTAGAATTTGCAAAATATAAGTACGTAATCGATACAGGTTATGATTTATTATTTAAATCAGATCCGTATGCTTTTTGTTCAGGATTAAGACCAAACAAAGATTCAGTTGTCTATGATATTGAAGGTTATAAATGGCATGACCAAGATTATATGTATAGTCACCCTAAGACATACGAAAAACCGATGTTGATTTATGAATTACATTTTGGCTCATGGCGTAGATTAGGTCTTGGTGCTGATGAGGTGTATTCATATAAAGAACTAGCAGATATGCTAATTCCTTATTTATTAGAATATAAATATACTCATGTTGAAGTTATGCCAATTTATGAATACCCACTTGATGCATCTTGGGGTTATCAAGGGACAGGGTATTATTCAGCTACTAGTCGTTATGGTCTACCTAAAGATTTAATGTATTTTGTTGATTGTTGTCATAAAAACAATATTGGGGTTATCTTTGATTGGGTTCCTGGTCATATTTGTAAAGACGCTAATGGTCTTTATATGTTCGATGGCACTCCTTTATATGAATATCCTAATGAACAAGATAGAGAAAATTATGAATGGGGAACAGCTAATTTAGACCTTGGTAAAGGAACAACTAGAAGTTTCTTATATTCTAATGCTTTATTTTTTATGAATTATTATCATGTTGATGGCTTTAGAGTAGATGCTGTTTCTAATATAATTTATTATTTAGGTAATAAAAACAGAGGCGAAAATCATGGCGCTTGTGATTTCGTGCGAGGTTTATCTAGAACTATATTTGCTAAAGATGATAGAGTATTATTAATAGCCGAAGATAGTTCTGATTATCCAGGTGTTACTAGACCGAGTGATATGGGTGGTTTAGGATTTAATTATAAATGGGATATGGGTTGGATGAATGACACATTAAAATACTTTAAATTAGACCCTATTTATCGACAATACCACCATAATTTAATAACCTTTAGTATGTTATATTTCTATAATGAGCAATTTGTATTACCATTTTCACATGACGAAGTAGTACATATGAAGGGTAGTTTGTTAAATAAGATGCCAGGGGATTATTGGCAAAAATTTGCAAACTTCCGTTTATTAATGGGCTATATGATGACCCATCCAGGTAAGAAACTATCATTTATGGGTAATGAATTAGCCCCATTTAGTGAATGGGCTTTCTGGAAAGAACTCGATTGGAACTTATTAGATTATGATTCACATCGTGGAGCTAATAATTATATAAAAGATTTAAATAAGCTATATAATAAAGAAAAAGCACTATATGAATTAGATTATAATCCAGATGGTTTTAGATGGATTGAAGCAAATAATGCTAGTCAATCAATATTTATCTATATTAGATATGCAAAAGACTTTAAAAACCACTTAGTAGTTATATTAAATTGTACTCCAAACACATATCATTATTATCGTATCGGAGTACCTGGAACTAATAATTATAAGGAAGTAATTAATTCAGATGATTTAAAATATTATGGTTCAGGTCAAATTAATCCAAATGAAATAGTAGTTAATAAAGTTCCTTGTCATAATTTTGACCAATCAATAGAGTTAACTATTCCACCACTTGGAATGACTGTATTAAAAATGAAAAGATCAATGAAAGAAAAAAAATAAGCACGAAAAACTTTATTTTATAATTAACTTAGTGTATAATTAGGCGGTTTTTATAAAACCATAAATAATTTAAGGAGTTAAAATTAATGGAATATACTTATTTTGATAACAAAGAAAGTTTTAAAAAAGCCTTTGTTAATAATGTTGAAAATAAATATGCGATTGAATTTTGTGATTCAACACCTTATCAACAATTTGTTGTTTTAGGTGAAATGTTAAGAATGTATGTTGCTAAAGATTGGCACCAAACAGATGAAATCTTAAGAAAAAATAAAAATAAAGTTACCTATTACTTTTCAATGGAATTTTTAATGGGTAGAATGATAACAAATAACCTAATGAATGCAGGTGTATACAACGTAGTTAAAGAAGCATTTGATGATTTAGGTCTAGATTTAAATGAAGTTGAACATCAAGAAAGTGATGCCGGTTTAGGTAACGGTGGTTTAGGTAGACTTGCCGCTTGCTTTATGGATTCAGTTGCCTCACTTGGCTTACCTGTTCGTGGTAATTGTATTAGATATCGTTATGGGTTCTTTGAACAAGGTATTAAAAATGGTTATCAAGTAGAACACCCAGACCGTTGGTTAAAAGATGTTCACGTATGGGAAATAAGAAAAGATGATGAAGCAGTAGAAGTTCCTTTCTATGGCTATATCGAAATGAATACTGAAAATGGTAAATTAAATGTTTTACATCGTAATGCTGAATATGTAAAAGCTGTTCCTTATGATGTGCCTATTATTGGTGATAATAATCATATTGTTAATACCTTACGTTTATGGAGTGCTGAACCAGCTTCAACATATCCAGATAATGCATTTGAATATCATCGTCGTATTAGAGAAATATCATCATATTTATACCCATCTGATGATACAATTGAAGGTAAAACATTAAGATTAAAACAACAATATTTCTTTGTTAGTGCCGGTGTTGCTTCTGCTATTAGAAGACATAAAAAGATTTTTGGTACAGTTAACAATTTAGATAAAAAGATTTGTTTCCATATCAACGATACTCACCCAACTTTAATAATACCTGAATTAATGCGTATCTTAGTTGATGTTGAAGGCTTAGATTGGGATAAAGCTTGGAAGATTGTTAAAAATTGTTGTGCATATACAAACCATACAATCTTAGCAGAAGCTTTAGAAAAATGGCCATTAGATTTATTTAGAAATTTATTACCGCGTATTTATACAATTTGTGAAGAAATAAATCGTCGTTTAATGCTAGAAATAACAGCTAAATATGGTGAAAACAGTCCATATTTACATGAATTAGCTATAATTAAAGATAACACAATTCATATGGCTGCCTTATGTATTCATGGCTCATTTAGCGTTAATGGTGTTGCTGCACTACATACAGAAATATTAAAAAACATTGAAATGAAACCATTCAATGATTATTATCCAACTAAATTTAATAATAAAACAAATGGTATAACTCATCGTCGTTGGTTAATTCAATCTAATCCAGAATTAGTTGAAGTAATTAAAAAATATTGTGGTGATGATTTTAGTAAAGATATGACAAAACTAGAAAAATTATTACCATATGCTGATGATCCAGAAGTTCAATTAGCTTTTGCAAATATGAAGAGAATTCGTAAACAAGAATTAGCTAATAAAATTTATCGTTCTCAAGGTGTAAGCTTAGACATTAATTCAATATTTGATATTCAAGTTAAACGTCTTCATGAATATAAACGTCAATTAATGAATGCTATTCACATTATGTATTTATATAATAGATTAAAATCAGATGCTGATTTTAAAAAGAATTTCTACCCAACAACATTCATCTTTGGAGCAAAATCAGCACCAAGTTATGTATTTGCTAAGGCAGTAATTAAGCTAATTAATACTATTGCTGATAAAGTTAATAATGATGTAGATATCAATAAATATTTAAAAGTAGTATTCGTTGTAAATTATAATGTTACATATGCTGAAACAATTATACCAGCAGCCAACGTTTCTGAACAAATCTCAACAGCTTCAAAAGAAGCATCAGGAACTTCAAATATGAAATTTATGATGAACGGAGCTGTAACTTTAGGAACATTAGATGGAGCTAACGTTGAAATCAAAGATTTAGTTGGTGATGATAACATAGTTATTTTTGGTATGAATGCTGATGAAGTAAACGAAGCTTATAAAAAGCATGATTATAATCCATATTCATATTATGAAAATGATCCAAGATTACATTTAGTATTAGATGAATTAACTAATGGTTTCTTTGACAAAGTTGCCCCTAATGAATTTGAAATCATCCGTAATAATTTATTATATCAAGATAATTATTTTGTATTACGCGATTTTGATGCCTATGTAAAAGCACATGAACAAATAAATTCATTATATAAAGATCAAAAGAAATGGTTACACATGTCTATCATAAATACAGCTAAATCAGGTTATTTCACTACTGATAGAACTATGGAACAATATAATGAAGACATTTGGCATTTAAAGCCAATAACTAATGAATAAATCTAAAGTTTAACTTTAGATTTTTTTCTTAATAGGTGAAAAAATGAAAGAAAAATATATAGATGCTATTAACAAGAACAAACAAAAAATTAATATAATTACAATTACAAAAATAGCATTAGTAGTTTTATTTTTAGTATTTATCATAACATATTTTACTAATTTTAATAATTTATATCTTTATCTAAGTTTAGCTAGTATTGTTTTGTTCTTCGTATTATTAGTATTTACTAACAAATATTATTTAGAAAAAAAATACTTAGATAATATTTTATTAGAAATTAAAAAACATGAAGCTAGACAAAGCGGAAATATCGCCAAAGAAGTAGGTTTTTTTGACAAAGGTAATGAATATAAAAGAAGATTTGCTAAACTATCTTTACGCGATAAATATTTACTTGAAGATATAGATATATTTGGTAAAAACTCCTTATATGAACATCTATCTAGTGCTAAATCAGTTATAGGTAGGTATAGGTTTGCCGATAGTTTATGTCATGGTTCAAATGAACTTTTTAATAAACGTAAACAAATTGAAGAATTAGGTAAAAGTGCTGATTTAGTCAAGCTTCAAGCAGCATTAGATTTTACTAATTTAGCCCAAGATATTGATGAAGAGGGTTATATTTTAAATCTTAGCCAAAAATTCAGTAAAAAAACAAAGTTGTTTTTAGGTTTAATTCCTCTTTTTATCTTTGATATAGTTGTTTTAATATTAGGAATATTAAATATAATTAGTCCATATTTTATTTTAGTTCCAATCATTATAAATATATACTATGCAACGCTATTTAAAGATGAAATTCATTTATTAAACACAACAAATTTATATAATTCTATCTGTCAAACCCAATATGTTTTAGCATATTTAAAAAGAATAGATTTAAAATTTATAAATGAAAAATATAATGAAACATATTTTGCAACATCAATAAAAAAATTTAAAAGATTAGCTATCTTATGGCAAGTTTTAGCTTACCGGAATAATTTATTATTTAAAATAATTTTCAATGGTCTTTGTTGTTTTGAAGCAATATATCAAATTATTTTTAATAAACTACAATTAAATGAAGAAGAAATCGCCGATATCATTAATGAAATCGCAAATTTAGAATTATATGCTTCATATGCTAATTTAAGTTCTGATTATTATTCTAGTATAGGCGAAATAAGTGACAAATTAGAATTTATAGATTTAAGTAATATTTTAATAAATGAATGTGTACCTAATAGTTTTAAACTAAATGTTGGGACCATAATAACAGGATCAAACATGAGTGGTAAAACAACATTTTTAAGAACAATTGGTGAGGCAGTATTACTGTTTAATGCTTGTGGTTTAGTTCCGGCTGCCATGTTTAAAAGTCCACGTTTTATGTTATATACAGCTTTAAGAATCAAAGATGATTTAGCGATGGGTGTATCTAGTTTCTATGCTGAAATAGAAAAAATAAGAGAAATGGTTGAAGATAAGAGTAAGACAAATAAACTTGCTTTAATTGATGAAATATTTAAAGGAACCAACACTTTAGACCGTGTTTATGGTGCTAAAATGTTAATTAAAAAATTAGAAGAAATGAAGTATGATTTCATTATTTCAACTCATGATTTTGAATTATGTGAAGTTACAAGTATAGTTAATTATCATTTTAGTGAACAATATTCACAAGATTATAAAGAAATAAGTTTTGATTATAAAATAAAAGAAGGAAAATCAGTTTCGACTAACGCGATCTTCCTTCTTAAAAAATCAGGTATTATTGACTAAATAATTTAAAGCTCCGTTTTCTAAATATGATGGAACAATAATATCAGCTTTATTCTTTAATATATCTTCACCATTCTTAGTGGCAATTTTAAGTTTGGTTTGTTTGAACATACTTAAATCCTCAGTTGAATCACCAACACTAATTGAATTAAGATAATCACTTTGTAATTCTTTTAAAACCTGAGGTATAAAATGGCCCTTATTAATATTCTTTTTTGTTATTTTATAGATTATTTTTGTATAATCTTGACCAATTAATTGGAGATTAATGCTATCTTGATTAAATAAATGAGATAGCATTTTACTATTTTTATATATACAAATAATAATATTTGTGTAGTAATCTGGTTTAAAATCTTGAAAGCTTTTAATAAAGTTAGTTTTTAAGGGTTTAATAGGATATAAGGCTCGCAGTCTATCTTCATAATTATAAATATTGAAGGTTAAATCAGTTTCATAAAATAAAAAGATAATATCACTAATATAATTATTTATAATACTTAAATCAGCTAAAAAAACTTCCTTATAAATTTTATTATTAAGGTTAAGGTAAGCACCTGAATCAGCAATATAATTAAATTTAATACCATTTAATTCCATTATGTATTCCATGTCACTTGGAAAGACATTAGAAGTTAATATTAAATTATTTTTTTCATTAATTGTTGTTAGTAATTGTTTTTGTTCTGGTGTAAAAAATCCAACCTGACCACAAATAGTATTTTGTAAATCTAAAAAAATAGTTTTTCGCATTAATATCACCCTTATGATATATATATCATATTTAAACAAAAAAATAAAGATTTTTAAATAAAATAGTGTTATAATAAAGAGAAGTAGGTGATTTAGTGATTAATGCAATATTAAAATTTGATTGGTCTTTGATAATTGGCTTTTTTTGTGGCATAGCTACAGGATTTATTATTCTTTTTTTAATTTATTTATTATATGTTTTATTTAACATAAAAAAGAAAAATAAGATAATTTTAAGTAAAGAAGAAATTACAAAAGAAGAAGCTATCAAAAGAATCAATAGAACTAAATTAGCCTTTAAAGAGAAAAAATTAAGAGGAACAAAAAGTATTAACTACACCTACAACTTATGCGCGAAATTAATTGAAGATACCGCAACTGATTTTTTCCCTAATTCTAAACATCCAATATTTGAACTTACAATTGACGAATTATTAGAGTTAATGACTTATATACGTAATAGAATCGATGAAATGTTAGATTATAAAGGTATAAGTTTATTAAGAAAGCTTAAAATTTCCACGATATTAAATTTAGCAGATACTAAAAAAGTTATTGAAGAAAATGAAATAGTAAAAGCTACAAAAAAATATCGTTTAAAATCTTCATGGCAAGCGGCAAAAAAAGTTATTAATTTAATTAATCCATTATGGTGGGCTAAAAAATTAGTTATTGATGGTACATTTAATATTTTGCTAAATAAAATGTGTATTGTTGTAATAGGTATTGTTGGTGAAGAAACATATAAAATATATTCTAAAAAAGTGTTTTTTAAAGAAGATAGCTTTAATATAACAACTGAAGATCTAAAATCTTTAAACGAGGTGAATATCAATGAAGAAGAAAATTAAAAATGTAGTTATTGAAGAAAAATTTAAAATTCCCCAAATTGATTTAAAGCATTATGATGGTTTAAAAAAGAACAAACCAAATTTTGAAAGAACAATAGCCGCCTCACCTTATTTTGGGAGTAAGGTTAAGGATAAGATTTTAGTACCAGATACTAAAGGTAAGGTTGATGTTGATAAAGGTTATGATGCGTTTAGACCAAAAGATGAAAAACATATTTCTGATGAAGAGCTAATAGCTAAATATGGGACTAAATATTATGACTTCAAAATTTTAAATGAGAAGAAGCGTAAAGAAGTTTTGGGCGTGAATTATGAGGAACCTAAAAAAGTAGAAGAAGAAACCGTTACTGAAGATGATGAATTAAGCTTTAGAACAGTTAAAGAAGAACCTTATCAAAGTCAAATATATTACAGGGATAAAGTAGAAGAAGACGACGAAGAATATATAAATAAAGAGCCTAAATATGTAAATACTTACAATCAAGTAGAGTCAAAAGAATATGAATTACCAGAAGATAAAAGTGAAGTTAAATTAGATTTAGGTTTAGTAGATGAATTATTTGAAGAACAAAGTAATGAAGAAGTAAAAGAATATGAATTACCACCTTTAACAATATTTAAACATGCCGATGTCAGTGAAGATGAGGTACCAGAATGGATTATTGAGAAAAAAGAAATTATCAATAAACTATTACAAGACTTTGATATTGAAGGTGAAGTTGTTAATTATGTTAAAGGCCCAGCATTTACACGTTATGAAATAATGTTACAATCTGGGGTTAAAGTAAATAAAGTATCTAGCTTATATGATAATTTTCAAATGGAATTAGGGGCAAAATCAATTAGAATTTTAGCGCCAATTCCTGGTAAGAAGACTGTAGGTATTGAAGTACCTAATGATAAAACCGAAACTGTTTATTTTGGTGATATAATTAATGATAAATTCGTTAATGATAACAAACCATTAAGAGTGGCATTGGGTAAAAATATCGATGGTGAAACAATTTATAAAGCAATTGACGATATGCCACATTTATTAGTAGGTGGGGCGACTAAAAGTGGTAAATCCGTATGTATTAATACAATTTTAATCTCACTATTAGTTAAAAATAAACCTAGTGATTTAAAGCTTATTTTAATTGATCCTAAGAAGGTAGAAATGAGTTTTTATGAAGAATTACCACACTTAGTTACACCGGTTATTAACGACCCACAAATGGCTTCAGTAGGCCTTAAATGGGCTGTTGATGAAATGGAGAGACGCTATGATGATTTAGCTAAAGCTCATGTTAGAAATATTGAAGATTACAACAGGAAAGCAAAACTAAATCAAGCGTTAAAACCAATGCCTTATATTGTTATTATAATCGATGAGTTAGCCGATTTAATGATGACTTGTTCATCAGATGTTGAAGATAGTATTAAGCGGATCACGCAAAAAGCTAGAGCGGCTGGTATTCATTTAATAGTTGCTACTCAAAGACCTAGTGTTCAAATTGTATCTGGTAATATTAAAGCTAATATACCTTCACGTATTAGTTTTAAAGTTGCAAGTTTTGTTGACTCTAATACGATATTAGATGAAGCAGGGGCAGAAACCTTACTTGGACGTGGTGATATGTTAATTAAAGATAATGATCAACCAGAAAGAGTCCAAGGCGCTTATATATCTGATGACGAAATTAGTGCGGTTTGTGACTTTATTCGTGATGAATGCGAACCACAATATATTTTCACTCATGATGATCTTAAAAAACAAATTGAAGAAGTTAGAGAAACTAGAGATTTAGGTTTACAAGAAGCTGAAAGCACGATTTATGAAGTTGCAAAATTCTGTATAATGGAAGGTGGAGCATCTATTAATGGTATTCAAAATAACTTTGGATTTGGTTTTAATAGAGCCCAGAGAATCGTTACCCTTTTAGAACAACGTCATATTTTAGGACCTAAAACTGGTTCGACAAAAGGAAGAGAAGTTTTAATCACTTTAAGTGATTTAAATAATATGTTTGGTAAATCTAATGAAGAAGATTTATAGGAAATATATTGACGAAGCAATTAAAAATAATTATGAATTAAAAATATGCCAAGATTTAATTTTTAAAGATGTAATATTTGATTCATCTTTTAGATTCTTATTTATTTTATTGTTTCTAATTTATAGTTTTTTAAATCAAGAAATCTTAATTAAAATAACTAATATTTCAGCAGATACAATTTTAAATCATGAGGTCTTAATCAATAGTGCGGCATTTTATTTTACATGGATTATTATTTTATTAATAATTTTATTTATTGCAAACATAATTGCTTCAATATTGCTTAAATGTTTAAAAAAAATTAATTTAAAAAAGATATATCATTATTATAAAATCTATGACCTATTAAAATTTATTTGTAGTATTTGGGTAATCATCAATTTTATAATCGTTTATATAATTACTCCAGTTACTATCGATGGAATATCGATGGAAGATAGTTATTATAATAATGACAAAGTATTATTATGGCATTTTGGTTATAAAGCTGATGATAATGATGTTGTTGTAATAGATGCAAGTAACTATGGTGATACTTCTAGTTTTTACATTAAAAGAATAGTAGCTATTCCTGGTGATGAAATAGAATATACTCTAAATGCTTTATATGTAAATGATAAATTAGTTTGCCAAAAACTAACAATTACCGAATGGAATATAATTATTAATAGCGTTGGTTTATTTAACTGCGCAAAAATAAATATACCAGATAATAAATATTTACTTTTAGGTGACAATCGTAATCATAGTAGTGATTCAAGGTATTTTGGCCTTGTAGATAAAAAAGATATTATAGGTAAAATCATTTTACGTTATTATCCTTTTAATAGATTTGGTATACCTAAAAGTTTAATTAAACAATAGGAGGGCGTATGGAAGAAAAAGTAACAAAACCTAATATTAATTGGTTTCCTGGTCATATGGCAAAGGCTAGGCGCGAATTAGAAGCTAAAATTAAACTTGTTGATTTAATAATTGAATTACGAGATGCTAGAATTCCTTTCTCTTCGGCTAACCCTCTATTTTCTAGTTTAATTAATAATAAACCGCGCTTAATAATTTTAGTGAAATCATTAATGGCAGATCCAAAAATTACAAAAGATTTTACTAATTATTTCAATAAAAATGGTAATCTTTGTTTAGATGTTGATATGATTAATAATAAAAATATTAGTTTAATTAAAAATTATATAAAATTAGCTAGTAAAATGGTAATAGAAAAAAGAGAAAAACAAGGAATTATCAACAAAGAAATTAAAATAGTTGTTATCGGGATACCAAACGTCGGAAAATCAACATTTATCAATAAGTTAGCTGGTAAAAGTAGTTTAAACGTAGGAAATAAACCGGGAATAACTAGGAATACTAATACCTGGTTAAGGGTAGATAAAGATTATTTAATACTAGATACACCAGGTATTTTGTATCCTAAACTAAAAGATGAAATGACAGCTATTAATTTAGCACTATGTGGAGCAATAAAAGAAGAAATATTGCCTGAAGATTATTTAGCTTATCATGCTGTTTTGTATTTAAAGGCAAATTATCCACAAAATTTAAAACAAAGATATGAACTATCTGAATTAAATGATGTTGAATCAATTATTTTAGAGATAGGTAAAAAAAGAGGATGTTTAAAAAAAGGTGGCGAAATTGATTTAACGAAAACTTATAAATTGATTTTGCAAGATGTAAAAAATGCTAGGTTAGGAGCAATAAGCTATGAACGACCAAATGAATAAATATGCTCGTGAAGAAGAACTTTACGACGAGGGCTATAAATTAATTTGTGGTGTAGATGAAGTAGGTAGAGGTTCTATTGCTGGACCTTTAGTTGTAGCCGCGGTTATTTTACCACCATTAGAACGAATAGAAGGAATAGATGATTCTAAGCGGTTATCACCTAAAAAAAGAGAAGAATTAGCTAAGATTATACATAAAAAAGCTTTAGCTATTTCAACTGTATTTATAAGTTCTGAACAAGTTGATGAACTTGATATATACAAAGCTACAAAATTAGGTATGTTAGAGGCAATAAAAAAATTAAAGTTAACTCCTGAATATGCATTAATAGATGCAATGCCATTAAAAGAACTAGATATACCACATGATTCAATAATTCATGGTGATTTATTATCAGCTAGTATAGGAGCGGCAAGTATCATAGCTAAAGTTACTCGTGATGATTATATGGCAAAGATGGATATTAAGTATCCAAATTACGGTTTTAAACAACATAAAGGATATTGCACAAAAGGACATGTTCAAGCTTTAGAAAAATTAGGTCCTTGCCCAATTCACAGGAAAACTTTTTATCCTGTTAGTAAATTTTTTCAAAAAATTAAGCAGTTATCTATTTTTGATTAAAGGGAATTTTTTCCCTTTTTTGCTTGACAACTATAAAATTTTTAATATACTTATACAGAAAAGAGTTGATTTAATTGAAAAATATAGTTATTGTTGAATCTCCAACTAAATCAAAAACGATTGAAAACTATTTAGGAGAAGATTTTGTGGTTTTATCTTCTAAAGGTCATATCACAGATCTTGCTACATCTGGTAAAGATGGACTTGGTGTAGATATTGAAAATGGTTTTAAGCCTAATTATATTATCGATCCTGACAAAAAAAAGTTAGTTAATGAATTAAAGAAAAAATGTTTAAATAACAACGTTTTTCTCGCAACCGACCCTGATAGAGAAGGCGAGGCTATTAGTTATCATTTAGCTAAAGTTTTAGATCTAGATATCAATAAGTTAAACCGTATTGAATTTCATGAAGTTACAAAAAGAGCTGTTCTTGAAGCTTTTAATAATCCGCGTAAAATTGATCTTGATCTAGTCGCAAGTCAGGAAACTAGGCGTATTTTAGATCGGATTATAGGTTTTAAAGTTTCTAAACTTTTAAATTCACGTATCAAATCTAAATCGGCAGGTCGTGTTCAATCAGTGGCATTAAAACTTGTTTGTGATTTAGAAAAAGAAATTAATAGTTTTATTCCTACTAATTATTATGAGGCTGAAGCTATTTTTAAAGATTTTAAACTAGATTTAATCGCTGTAAATGGTAAAAAAGAACGTATTTTAGATCGTAAAATATTAGAAGATTTACTTCCTCGCTTACAGGCTTTTACTTTAGCTGATTTAGTTGAAAAACCGACAAAGCGAGAATCTAAACCACCTTTTACAACTTCTACATTACAACAAGAAGCGGCAACTAAGCTTGGCTTTTCAGCAACTAAAACCATGTCAATTGCTCAAAGGTTATATGAAGGTATTAATATTAATGGTAGTTTAGTTGGTTTAATTACATATATGCGTACTGATTCAACTCATTTATCCGACTTATTTGTTAATGAATGTAGTGAATTTATTAAAAACACATATGGTAATGAATATTTAGGTAAAAGAAAAGAGAAAAAACAAAAATTAGCTCAAAATGCTCATGAAGCTATTAGACCAACTTATGTATCATATATACCAAATAGTATAAAAAATGATTTAACAGCTGATGAATATCGTCTCTATTCTTTAATTTATAATCGGGCTGTTAGTAGTTTAATGAGTCCGGCTACTTTTATGAGTTTAAAGGCTACTTTTAATAATACTAACTCATTATGGCAAATCACAGGTCAAAGATTACTTTTTGATGGTTATATAGCCATAAGTGGTAAAAGTGAAGATGACTTAAATAAATTATTACCAGATTTTAAATATGATGTTTTATATACTGCTGAGGAAATTAAAATTATCGATAATCAAACTAAGCCAAAATCACGTTATACGGAGGCAACTTTGATTAAAGATATGGAAGAAAAAGGAATAGGTAGACCTTCTACCTATGCCCAAACAATGCAAACCCTAACTAAAAGAAATTATGTTGAGATTAAAGAAAAGAAAATTTTTCCAACTGAACAAGGTCTATTAACAAGTGAAAATTTAGATAAATATTTTCCAACAATATTTAATGTAACATATACAGCAAATATGGAAGAAGACCTCGACTTAATTGCTAAAGGTGAGAAAAATGAATTAGTTGAACTTACTGATTTTTACAATAAATTTAGTCAAGTTTTTGCTAAGGCTAGTTCGGATATGGTAAAAATTGAACCAGAAAAAACAGGCGAAAAATGTCCGATATGTGGTTCAGATCTAGTTGTAAGAAACTCAAAATTTGGTAAGTTTGTAGCTTGTTCTAATTATCCTAATTGTAAATATATAAAACAAGATGAAGACAATGATACTAACATTATCTGCCCAAATTGTCATGAGGGTCATTTAGTTAAGAAAATTGCTTCATCAGGTAGAAATAAAGGCAAAGCATTCTATGCTTGTTCGAACTATCCAAAATGTAAAACCATCTATAATGACAAACCTACAACAAAATTTTGTCCTAACTGTAATGCCATTATGCTTGAAAAGGAAGATGGTACTATTTATTGTTCTAATCATTGTAATGAAGAAAAAGATTCATATCAAGCGGTCTTATGCCCGGTTTGTAAAAAAGGACATTTAGTTAAAAAAATAGCCACTAGAGGTTTTAATAAAGGCAAAGCTTTTTACGCATGTGATAATTTTCCAAAATGTAAAACAATTTATAATTATGAGCCTTTAAATAAGGTTTGTCCAATATGTGGCAGTATATTACTAAATAAAGATGGCAAAGAAATATGTTCAAATAAAAATTGTCAAAATAGTGATAAAGATTAGCAAAAGAATCATTCTTTTGCCTTTTTATTTTAGGTTTGAAAAAGTACTATATTTTTGGTATAATCAAATATTGAATGGAGTTGTTTTTATGGGCTTTTTTAGTTTTTTTAAAAAAGATAAAGAAAAATCAAAAAAATATAAAATGGGACTTCATAAAACTCGTGAAGGTGCCTTAAAAAATATAAAAGAAATCGTTGAAAAACGTAATAAAATAGATGATGAATTATTTGATTCATTAGAAGAAGTTTTTATTTCTGCTGATATTGGTGTTGATACAGTTCTTGATTTTATTCTTTCTTTAAAAGAAGAGGTTTATCACAAAAAGATTAGTGATGTTAAAGTATTAGAAGAACTAATCATCGATAAAATGTTTGAATTATATACTAATAATGAAATTGTTAATGCCAATTTAAAATTTAATAAGAATGGTCTATCAGTAATTTTATTTGTTGGAGTTAATGGTGTTGGTAAAACAACATCAATAGCTAAGATCGCTTATAAACTAAAAAAAGAAGGCAAAAAAGTTTTACTAGCAGCTGGTGATACATTTAGAGCTGGGGCAGTTGAACAACTTAAAGAATGGTCTAAGCGTATTGGTGTAGAAATAGTTACTAAAGAAGCAATGTCAGACCCTTCAGCAGTAATGTATGAAGCATGTGATAAAGCGTTAAAAGAAAATTATGATGTTTTATTATGCGACACGGCAGGACGTTTACAAAATAAAGTAAATTTAATGCAAGAATTAGGAAAAATGAAAAGGGTAATTGATAAAAAAGTTCCTGACTCTTTATGTGAAACATTATTAGTTATTGATGCTACTACTGGTCAAAATGGGATGTTACAAGCTAAAGCATTTAAAGAAGTTACTGATGTTACGGGTATTATCTTAACTAAATTAGATGGAACTAGTAAAGGTGGTATTGTTTTAGCTATTAGACATGAATTGGGAATTCCAATTAAATTTATTGGCTTAGGTGAACAATTAGATGATTTAATGATATTTGATATTGAACAATATTTATATGGATTGTTTGCCGATTTCTTTGAGGAATAAGATGGGACTAGAAAAAAATATATATTTAGCGGATTTATATGATATTTATCAAAATTTATTAACCGAAAAACAAAAAAAATATTTCTATGAATATTATTTTCTTGATTTATCTTTAGCTGAGATAGCTGAAACTTATAATTTATCAAGGAATGCTATTTTTGATCAAATTAAGCATGCTGAAAATAAACTTATGGAATTTGAAGAAAGTTTAGGTTTATATGCTAAAATCCAAAAAATAGAAGATTTAAATATGGAAGAAGGATTAAAAAATAAAATCCTCGACATTATAAAGGAGTGAAAACATGGCTTTTGATTCATTAAGTGAAAGATTACAAAAAGCAATGAAGAAAATAACAGGAAGAGGAAAACTACATGAATCTGATATAGATGACATGTTAAGAGAAGTACGTTTATCTCTTCTTGAAGCGGATGTAAACTTTAAGGTAGTTAGAAAATTTTTGGCTGACGTAAAAGAAAAAGCCTTAGGCGCTAAAATATTAGAAGGCCTAAATCCTGGTCAAATGGTTGTTGATATCGTCAGGGAAGAATTAAAAAACATTTTAGGAAGCGAACAAAGCGAACTAAATCTAAACAAAAATGGTTTAACTGTAATTATGCTAGTAGGTTTACAAGGTACAGGTAAAACAACCGCATGTGGTAAGATTAGCTTATATTTACGTAAAAAGTTAAAAAAATCACCATTTATGATTGCTTGTGATGTATATAGACCTGCCGCTGTAGAACAATTAGTTACTTTAGGTAAACAAATTAATGTTCCCGTTTATGAAGATGGGGTTAAAACAAATCCTCGTAAAATCTGTAAAGATGGTATAAAAGAAGCAATTAAAGTTGGTGCTGATGTTGTAATTATTGATACTGCTGGTCGTTTACAAATTAATGAAGAATTAATGGATGAATTAAAAGACATTAAAGAAATAGCAAGACCACATGAAATTTTACTAACAGTTGATGCGATGAGTGGTCAAGATGCTTGTAATGTCGGTTTAGCGTTTAATGATAAAGTTGGGGTATCTGGCATTATTTTAACTAAATTAGATGGTGATGCTCGTGGTGGTGCTGCCCTTTCATTGAAAGAAATGACTGGTTTACCAATTAAATTGATGTCAACAGGAGAAAAGCTTGATGAATTAGAAGTCTTTTACCCTGATCGTATTGCAGAAAGAATCTTAGGTATGGGCGATGTTTTATCTTTAATAGATACTGTTAAAGATAACATTGATGAAGAAGAAGCTGAAGCAATGGCCGATAAAATGTTAAAAGGTAATTATAATTATAATGACCTTTTAAAACAATTTAAAATGATAAAACGTATGGGTTCAATTTCTAAACTACTAGGCTTTTTACCAGGACTTGGTAAAATTAAACAAGCAATGAGTCAAGTTGATGATAAAGCCTTTGATTTTATGGAAGCCATAATTTCATCTATGACAGAAAAGGAACGCAGAAACCCTAAATTAATCGACGAAAGTGCTAAACGTCGAGAACGAATAGCAAAAGGTTCAGGACGTTCATTAACAGAAGTTAATAATCTTCGTAATTCATTAAATCAAATGAAAGAAGCTATGAAAAAAGTAAATAATATGTCAGATGCTGAAAAGAAGAAAATGTCTAGTCAAATGGCAAATGGCAACATGGGTCAATTAGCTCCTACGCAAAAGTATAAAAAAGGAAAAGGAAAGAATAAAGGAAGGTTTAGATTTTAATGGTAGTAACTACACCTAAAGATTTAAAACAAGCACAAGAATTAAATAAATATACTGATGCATATTTAGTTGGTTTAAAAGATTATACTCCTAATTTTTTAAATCCTTTTTCTTTTACTGATTTTTTAGAACTAATAAAACAGCAAAAAAAAGTGTTTTTACGCTTAGATCTTTTAATTAGAGAAAAGAATCTAGAAAAATATAAAACCTTAATTCTTAAAACTAAAGATTTAGATATCTATTATTATATAACTGATCAAGGATTATTAAACTACTTGCTTAGCCTTAATTTAGCAAACAAAACTATTTATGATCCTTTTACAATGCTTACAAACTATGAAGATGCTATAACTTATTACAATTTAGGATTATTAGCAATAGCTCCAAGTCTAGAAATACCATATAAGGATATTTTGAAATTTAATATGCCTATGTTTTATTTAGGCTTTGGACGTAGATTAATGTTCAATTCTAAGCGAAGATTAGTTTCATTATATTTTCAAAAAGCTAATATTAAAACAAATCTTGAAAATTTAACTATAATAGAAGAAAAGAGAACTGATGTTTTACCAATCTTTGAAGATTATGGCACATATATATATCGCTCTTATTTTTCAGATAATGTTGATTTAATAAAAGAAAATTCAAACATTCATTACATTTTATTTGATAGTAACACATTAGAATTTAAACAATATTTAGAAATAGTTAAAAATGGCTACTTATATTTAAATAATCAAATATTATTTAATACTTATTGCAATAATATCTTAAATTTAAATCTACCAATCGAAGATGGATTTAAATATCAAGATACAATATATCAAAAGGAGGCTATAGAAAATGCCAAAAATTGAATTATTAGCTCCTGCTGGCGATTTAGAAAAACTGAAAATAGCTATCCTTTATGGTGCTGATGCCGTTTTTATTGGTGGAGAGGAATTTTCACTACGTTCTAGAGCCTCAAATTTTACACTTGCTGATATAAAAGAAGCATGTTCATTTGCTCATCAACACAATGCTAAAGTTCATGTGACGTGTAATATTGTAATGCATAATATTGATCTAGATGGTTTAAAAGAATATTTAAAAGAGTTAGAACAAGCTGGTGTAGATGCTATAATAACTAGTTCACTATATATGCTTAAATTAGCTAAATCAACAACTAATTTAGCTTGTCATATGTCAACTCAATTAAGTACCTTAAATGAAGAAGGCGTTAATTTATTTAAAAATTTAGGCGCAGATAGGGTTGTATTAGGTCGTGAATTAAGCCTAGCTGAAATATTAGAAATCAAGAAAAACACCAATATTGAAATTGAAACTTTCATTCATGGAGGTATGTGTTCAAGTTTGTCAGGAAGATGTATGTTATCAAATAATATGACATTACGTGATGCTAATCGAGGTGGTTGTGCACATAGTTGTAGGTGGAATTATAACCTATATCAAAATGGAACAAAATTAAATGAAGATGATGATTATTTTTCATTTTCAGCTAAAGATTTAGAGGCCTTAAAATTCATTCCAAGTTTAATAGAAAACAAGATTGATTCATTAAAAATAGAAGGTAGAATGAAAAGTATTCACTATGTAGCAACTATTACTAACACCTATCGTCATTTAATAGATGAATATTTAAAAAACGGCACTATTAAAGACTTTAATGTTTATTATAATATGATACATAAGGCTGAAAATCGTCTTTTAGGAACAGGATTTTATGAACATGATCCGACTATTGAAGAACAATTATATGACCTAAATTTATCAGTTCCAACTAAGAATTTTATAGGCTTAGTTTTAAGCTATGATAAAGAAAATAAAATATGTCATATTGAACAAAGAAACTATTTTAAAAGTGGTGATGTAATTGAAGTTTTCACGCCAGAAAAAACTTTTAATATTAAAATAGAACAACTTTATGATGAGGATGGGAATATAGTTGATGTTGCAAGACATCCGAAACAAAAATTATATTTTAAAACCGATATTAAATTATCGCCATATAATATGTTGAGGGCTTTATGACAAAGACAACTTTTTTCTCTCAGGAACTACAAATTCAAATTACGGTTGTTTATAACCCAAATTTAAAGAGAATAAATTTTCGGTTTAAGCCTCAAGAATTTTATATATCGGCAGCGAAAAAATTAACTTTAAATACAATTGAAAAATATATCGAAAAATATAAAGATTATATTTTAAAATATTGTTGTAATCAAAATTCGCAAAAAGAATTAAAGCTTCATTTATGGAACAAACCATATGATTTAGTATTTGTTAAAAGTCCAAGGAATAGTTATTTAATTAACGAAGATGCAATTTATATCTTTTATACAAATGAAAATAATATTAAAAAAAATATACGCAATCTTTACAAAACGGAACTGTCTAAAAAAGATATTAATAGTATTTTTGACAGTATAATTGCTAAATTTGCTGATTGTAACATTAAAAGTTGCCACTTATCTAACAATTATAAATATTGTAAATCATTTTTAGGTCGTTTCTATCAAAAAACAAAGGAAATAGAATTATCAGCCTTTATTGCTAAATATGATGAAAGTCTAATATATCATACTCTTTGTCATGAATTATGTCATTTTTATTATTTTAACCATAGTAAAGAATTCAAAAATATCTTACTTAAAATAGACCCTGATTATTCAAAAAATAGGCGAGAATTAAAAAAAATTAATAAAGAAATAGTTAAAGATTATATTTAATTGCAAAAATTTAAAAAAAGTGTATAATTATAACGAAATTACGAGGTGTAAATATGGAAGAAAAATTTGAACTAACCGCTCAAGGTAAAGAAGATTTAGAAAAAGAACTAGAACGTTTAAAATCAGTAGATAGACCAGCAAATATTGAGGCATTAAAAGAAGCTCGTGCTCAAGGAGATTTATCTGAAAATGCGGATTATGATGCTGCTAGAGAAGAACAAAGAAGAATTGAAGGTCGTATTTTTGAAATAGAAGCTATTTTAAAAAATGCTACTATTATATCAAGTGTTTCTAGCGATGAAGTTTCAATTGGTAAAAAAGTTAAAATATTATATACTAAGCTAAATAGAGAATTTACATATGATGTTGTAGGTACTATTGAAGCTGATCCTTTCAATGGTAAAATTTCTAACACTTCTCCATTAGGTAAGGCCCTTTTAGGGGGTAAGGTAGGAGATGTAATTGAATTCTCTGCCGAATCTGGTCGTTCACAAGAAGTGAAAATTTTAGCGATTGAATAAAACAGGCATAACCTGTTTTTTTATCTTTAATGATGTTTAAAAAGTTTATTCCTAATTATCATTATAAATCTATTTTTACCATTGATTATAATAAATTTAAAGAAATGGGAATTAAATATATTATGTTTGATTTAGATAATACTTTAATTCCTTATCATGAAACTTTACCAAATGAAGAATTAATAAAATTAAAAGAACAATTACAACCTGACTTCAAGCTTATGATAGTCTCTAATTCCCATAAAGAAAGAGTTAAAAAATTTGCCATAGAATTTGCTATTCCGTATGTTCAGTTTGCTAAAAAGCCATTCAAATCTGGTTTTAAAAGAGCTATTGAATATTTTAATATTACTGACAATAAAACGGTTTTATTCATTGGCGACCAATTATTAACAGATATTTTTGGCTCTAACCGAATTGGCTTTAATTCGCTTTTAGTTGATCCCTTAAATCGAAAAACAGAAGCTTTGATAACAAGAATAAATCGTAAACTTGAAGCCATTGTTAGATGGTTTACCATTTTATTTAACAAGAAGTCTAAATCTATATTTAATAATAGTGAGGAATCTAATGGTTAAAAAATGTTTAGGCTGTGGTGCCTTAATGCAAAATGAAAATGTTAATAGTGAAGGTTATGTAGAAGATATATCAAAAGATTATTGCAAACGTTGTTTTCGTTTGATGCATTATAACGAAACGCCTAAAGTTTTTGCTAGTAATAAAGAATTTTTAGAAATTATTGAATATGAACTAAAAAAGAAAAACTTATTTGTTTATTTAATTGATATATTTTCTTTTCCAATTTCTTTCAATAAGGAAATAATTGATCGTTTAAGAAACAAAGATGTTGTTTTAATAATTAATAAATTAGATTTATTGCCTAAATCAATTAATTTAAATAATGTTATTAATTTCGTTTCTAAACAATGTGAAAAACTATTCTTTAAAGTTATCGGAATTTATTTAATATCAGCCAAAAAAGGCTATTATTTAGATGATTTAATGGAACATTTAAATATATATCGTAAAGAAAGAGATATATGTGTGTTAGGTTTAGCTAGTGTTGGTAAATCTAGTTTTATTAATGCCATCTTAAAAAAATCAAACAACATAAACTCTGATTTAATAGCTACATCACCAATACCTGGGACAACCTTAAGTGAAATCATAATCCCTTATTATTTAGATAACCGAGGCTTTATTGATACCCCTGGATTAATTAGCGAAGAAGCTATAATTAGTCAAATGGATACAAAAGATTATAATTTAGTTTTACCTAACAAAGAAATTAAACCTATTACGTATCAACTATATGGTTCATATACCTATTTCATTGGTGGTTTAGTCTATATTAGCTTTACAAATATAAATAAGGGTAGTTTAATAATTTATAAAGCTGATAAACTAAACATAACTAAAGTCAAAACAGATAACATTCAAAACACATTAAATCGAGTCGGTAAAACAATATTACCATGTTTAAATACTGAATTTGTTACCTATAAAGTAGAAGCTAATAAAACAATATTTATCGGTGGATTTCTAATTATTGAAACTAAAGGTGAATTTAAATTTGAATTAGCAACTAATAAAGGATTAGGGGTTAAAATATATGATAGCTTTAAATGATGAAGAAGTAAAAAAAGTATATCAACTTGTTGAAGAAAAATATCAAAAAGCTAATAATTTAGCTAGATTTAAGCATATTTTAGGCGTTGTTAAAGCGGCTACTTCCTTAGCTATGAAGTATAATGTATCAGTTAAAAAAGCCCAAATAGCAGCTTTAATGCATGATTATTTTCATAACGATGATAAAAAGATTATGCAGGCATATCTTACCGAAGTTGAAATAAAAGAATGTGAATCATGCAAAGCACTTTATCATGGGTATGCCTCAGCTAGTTATTATTTAAAAAATGTTGGACAAGATAAGGAAATTGCAAGAGCAATTAAGTATCACACATTTGGCAAATTACCATTAACTAGATTAGAAGAAATCATATTAATTAGTGATTATATTGAAGAAAATCGTACTTATAAAGATTGTGTTTATTGTCGTAATTTAGTACAAAAAGGTTTATTTTACACTGCAATTTATGAATCGACTCTAAATACTATCAAGCATTTAAAAAGTCAAGATATAGAACCACATATTTATCAATATCAAGTTTTAAAACATTATAAGGAAGTGATGCAAATGGAATTATTAGAAATAGTAAAAGAAGTATTAGGTAAAGTTAAAGCTACAAATATTGCTTGTTATGAAACAAGAGAAGTTTCACCATTTTATGATTATATCGTTTTAGCAACAGTTTCTACGGCTAGACAAAGTAATGCTATTGGTGAATATTTAGAAGAACAAATAGAAAACACCCCTTATAAGATAAGAGGTGAAGAAGGAATTAATAGTAATTGGTATTTAATTGATTTAGGTTCAATCGTTATTTCTGTTTTAAGCAGTGAAGAAAGAGAAAGATTAGAGTTAGATAGCCTATATTCTAATTTAAATACCGTAGAGATCTAAATAATATTTTAAATCTACGTCCTTATTATAATAAAGCATTTTATTTATTGAATTTATTAATTGGGTAGATTTATCGATTATTTCTGAATATATTAATGATTTATCTTGATAAGAAAATTGCTTTTTAAGATAATTCTTTTTATTAATTCTACCTAATATTTTTAAAAAAATAGTTTTAATTTTTGATTCTTTAGCCAAAAAATATTTATTAAAATAATAACAATTTTTACTAGCTTTTTTTAAATAGCTTGTAATATCAGGATAACTAAAAAGATGCCTTGATATTAAATCTAGAAATAAATAATAAGGTAGTCTTAAATCATAATATAAATAAGTTAAATTACGTAATTCTTTTTTCTTATTTATCTTATTATATAGAAAATAATAATTTTCTAAATTTTCTAATTCATCACTATATTTAGTTATTACAAGATAGGTTATATAACCATAAAGTAAAACAATACCTTCTTTATTATAATTATTATCTTTAATAAGCTTAACGTAATAACTAATATTGTCATAGATATTACTATTTAAATTAGCAAAGATATTTAAACTATTTTTTTTACTAAAGAAATTATAATAAGGTTCATAAAAATAAGTATTTATAGTGAAGATTTCATAATTTTTAAGTGGTATATTTAAAAAGAATTTAGAATCAATTTGTTTAGTTATATCTTTAAAAAGATGGAAATAAAATAAAGAAGATATCATAATATCACCAATAAAAATTATATTAAATCTAGATTTTATTTGCAATAAAAAAAGAGGTTTTTATGAAAAGCTTATCATTTGAAACACAACAAAATTTAATTAACCAAATCTTAAACAAAGCTCAAGATATTGATGTTGCAATATTAAGTTATATTCAAGGTGAAAAAGATTTTTTTATTGATGCATTAATGTTATATCAAAATAATAATGGTGGCTTTGGTCATAATTTATATATAGACAATTACAATCCTAATTCAACTAGTTTTACAACTTTATATGCCTTAAAATTACTATATAAATTTGATATTTCTAGTAAACTAAGGGACACATTAGTAAATAAGGCTTTCACTTACTTATATCATAAAGCTTATTTAGAAGATGATTATTATACCATTGCTGAACCTGATAATAATAAATATGCTCATAGTCAAGAATTTGAATACCCTGCTCCTAAAAACATTGCTTTAACACTTGGGGTAATTGGAATAACGTTATTATTGCTAGATTCTAATAAGCCTTATTATAAATTGGCTTTAGAAAAATATAATAAGATTAAAGCAAATATTAGATTAGAAGATATTGATTGTGATAATGTTATATATTTAGCTATCTTAATTGCTGGTTTAAATAAAGCTAAAATTGCGCATGATTTAAAAATTGATTCTAAATTATTAAATCTAAACAATATATTAGAAATTAATGATTATTTACCCATAGAACCAAAGTTAGTAACAGAAGCATTAAATGTTTTATTACAAAATATTAATAGTAATGGTCTATGGGATTATGAACTTAATTGGCATAATAGCTACCCTGAAGCGGATGTAGCGACTATTAAATGGGTGTTTAGAATGGCTGTAATTAATTTTTATTATTTAAAGAAGTATAATTTAGTAGATTATAATTAAAAAATGTTGTAAAATAAAACAAGAGGTGTAATTATGAAAAAACCAGTTATGTTAATTATTATGGATGGCTATGGCTTAGCTAATCCAAGTGAAGGAAATGCCATTAGTTTGGCTAATAAGCCGAATTTAGATTATTTATTTGCTAATTATAATAGTGCTAAAATAGATGCTTCTGGTGAAGCTGTAGGTTTACCAGAAGGTCAAATGGGAAATTCTGAAGTTGGCCATATGAATATTGGTGCAGGACGCATCGTATGGCAAAGTTTATCTAGAATTAATAACGCTATTAAAAGTGGTGAATTTGAAAACAATGAAGCAATTAATGAAGCTATAAATCATGCCTTAGCTACTGGCAAAAAATTTCATATTTTAGGCTTATGTTCAGATGGTGGTGTTCATTCTCACACATCACACATTATAGCTATTGCTAATTTAGCACATAAAAAGGGTATTAAAAACGTCTATTACCATGCCTTCTTAGATGGTAGAGATGTTCCACCAACATCAGCTAAAACTTATCTAGTTAAAGTTTTAAATGATGGTAAAGTTAATCTAGCAACTGTAGGTGGTCGTTATTATGGTATGGATAGGGATAAGAATTATGACCGTATAGCTAAAGCATATGATGCGATGGTTAGAAATGTAGGTCCACATTACGATGATCCTATTAAGGCATTAGATGAATCATATGCTAATGGTATAACAGATGAATTTGTCGTTCCATTTATCGTTGATCAAAACGGTATGATTGGAGATGGGGATAGTGTTGTATTTGCTAATTTCCGTCCTGATAGAGCTATTGAAATTTCAACTGCTTTATCTAATCCAACAGGTATCGTTTATAATCCGGAAAAACCATACCGTTTAAATACAATTGGTGGTCCACGTAACTTGACTTTTGTTTGCATGATGAAATATGCAGATCAAGTTAAGGGTAAACTAGCATTTGGTTTGCAAGAATTAAATAATATGTTAGGTGAAGTTGTATCAGCTGCGGGATTAAAACAATTAAGAATAGCTGAAACAGAAAAATATGCACATGTTACATTCTTCTTTGATGGTGGTGTTGATAAGGTTTTAGAAGGTGAAGATAGAATATTAGTTGATTCACCAAAAGTAGCAACTTATGATTTAAAACCAGAAATGTCTGCCTATGAAGTTACTGATAAAGTTGTTGAAGCTATTAATAGTAATAAATATGATTTAATTATTTTAAATTATGCAAACTGTGACATGGTTGGTCATACAGGTGTAATACCTGCCGCTGTTAAAGCTGTAGAAACTGTAGATGAATGTGTAGGTCGCTGTGTTGAGGCTTTAAATAAATGCGGTGGAGTCGCAATTATAACTGCTGATCATGGTAATGCTGAAAAATTATTAGATGAAGAAGGTAAACCATTCACTGCCCACACATCTAATGAAGTTCCGGTTTTAATTACTGATAAATCAATTTATTTAAAAAATGGTATTTTATCAGATCTAGCTCCAACAATTTTAGAATTATTAGGATTACCTATTCCAAGTGAAATGACTTCTAAATCTTTAATTGTATCTAATGCAGAATTAGAAACTGCAGTAACTGACTATACAAACCAAAAAGAAGAAAATTCAACAATTGAAACAAAAGAAACTCAAGTAAATGAAGAAACAGGTACTGAAACAGTTACTAATGAAGTGCCTACTGAAGAAAGTTTTGCAACATTTAATGATGAAGATGCAGTAAAGAACTAGTCAAGCTAGTTCTTTATTATTCTATATTATATTTTTGTGCAAATTTTTCCTTTTTATTCGTAAAAA
This sequence comes from uncultured bacterium, assembly GCA_949293265.1. Lineage (GTDB taxonomy): Bacteria > Bacillota_I > Bacilli_A > Acholeplasmatales > Anaeroplasmataceae > CALUXS01. The sequence goes on from CASFCK010000003.1 coordinate 53,742, forward strand.
TAAGTCTATAATATAGCATGGTGATTAAATTGGAAAATACTGCACAAACAGAACGTAAAATTAATAAACAAATCGAAAGAAGAAAATTAATATTAAGCGGGAACTTATGGAAGACGATTATCATTATTTGTTTTCCTATAATGTTCTATCAATTCATAAACTCATTATCAACAGTCATTGATCAAATGATAACAGCTGGTATATCAGCTAGTGCTAGTAATGCAGTTGGTTCAACAGGACAAATCAAAAATATGTTTAGTGCTTTTGGTGGCGGTTTAGCTAGTGGTGGCGCAGTATTAGTTGCTAGATATTATGGTGCTGGTAAAGTACATGATGCGCGTAACGCTAGTGGTAATTTATTTACATTAGCAATTATTTTAAATATTGTTATTTTACTTATTTTTTTACCGCTTGCTAGACAAGTTATGCAAATATGTCAAGTTGCTGATTCAGCAATAGATATAGGACTAAATTATTTTAGATTACAATTAGTAGAATTAATTTTTGTGACTATAAATAGTATCTTTATCGGTTTAGAAAAAGCTAAGGGTAATTCAAAATTAATTTTATATTTAAATTTAGGAATATTAACAATAAAAATTGGTTTAACAGCCTTATTCGTATATGTTTTTAAAATTAAGGATATCACTTGGATAGAAGTAGCTACAATAATAAGCCAATTAGTTTTAACTACAATAGGTCTAGTTTTATTATTTAAGAAAACTAATATTTTACGTATAACAGTCGCTGATTTTAAATTAAAAAGTATTTATGTAAAAGATATATTTCTTTTATCAATCCCAATGTTCTTTGGTAAATTCGTAATGAACTTAGGTAAAGTATCAGTGAATGCTCTTGCAGGCTATTATTATAACGAATCTACACAAGAATTAATAGTTGGTGCTTTAGGTATATCAAACAATATCTCAGGCTTAGTAACAGGTATGACTTCAACATTTGAAGAAAGTGAATCTTCAATAGTTAGTCAAAACTTAGGTAATCGTAATATTAGAAGACCATTAAAGACATTTGTAAGAATCTTACTAGTATCGATAATAATATCAGCTATCGGCTATATTTTAACAAGATTTGTCTTAATTGATTCTTTAGTAGCATTATTTAATAATGACAAAGAACTAGGTACTTATTATAGTGAAATGATTAAAAACATTTATGTTTATGATTCATTATCTATTCCGGCTTTAGGTTTATGTTCAGCTGTATTAGGCTTATTATATGGTTTTGGTAAAACCTTCTTAGCCTCAATATTAAATTTCTCAAGAATAGGTGTTAGAATTTTAACAATTATAATTTTCCATTATGCCTTCCCATCTATGTCAGGTGAATCAGTAGTAGGTATAGCAATGGGAATATCAAATGGTACAATTATGTTATTAGCAATTATATTCTTTGTTGTTTTTATGGTTAGTTTAAAGGGTCATGGTTATCGCGGTATGCATCTAAGTGACCCGGAACCAGAAGTAAGTAAACTAGATTTAGGTGACTAGTATGGAGAAAAAAGTTAAGGAAAACCTTATTTATAAAGGTCGTATTATAACCTTATATAATGATGATGTAATTTGTGATAATAATAAATCAACAAAAAGAGAATATGTTCATCACAATGGTGGGGCAGGAATTTTAGCGGTTAAAGATGATCAAATTTTATTGATTAAACAATTTAGATATCCATATAATAAAGAAATCTATGAAATTCCAGCCGGGAAAATAGAAATAGGAGAATCACCATATTTAACGGCTATTCGAGAACTAGAAGAAGAATGTGCTTTAAAAGCCCCAAGTTTAGAAGAATTAGGATATATTTATCCTACATGTGGTTACTCAGATGAAGTTATATATTTATATTTAGCTAAAGAATTTGTTTTAACTAAAACTAATTTTGATGAAGATGAAAATATTACTTCTAAATGGTATACTATTTCTGAAGTTTTAAAGATGATTGACAATAATGAAATAGTCGATGCTAAAACTTTAATAGCAATTTATCGTTATCTAGCAAAAAAAGCTTAGTTAAGGCATAATTGGTTTGCCTAATTCTAAGCTTAATAACTTATTATGATATATTGAATCTAAAATATTAGCTATTTTAATTTCATAATCTAATATTTTTGACAAGCCTAATTTATTATTTGTAATAATTTGGCTTGTCTTTTTTATTTCATTTAAATAATTTCTACCTTTTTCATTAAATCCTAAAATATAAGAATATGGATATTTTAGATTTATCTTTTCTATGTTATATAATAAATAAAAACAAGCCCTTTTAATTTTACTTGTAGTAAAATAAGAATTACTACATCTAAGATAAAGTTCTTTAAAACTATTGGCTAATTTTAAATTATTTAAAATATGTTTTTCTATTCCGTCACGAATAAACATTAGATCAGCAAAGTTATTATAATTTAATAACATAAATTTAAAAAAAGGAAAAAGTAACTCTTCATCAATTAAATTAGGACTAACATAACTAGGACAATATTGCGAAATTAAATTAAAATTATTTCTAATCGCTTGACTAGATGTGAAGACTTGATGATTTGGTGAATCTTCATGATGTAAAGACCCAACTCGCTTAATTAGTTTTAAATCAATATTGGTATTTTTAATACTTTTATAGTAACAATATGCTAAAAGATCATTAGGTTTAATATCGATAGCTTGAGCTGTTGCTTTTTTATAAGGAAGGTGGGCATTTAATTTATCTTTAATATCATCTTCAGCAAAATTAATATTTTTAATGTATTCTAAATCATTACTTTCACTGCCACAGTAAATAGCAGAAACTTGAAGTTTAGCTAGTTCATTAACACTGTTTTTAGCAAAATTATCAGCGCTATTAACTGCTAATACGCTAGGTAATGCCACTACAATATCAGCCTTATTTAAGGCATAAGAAGCTTTAACTTTTGGCAAATGGACCGATAAGTCACCACGCATAGTATAGTAAGTAGATAAACAAACGATTATTACACTATCAGGATTTTGGGCTCGGATTTGTTCTAATTGATATAAATGGCCATTGTGAAATGGATTATATTCGCAAATAGTTCCTACAGCTTTCATAAGATCACCTAATCTATTATAACAATTTTTAATAAAAAAACCTATATTAAATAAATGTTGTTATAAAATAAACAGTTAAATTGATATTAATTTAATTAAAAAAATGCTATAATTAAACAAATTGGAGGTTTAAAAATGAATTGGAATTATAAATTAATATATAAAACAGAAGCAGATTTTAAAAAAGACATGGATAATGTTTTAGCTGAAACTAATGAGTTGGCTGCATTTAAAGGTGGATTAAATATAAAAAGCAATTTAAAACTATTTTTAACCAAAAGTAGTTTAATGGAACAAAAACTAGAAAAATTAATTATTTACACTTCTTTACAATATGCTAAAAATAGTAAAGATATATTAAATCAACAAAGAGATTCTGAAATTATGACTCTATTTGCTAAAATAAATAGTGCCCTAGCTTTTGTTGAACCAGAATTAATTAGCATAGGTCAAGCCAAAATAGAAAATTATCTAAATGACGATAAAGAATTAACAACATATAAATATTATTTTGCTAAATTATTTAAAAATAGTTCTCATGTACTAGATGATAAAAGTGAATCAATTATAGCTAATTATAGTCAAGCAATCAATGGATTTAACAATTTACATGATATTTTAGCGGTATCTGATAATAATGATGAAGAAGTTATATTATCTGATGGTAATCATATTATAGTTAATGCTAGTAATTACCGAACTTATTTAGAAGATTTAGAAAAACAAGAAAATCGTCAAAAAGTTTTTGAAAGTGTATTTAAATTTTATGCTAATCATAAACATAGCTTTGCGGCTATATATAATGGAATTATGTTAAGTGAATTAGCTAGTATGAAGAATCGTAAATACAATTCAATTTTAGAAAGTCATTTAGATATAAATAATATTCCTAAAGAAGTTTTCTTAAGCTTAATAAATACTACTAAAGAAAATACATCAGCAATTAAAAAGTATTATAAATTGCGTAAAGAATATTTTAATTTAAAAGAAATCCATACTTATGATAGATTCTTACAATTTAAAAAATCAACTAAAAAATATAGTTATGATGAAGCAAAGGAAATATTCTTCGCTGCAGTTAAGAAAATTGGTGGTGATTTTGAAGTTAAAGCTCATCAAGTTTTAGAAGATGGTCGAGTTGATGTTTTCCCTCAAGATGGTAAACAAACAGGAGCTTTTTCAACAGGTAGTTACGAAAAGGGAACATTCATTATGCTTAATCATACGGATACTTTAGATTCAGTTTTTACCTTAGCTCATGAAGCAGGACATTCAATTCATACTATGTTTGCTAATGAAAGCCAAGATTATATTAATTCAAATTATGTTATTTTTGTTGCCGAAATTGCATCTACATTTAATGAATCATTATTATTAGATTATTTATTAGAAAGAGATTTAGATCAAGATACGAAGATTGTTTTATTACAACAAGAAATAGATAATATTTTATCAACATTCTATCGTCAATCTTTATTTGCAGATTTTGAATATCAGGCTCATAAATTGGTTGAAGAAGGTAAACCAGTGACTTATGATACATTATCTAATATTATGATCGATTTATATAAAACCTATTATGATATTGATATTAAATCAGAAAAGTATAAAGAATATGTATGGGCATATATTCCACACTTATTCAACACACCATTTTATGTTTATCAATATGCTACTAGTTACGCAGCAAGTCAAGCAATATATGCTAAAGTTAAAACTGGTGATGCTAAAGCTTTAGCCGATTATTTAGGCTTACTTAAAGCAGGTGGTTCAGATTTTCCAATTAATTTAGTTAAAAATGCTGGTGTTGATTTAACTAAAAAAGACGCGTTTATGGCGGTTGTTAATCGTTTAGAAGAATTAGTAAATAAATTAGAAATGTTATTAAAAGCTAGCTAAGGCTAGTTTTTAATTATCTGGAGGTCAAATGGAAAAATATCAAGAAGTAGAAAGAAGTATTATAACTACTTATCGCAAACGAATATGGGCCTTATTTATACAAGCTATAAAAAAATATGAATTATTAAAACCAAATGATAAAATCTTAGTTTGTATGTCAGGTGGTAAAGATTCTTTTTTAATGGCTAAATTATTTGAAGAATTAGCTAAGCATAGTGATTTTCCATTTACATTTACCTGCTTAGTTATGGATCCCGGCTATAAAGCAGAAGTTAGAGATAAAATTGAAGAAAATTTAAAATTATTAAATATTAAAGCAGAAATTGTTTCTAGTGATATTTTTGCTATATCTGATTTAATGGGTGGAAAGCCTTGCTTCTTATGTGCTAGAATGCGAAGAGGTTTTTTATATAAACAAGCTGAATTACATGGTTGTAACAAAATAGCTTTAGGACATCATTTTGATGATGCTATTGAAACAATGTTAATGTCGATGTTTTATAATGGCAAAATTCAAATGATGCCACCAAAATTACCTAGTGATAACTTTAAAGGGTTAGAACTAATTAGACCACTTTATTTAATTAGGGAACAAGATATAATTAATTTTGTTAAATATAATGAACTATCTTTTATTAACTGTGCTTGTAAATTTAGTGAAAAACAAGATTTATATGATTCAAAAAGACAAGAAGTAAAAAATATTATCAAGGAATTAAAAAAAATAAATCCTTTAATTCCTAATAATTTATTTAAATCAATGGAAAATGTGAATATTGACACTATTTTAGGGGCATTTGAAGATCATAATTATCATGATTTTAATTTCTTATATGAAAAGAGGAATAAAAATGTTCTCTAGATTGATAAATTTAATAGGAACAGATAACTTTAATTTAATTCAAAAGAAGAAAGTTTTAGTTTTTGGCTTAGGTGGAGTTGGTGGTTACGTTTGTGAAATGCTTTGTCGAAGTGGAATTATAAACATAGGAATATGTGATTTTGATATTATTTCTATTAGTAATAAAAATAGGCAAATAATTGCCCTAGATTCAACACTAGGTAAGCTTAAAACGGAAGTTATGAAAGATAGATTAAAAGATATAAATAAAGATATTAATATTGAAATATATAATTTTAAAATAGATGACAATACGATTAATACTATTAAGCCTGATTATGACTATATTGTTGATTGCATTGATGATATCAATGGAAAATTAGCCATTATTAAATATAGTTATCAAAATAATATTAAAATTATAAGTTCAATGGGTACAGGTAATAAATTAGATCCAAATATGTTTAAGATAAAGAAAATAAATCAAACTAAAGTTTGTCCTTTAGCTAAAATAATGCGTCATAAGCTTAAAGAGTTAAATATTACTGATTTACCAGTCTTATATAGTGAAGAAGAACCAATAGTTAAAAATGTTAAAGAAATACCTAGTAGTATTTTTACTCCCGCAACTGCAGGAATATTATTAGCTAGATGGGTAATTCTAGATATTATTAATATTGCGGATTTTTAAGAATGTGATAAAATTAAGTTAGAAACTTAATGATAAGGAGGTAAACATGAGAAATACTAATGGTTTAGAATTTGATCCTTATGATTATTACAAGGGAATCTTAAAACAAGAAGTTAATGACAAATCTACAAAGCTAATCGAAAACATAACCAAAAGTGCTAATATTGATTTAGAGTTAAATAAAAAATTAGCTAAAGAAACACTAGAATTAGAAAAGAAAATCGAAGAAAATAATAGTAAAAAAACTATAAGTAATGTAATAGGAACAATATTAATAGTTGTAGGAATAATAGGTATTATTGCCGCAATATACGGCGTTTATCAGCTTTATCTACATGATCGGGAATTATCTAATGTTTTAGCACTTGTAATAGGGGTTATAGTAGCTATAGTATGTTTTGTTTTATATTTTGCGGTTTTAAGAAAAAATGTAAATAAATTTAATACAATTCTAAGTAAGCTTAATAAAGAATATAATAATAAAAAAAATGAGGCTTGGCAAAGTTTAGGTGCTTTAAGAAATAATTTAAATTTTAAACAATATGTTGATTTTGTTAATAGTTTAAATACGACTATTAAATTAGATTATGAACTTGATCGTAAGAAAGTATTAGTATTAACTAAAGCATATAATTTAAATTTTGATTTTGGTGATTATGAATCTATTTTAGATATTTATAGTGGTTCTATAGATAGTAATCCATTTGTAAGAGTATTATTAAAAAAAGAAGAAATGCGTAATACTACTTACACAGGAACTAGAGTTGTTACATGGACAGAACATGTTAGAGATAGTAAAGGTCATATGAGAACTGTAACTAAAAGTCAAACTTTAGTTGCTAATTATACGGCTCCGGCTCCGTATTATCAAACTTATTCTTTGATAATATATGGTAATGGTGCTGCCCCTAAATTAACTTTCAGCCGTTATCCAAGTGGATTACCTTTAGAACATGATGAAAAAGATGTAGAAAAACTTGTTAAAAAAAGAACAGCTGATTTAGAAGAATTAACTGAAAAAGCAATTAAATCTGGTAAGACATTTACAACATTAGCAAACAATGAGTTTGATGCTTTATTTTATGCGGTTGACAGAAATAACGAGACTGAATTTAGATTGTTATTTACTCCATTAGCTCAACAAAATATGGTTGAATTAATTACGGCCACCGATACTTATGGTGATGATTTCACCTTTGTTAAACGCAATAAATTAAATTTTTTATCTTCTAATCATGCTAATGCGGAAATAACTTTTAATTATAGTAAATATTTAAATTATTATGATTATGAATTATTAAAAAAAGACTATATTAATGATATTAACAATTCATTTTATTCATTATATTTCGATTTAGCGCCAATTTTAGCTATTCCGTTATATCAAATGAATGAAGCACCTCTAATTGATGATGATAATTATAAAGAACAAATAAGCTTACAAGAAGCAGAAGCATTTGTAAATCATATGAATTATGATCTGTTTAGGCATAAATCTACCGCAACTGATCAAATTTTAAAATTAAAGCGAATAAATAATTATAAAGATACAGACACATTCAATGTAACATCTCACTCATTTTCTAAATTTAAACGAACTACATTAGTAGCTGTACCATGTCAAAATGGTAGTATCTATAATGTGCCAGTAGATTGGTATGAATATAATCCATTAGTAGCTTATAGTAAAGTGGCTATTAGTCAAATAAAAGAAACAAGCAAAAATGGTGAAAATATTGAAATTAAAAACATTAAACATCGTTATCATAACTTTGCAAGTTGTTATTTAAATGATGAAGATTGCAATGAAGATTTTGCAAACCTATTTGCAAAATATGTTGATTTAACATATAATAAGATATAGGAGGAAGAAATATGGCGAATCAATTAGATGAAATGACTGGTCCTGTTAATCAAGAAGGACGTGATGTATCTGTTATTCAAAAACAGATACCTGTAAAGGTTGGTTGGGGATCAAAGTTTTTTGAAGTTATATTATGGGTTTTAGCAATTATTCCAGGTGTTATTTTCTTATTTATGAAAATTAATGCTAAAGCATATTTAAGAAAGCTTGAACAAAAAATTCAACATGACGCCTCACAAATTGATAATTATCTAGAACAAAGAGTAGTAATTTTACAAAATGCTGCTAAATTATTAGATAAAGCAATCGATTTAGATAAAGACACATTAACCCAGATAGCTAAATTCCGTAGCGGTGTTCGTGACAATGATGCTAATCGTAATGAAACTAGTCAAGCAGTTGATAAACTATTTGGTCAAGTTAATGTAGCTTTTGAAAACTATCCTGATTTAAAGGCACATGATGAAATTCAAGAATGTTTAAGACAAAATAGTTATTTACAAAAAGAAATTACAGCTGCTAGAGAATTATATAACGATACTGTATATACATGGAATAGCGCAATCCAAGAATGGCCAACTAAGATGATTGTTGCGGCTAAAGAAGGATATACAACAAGAATTCCGTTTGCTGCATCACAAGAAATTAAAGAACAAGCTAGAGGAGTATTCTTCTAAAGTAAAAAGCCTTTTTTAGGCTTTTTTATTTAGCTAAACGTAAATATACAAAAAAAGGTTAGCTATTGCTAACTTTTTTGCTTTTTCCTATTGTTTTTTAAAAAAGATAGCGCTATAATAATAGCAAGTTAGCAAACGCTAACTATAAGGAGGCAAAAATGAATAAAGAAATTATTAATTTAACCGATCTAAAAATTGGTGAAAAGGGGATATTAATTGAAATTAAAAATTCTAATAAAGCCTTTAGACGGCGCTTATTAGACATGGGTTTAACGAAAAATGTAGAAATAACCATTAAAAAAATAAGCCCGTTAGGAGATCCAATAAGTGTAGAATTAAGAGGATATCAACTATGCTTAAGAAAAGAAGATATCAAAGATATTATGGTTATAAAGGAGGGAAAATAAATGATCAGAAAATGTGCTTTAGTTGGTAATCAAAACAGTGGTAAAACTTTACTTTTTAATGTTTTAACGGGTTTGAATCAAAAAGTTGGTAACTGGCCAGGGGTAACAGTAGAAAGAAAAGATGGTATTATTAAAGGAACAAACATTCTTATCACTGACTTACCAGGTATTTATAGTTTATCACCTTATACTAGTGAGGAAGAAATTTCAAGAAAGTTTATTGTTGAAGAAAGACCAGATTTAATTATAAATATAATTGATTCTACGTCTTTAGAAAGAGCATTATATCTTACAACACAATTGATGGAATTAGATACGAAAGTATTAGTAGTATTGAATATGGAAGATATATTAGCAAAGAAAGGTTATCATATCGATATCAATGAATTAGAAAAAAGATTAGGAACGAAGTGTGTTTCTATTAGTGCTTTAAAGAAAACCGGTATAAAAGAATTAATAAATGTAATAAAAATAGCGATTATTTAATTCCTGAACCTAAAGCTAATCATATTTTTACAAATGAAGTTGAATCAACAATCAAAGATGTCATAAATGATCTTGATGAAACTATATTTGAAAAAAGATTTGCAGCAATAAAAATAATTGAGCGTGATGAAAGATATTATAATAAATATTATAAAGAAAAATTCGAAAAAGAAATTAAAGCCTTAGAAAATCTAAACAAGACAGATTCAGAACAATTAATTGCAGGTTTAAGATATGATTATATAGTAAATATAAGAGATAATGTAGTTTCAAGAAAGATAACAAATGCTAGTAATATAACTACAAAACTCGATAAAGTTTTACTAAATAAATGGGCCGCTATCCCAATCTTTTTAGTAATAATTGTCCTTATATATTTGCTTAGTGTAGGTTTAGTAGGTGGTGCTACTGTTGGTATTATAGATATGTTATTTAATGGTGGTGACACTATTGAATTCCCTATGCCTTGGGGTTCATTTGAAGTCTCATTAGGTAATGGAATAATTGGACTTGGACCATGGTTAGCTGAAGTTATTACAAATGCTGGTGGTAGTGAATGGGCTGCTAGCTTAGTTGCTGATGGAGCAGTAGCCGGTGTTGGAGCAGTTTTAAACTTTGTTCCGCAAATAATGATTTTATTCTTGTTGTTAAGTCTATTAGAAACATCTGGCTATATGGCAAGAGTTACTTTCTTATTTGATAAATTATTTAAAAAATTAGGTATGTCTGGACAAAGTTTAATACCATTTATAGTAGGTACTGGTTGTAGTGTTCCAGCAATAATGGGAACTAGAACTATTGAAGATAAAGAAGAACATCAAATGACTGTTACTCTAACTCCTTTCATGCCTTGTTCTGCTAAATTACCTATTATATCTTGTTTTGTTGGTGGAATTTTTGGCGCAAACTGGGGAATAACTGCTTTAATGTATGTTATGGCTATAGCGGTTATTATTTTATCAGGTTATTTATTAAATAAATTTTTTGTTAAAAAACACAGTACATCATATATAACTGAATTACCTGATTATCATACTCCTAGTGCAGGATATATAGCTCGTGATGTATTTGACAAAACATCAGCATTTATTAAAAGAGCAGGGACTATAATTTTCCTATGTTCAGTTGTAATATGGGTTTTATTAAATGTTAATTACCAATTTCAATATACAACTAATGTTGAAGAAAGCTTATTAGCTGATATAGGTAGATCAATATCATTTATTTTTGCTCCTATGCTAGGAATGAATTTTTCTTGGGGTGCCTCAGTTTCAGCAGTCCAAGGTTTAGTAGCTAAAGAATTAGTTGTTTCATCTATGGAGGTTATAACGGCAGTAGGTGAAGGTGGAGATGTTTTCGCTGGCAATGGAATGTTTTCTTTTTTCAACGGCTTTAGTGCGATGGGCTATATGATATTTACATTATTTAGTGCTCCTTGTTTTGGTGCTATAGGCGCAATGAAAAGAGAATTAAATAATAGTCATGATTTTTGGCGAGCAATATTGTTCCAAACGGGATTAGCTTTTGTATTGGCATCTTTAGTTGGAATATGGGGTGCATTTATTTAGGAGGTTAGATATGATTTTAGCTAATGTAATTGATATTATTGTTGTGCTTTTAGTTATTGTTTTAGTTCTTGGTGTTATATTTTTAAGATTTGTTTTGCCAAAAATTAAAGCCAAAAAGATAGGAATGGAAAAGAAAGTTAGTAGAAATTGCGATGAATAAAACTAATATAATAGTTATTGGCATTATTACCTTATTAATAATACTAGTCATAATTCACTTGATTAAAGTATATAAAAAAACGCCATGTGGTGATTGTGCTAGTGCTAAACAATGTAATGCATTTAGTAAAGATAAGATATTTAAAGCTTATAAAAAAGCTTGTAAAAATGAGAAATGATTTCCCCCTTTAAAAAGATGAGCCTAACAAAATGTTAGGCTCATTTAGCTTGTGTGCCGGGCATGGCATTAATCTAGTAGGTGAAAGTCCTACCGTGGGTATTTACCGCCAAACGTAGTGAACCCCAAGTTATTAATAGTAATATTAATGATGAAGGAAGGGGCTAGCAAACTTCTCGAGCTTACGAACAGAAACTTGATATTAGGCTAAATGGTGGATAAGAATGCAAGTCAATTTGAAGTCCAAAAGGTAAACGTAAAACCAAAACAGTAAATCAAGAAGTTGTGAGAATAAGAAAGATTAATGAATTACCCCGGGATATCCTTTTGAACGATAAGTCTAGATATTTTAAAACAGTTATAGTAAATCGGAGCGAAAAAGGCTAGTCAAAAGGAAGTCAGCTGAGGTCATAGTAGGTAGAAAAACCAAAGGACCTAATGTTTATATAGTGCTAATCGCTATAAGCAATATTCAAGTAGCCTGAATTTGAAGATAGGTTTAGAACTAGGGAACGTAATCCTAGATAACCAAAGGGCAATGAGGTGGTCTTGAAGATATTTACGAATGGAGGAAAAGCAGCAAATGAGATTAATTGACGAGATATTAAATGAATCAAATATTTATCTAGCAATAAAAAGAGTTAAAGCTAATAAAGGAGCTAGTGGTATTGATAAAATGAGTGTTAATGAACTTGAAAGTTATTGGAAAAATAATGGTCAAGAAATCATTAACAAAATACTAGCAAAAGAATATAGACCTCAACCAGTAAGAAGAGTATATATACCAAAGCCCAATGGCAAGAAAAGACCACTAGGAATCCCAACAGTAGTTGATAGAGTAATACAACAAGCCATAGCTCAAGTGCTAGGACCAATATTTGAAATAACATTCAGTAACTTTTCATATGGTTTTAGGCCCAATAGAGATTGTCATATGGCAATTAGTAAAGTATTAGAATACTTAAATGAAGGTTGTGAATGGGTAATTGATTTAGATATTGAAAAATACTTTGATACAGTAAATCACGATAAATTAATTTCTATACTTAGGGAAAAAGTAAATGATAGTCATACAATTCACTTGATTAGGAAGTTTTTACGAGCCGGAATAATGGAAAATGGTCTAATTAGTGCAAGTACCATAGGTACGCCACAAGGAGGACCGTTATCACCTTTATTATCTAATATATACTTAGATAAGCTCGATAAAGAACTAGAATCAAGAGGCCTACACTTTGTAAGATATGCCGATGATTGTAATATCTTTGTGAAGAGTGAAATGGCAGCTGAAAGGGTTATGAAATCAGTTACTTCATGGCTAGAAAGGAAATTGTTTCTTAAAGTATCAGCCACTAAAACTAAAATAGTTAGACCAACTAAAAGTAACTTTCTAGGGTTTACATTTTTCAAAAACAGTGAAAAATGGGAATGTAAGCCAAGTGATGATAGAAAGCAAAGAATATATGACAAGCTTAAAATAGTTTTAAAAAGAGGGAAAGCAGCAGCAAAACCACTTGGAGAAACTATAATTAAAGTAAATCAAATAATTATAGGTTGGATTAATTATTTTAGAATAGGCAAAATGAAATTATTTATTAGTAGATTTGGTGAGTGGCTAAGACACAAAATGAGAGTGATTATAATTAAGCAATGGAAGAATCCACTTACTATACAAAGAAATCTAGAGAAAATAAATAGGAAATATAAACTAAAGTTTTCTTTTGAAGATATCTTTAAGGTAGCTAATTCAAGATTAGGGCTCTATAGACAATGTGGATTAAATATCATTAATTATATATTATCACCAAAGATACTTGAAACAGCCAATATAAAAAGAGGTAGACCAGGCTTGGTCAACCCCTTAAATTATTACCTAAGATAATTTGTGTTCAATATAAATGTAGCGCCGTATACGGACCCGTACGTACGGTGCAATGGGAGGGAAAATAATTATTATATTTTCTCTACCCTATTAAATGAAATAAGAATGTTTAAAATAGATAGGATAAAAAGCTAAACAATTAACTCTAAAATTATAAAGGTTCCAATTTATAATTTTAACTTGTAAATATAAAAAAGATATGCTATTATACTTTAGGTAAAAAATAAGATTAGCAGTGAGGTGTCCTTATGCGCGGTTTACTTACATTACATGATTTATCGGTAAATAAAATTCAAGAAATAATAGATTTAGCTTTAAAATTAAAGGGTGGTTTTTCTAAAAATTATGTTGGAAAGAAAATGGCCACTCTTTTTTTTGAGAATTCAACTCGTACGCAATACAGTTTTCAAGTAGCAATGATGAATTTAGGTATTCAAGTAGTAGGTTTTAACGCCTCAGTATCATCAGTTCAAAAAGGAGAATCATTATATGATACGGTTAGAACTTTTGAGGCTTTAGGTTTAGATGGGGTTGTAATAAGATCAAGTATAGATAATTATTTTGATCAATTACAAAACATTAAAATGCCTATATTTAATGGTGGTGATGGAGCTAGTAATCACCCAACCCAATGCTTATTAGATTTAATGACTATTTATGAAGAGTTTGGCCATTTTGCCGGACTTAAAGTTTGTATGATTGGCGATATATCACATTCGCGCGTAGCTCATGGTAATATTGAGGTAATGAAAAGATTAGGAATGGATGTATATATATCAGGACCAGAAGAATTTAATGATGGTAGTGCACCTCATCTAGATTTTGTTGAAGCTGTTAAAACTTGTGATGTAATTATGATGTTAAGAGTTCAATTTGAACGACATAAAGAAAAAATGCATTTAACTGAAAAAGAATATTTTGATTTATATGGCTTAGATATGAATAAGGTTAAATTAATGAAAGAAAAAGCAATTATAATGCATCCGGCTCCTGTTAATCGTAATATAGAAATCGCTGATGATGTAGTAGAATGTAAAAAAGCAAGGATATATAAACAAATGACTAATGGTGTTTATATAAGAATGGCTGTTATTTCAATGGTTTTAGATGGTGATTTATAATGTATAAATTAAAAGGTGGATTTATAATTCAAAATAATAAGTTAATAAAAAAAGACATTTACATTAAGGATAACTTAATTGTTGATTATTTAGCTGAAGCTAAAGAAATTGATTGTACTAATTTATTAGTAATGCCAGGTGTTTGTGATCTACATGTCCATCTTCGTGAACCAGGTCAAACTGCTAAAGAAACTATTTTAACTGGTACTAAGGCAGCAGCTAAAGGTGGAGTTACAACTATATTTGCCATGCCAAATTTAATTCCCTACCCTGATAGTTTAGAAGGATTAAAGGTTGAAGAAGATATAATTTTAAAAGATGCAGTTGTAAATGTTTATCCTTATGCATGTATTACTAAATCTGAAAAAGGTAAGGAATTAAGCGATATTGGTGTTTTAGCAAAAAGAGTATTAGCTTTTTCAGATGATGGTGTAGGAATTAATGATTATGAATTATTAAAAAAAGCTCAAATATTAGTTAAAGATGCAAATAGAATAATTTGTTCTCATGCTGAAGATTATAGTTATGTTCCGACTGATAATAGATCTGAATATATGGCTGTTAAAAATGAATTAGAAGTAGTAAAAGAAACAAAGGTTAAATATCATTTTTGTCATCTATCAACTAAAGAAAGTTTTGCTTATGTTAAACAAGCGAAGGCCTTAGGTTTAGATGTGTCATGTGAAGTTACACCACATCATTTATTTTTAAATCAAAATATGATTAATGACGATCCTAATTTTAAAATGAATCCGCCTTTACGTAGTATTGAAGATCAGCAAGCAACAATAAAAGCTTTATTAGATGGTACAGCTAGTGTAATAGCCACAGACCATGCTCCTCACACGAAGGAAGATAAAAACAAACCTTATGCTAAGGCCTTAAACGGTATTATCGGTTTAGAAACTTTAGTTCCATTAGTATATACTAATTTAATTAAAACGGGGATAGCAGGGTATGACTTGTTTTTAGATTGGTTAGTTAATAATCCACGCAAAGTTATGGGACTAGCTAAGGTTAGCCTAGATAGTGGTAATATAGCTGATATAGCTTGTTTTGATATTTTTAATAGTCATATTTATAAAGAAGAAGAGATTGTTTCAAAAGGTAAAAATTCACCTTTTATAGGTCAAGAATTATATGGTTTTTGTAAATATACTTTTGTAAATGGCAAATTAATTTATGGTGGTGAATAAAATGAAGAGAAAACTAGTACTTGAAAATGGAATGGAATTTGAAGGAATAGGCTTTGGCTCAAAGAAAGAAAAAGTAGCTGAAATAGTATTTAATACATCTATGGTAGGTTATCAAGAAATTTTATCTGATCCCTCATATTGTGATCAATTTGTTGTAATGACTTATCCGTTAATAGGTAATTATGGATTAACTGATGAAGATTATGAATCTAAAAACATATATATGTCAGGCTTTGTGGTAAGAGAATATAATGATCTACCTTCAAACTTTAGATATACTAGAACACTGTCAGATGTTATGGAAGAAAATAAGGTTGTTGGTATTTCTGATATAGACACTAGAGAATTAGTGAGAGTTATCAGAGATTATGGCTCTATGAAAGCATTTATTTGTGATGTTGATAAATCGCATGAATACGCCATGGAACACATTAAAAACTATAATTACCCGACAAATCAAGTTGATAAAGTTTCTTCTAAGCGCGTATGGTATTCAAGAACTAGAAACCCGCTATATAATGTTGTATGTGTTGATTGTGGTTGTAAATTAAATATTATTCGTAAACTTAATGAATTTGGTTGCAATGTAGTAGTAGTTCCATATAATGTTACTAAAGAAGAGGTTTTAAAATATCATCCAGATGGTTTATTTTTATCAAATGGTCCTGGTGATCCTGAAAATGTTAAACCTGTTATTGAACTAATAAAAGAATTAAAGGGTAAATTACCAATTTTAGGAATATGCTTAGGTCATCAAATGATAGGTTTGGCTTATGGTGCTAAAACATACAAAATGAAGTTTGGGCATCGTGGCGCTAATCACCCGGTAAGAGACCTTGAAACTAGTAAGGTAGAAATAACAAGTCAAAATCATAGTTTTGCGGTTGATAAAAGCAGTTTAGAAGGAACTGGACTTACCTTAACTCATATTAATATTTTAGATAATGAAGCTGAAGGTATGAAGGATGAAAAAAATTATTTAATGTGCGTACAATACCATCCTGAATCAGCTGCTGGTCCTGAGGATAGTACATATTTATTTGCGAGATTTAGAAATTTAATGAAGGAGTGGAAATCAAAATGCCAAAAAGAAGAGATTTAAAGAAGATAATGGTTATTGGTTCCGGTCCAATTGTTATCGGTCAAGGCGCAGAATTTGATTATGCTGGTACTCAAGCATGTCTAGCTTTAAAAGAAGAAGGCTATGAAGTGGTTTTAGTAAATTCTAATCCAGCTACAATTATGACCGATACTAAAATTGCTGATAAAGTCTATATGGAACCATTAGATTTAGAGAACGTTGCTAAAATAATTCGTTTTGAACGTCCTGATGGTTTAATTTGTTCAATTGGTGGCCAAACCGGTTTAAATTTAGGTATGCAATTATACCGTAAAGGCGTCTTAGAAGAATGCCAAGTTGAACTATTAGGCACTGGGTATGACGCGATTAATAAAGCGGAAGATCGCGAACTTTTTAGAAATTTATGTTTAGAAATTGGTGAGCCAATATTAGAAAGTATCAATTGTAAATCAATTGAAGAAATTAAAGCCGCGGCCTTAAAGATTGGTTACCCCGTTATTTTACGTCCTGCCTTTACATTAGGTGGTACAGGTGGTGGTTTTGCTAATGGTGAAGAAGAAATTACAACTTTAGCAAAAAATGCCCTTAAATTATCTCCTGTAGGTGAAGTTCTAGTAGAAAAATCTATTAAAGGCTTTAAAGAAATAGAATATGAAGTATTAAGAGATAAGAATGATACGGCAATTGTTGTATGTAATATGGAAAATGTTGATCCTGTAGGTATACATACAGGTGATAGTATAGTTGTAGCACCAAGTCAAACCTTAACTAATAAAGAATATCAAATGTTAAGAAATAGTGCTCTAAAGATAATAAGAGCCTTAAACATTGAAGGTGGTTGCAATGTTCAATTTAGTTTAGACCCCTATTCATTTCAATACTATGTAATAGAGGTTAATCCTCGTGTTTCACGTTCAAGTGCTCTTGCTAGTAAAGCTTCTGGTTATCCAATAGCTAGAGTTTCAGCTAAAATAGCTTGTGGAATGTTATTAGATGAAATTGATATTGCTAATACTAAAGCTAGTTTTGAACCGACTCTAGATTATGTAGTAACTAAAATTCCAAGATTCCCATTTGATAAATTTCAAACAGCAAATCGTCACCTTTCTACCCAAATGAAGGCTACTGGTGAAGTTATGGCAATAGGTAGAACGATTGAAGAAAGTTTACTTAAAGCCGTTAGATCACTAGAAAATAAAGTATATCATCTTTATTTACCAAAACTTAAATTATTATCTAAAAAAGAATTATTTGCTTTTATTAAAGAAGAAAATGATGAAAGAATCTATGCAATAGCAGAAGCGTTAAGACGTGATGTAACTATAGATGATTTATATCAATTAACTAAAATAGATAGATTTTTCTTAGAGAAAATAAACCATATTATCGAAATAGAGCGCACAATTTGTCGAGATCCACTTGCATTAGATAATCTTAGATTAGCAAAACGTTATGCTTTTTCAGATGAATATATTGCTACGCTAGCTAATGTAAGTCCCAAAGAAGTTTATAACTTAAGAGCTAAATATAATTTGTTTCCGGTTTATAAAATGATTGATACTTGTGCAAGTGAGTTTAAATCATATATACCTTATTTTTATTCTACCTATGAACATGAAAATGAAAGTATTAGAAGTAATAAGCAAAAAGTTGTTGTTTTAGGCTCAGGTCCTATAAGAATAGGTCAAGGTGTTGAGTTTGATTATTCTACAGTCCATGCAATTTGGGCTATTAAAGAAGAAGGCTATGAAGCTATTGTCATTAACAATAACCCAGAGACTGTTTCTACTGACTATACATTATCAGACAAATTATATTTTGAACCTTTAACATATGAAGATGTAATGAACATAATTCATTTTGAACAACCTATTGGTGTTGTTGTAGCCTTAGGTGGACAAACAGCCATCAATTTAGCATCTGATTTAGAAAATAGTGGTATAAAATTAATAGGCGCTTCTGCTAAAGCTATAGACTTAGCTGAAGATAGAGAAGCATTTGAACAAATAATGAATAAACTAAACATTCCTATGCCAAGTGGTAAAGGTGTATTTAGTGTAGCTGAAGGCTTAGAAGAAGCAAATAAAATCGGTTATCCGGTATTAGTAAGACCATCATTTGTCCTTGGTGGTAGAATGATGCATATAGTTTATGATAAAGAAAATCTAGAAGCCTTTATAAGAGAAGCCTTAGAATATGATAGTACTCACCCAGTATTAGTTGATAAATATATTAGCGGTCAAGAATGTGAAGTTGATGCTATATGTGATGGTGAAGATGTATTTATCCCAGGTATAATGGAACATATTGAAAAAACAGGTGTTCATAGCGGTGATAGTATGAGTGTTTATCCGCCATATTCATTAAATGAAGAAACATGCAAGGTGATCGCAGCTTATACTACTAAAATTGGTTTAGGTCTAAATTTAATTGGTTTATTTAATATTCAATTCATTGTCGAACCTAATAACAAAGTTTCAATAATTGAAGTTAATCCACGTTCATCAAGAACAGTTCCATTTTTAGCTAAATCTACAAATATTCCAATTGCTGGGATCGCAGCTAAAGTAATGTTAGGTAAAAAATTAAAGAATTTAGGTTATGTAGGTATTTATCCTAATAGAAAACGCCATTACGTAAAATCCCCAACTTTCTCATTTACAAAAATAAGAGGTTTAGATGCCGTTTTATCACCAGAAATGAAATCTACAGGCGAAGCAATAGGTTATGATAAATCTTTAAATAGAGCTTTATATAAATCTTTAAAAGCTAGTGGATTAAGAGTTGCTAATTATGGTACGATACTTGCTACAATATCTGATGTTGATAAAGAGAAGGCCTTACCATTAATTAGAAGATTTTATAATTTAGGTTTCAATATTGTAGCTACTAAAGGTACAGCAACATTCTTAAAGAAAAATGGGATTAGAACTAGAATATTAAAGAAAATTTCTGAAGGGTCTGAAGAAATATTAGAACAAATCCGCAAAGGCTACATAACATATGTTCTAAACACTGTAAATGAAGATAAAAGAAACACAAAACACGACGGTGTTTTAATAAGAAGTTGTGCTATTGATAATAATGTTGCAATCTTTACCTGTCTAGATACAGTTAATGTTTTACTTAATGTTTTAGAAGAAACTACAATGTCGGTTTCAACTATCGATGAGGATTAATTATGAAAAATGTCACATTAGAAGTAGTAGAAAACATTTCTTTAACTGAAAAAATATATAAACTTATTTTAAAAGGGGATATTAAAGCTATTACTTATCCCGATGAATTTGTGAATTTAAAATTAGATAATTTTTATTTAAGACGTCCTTTTAGCGTTTCTGATTTTGAAGATGATAAATTAACTATCATTTATAAAGTTCTTGGTAGAGGTACAAACTACATGACATCTCTTAAACCGGGAACTAAAATAGATACATTAATAAATCTAGGTAATGGTTTCCAATATTTAAGCCAAAAACCTTTGATTATTGCCGGAGGAATTGGGATAGCCCCATTTGTTAAATTAATTAAAGAATTTAATAAAAAAGGTATAAAACCAACTTTAGTATATGGTGAACAAACTAAAAACAACTTCATTTTATTAGATTTCTTTAAAGAAAATACTAATTTAATTTTAACAACCGATGATGGTTCTTTAGGCTATCATGGTAATAGTGTTAAATATTTGACTGAAAATAAAATTGATTTTGATAAATATTATGCATGTGGACCTACTCCAATGCTTAAAGCTTTAAAGGAATATAACGATAACGGGTATTTATCTTTAGAAGCACATATGGGTTGTGGATTTGGTGCTTGTATGGGTTGTTCTATAAAAACAGTTAATGGATTTAAGCGAGTTTGTAAAGAAGGGCCAGTATTTTTAGCTAGCGAGGTTATTTATGAATAAAGAAATTAAATTATTTAATCATACCTTTAAAAACCCAATAATTCCAGCTAGTGGCTGTTTTGGTTTTGGTTACGAATTTAGTGAATTTTATGATATAAATATTTTAGGTTCAATAGCCTTAAAAGGAACAACTAAAGATGAAAGATATGGAAATCCATTGCCAAGAATTTGTGAATGTCCTAACGGTTTAATTAATGCTATAGGTTTACAAAATCCTGGTGTTGATAAAGTTTTAGGAGAAGAAATTCCTAAATTAAGTACCTGTTATGATGATTTAGTCATCGCTAATTGCGGTGGTCATAGTATAGAAGAATATATTGCGGTTGCTAGCAAATTTTCAAAATGTGATAAAGTTGTAGCTATTGAGTTAAATATTTCTTGTCCTAATGTAAGTGGTGGCGGTATGGTGTTTGGTACTGACCCTAATGTTGCATATAACCTGGTTAAAGAAGTAAAAAAACATGTATCTAAGCCATTAATCGTTAAACTATCACCTAATGTAAAAGATATAGTAGAAATGGCTAAAGCGGTCGAAAAAGCAGGAGCAGACGCTATTTCTTTGATAAATACTTTAGTAGGTATGCGCATTAATTTAATAACTCATAAACCAATAATTAGCGTTAAAAAAGGTGGCTATAGCGGTCCTGGTGTATTCCCTGTTGCCCTAAATATGGTTTACCAAGTATATGAAAACACTAAGTTACCAATTATCGGTATGGGTGGTATAACAAATGCATATGATGTCATAGAAATGATGTATGCTGGTGCTAGTTTATGTATGGTTGGGGCAGCAAATCTAATTAATCCATATGCCTGTCGTGATATCATTTTAGATTTAGACCGAGTAATGAAAGAATTAAAAATTACTAATTTAAATGATATTATTGGTTTAGCACATTGCTAAAAGCTAAAAAAAATTGTAAAATAACATAAAGGTGATTAACATGTTTTTTACAATTAAGGTCGTTGACCCAATAGCCAAAGCTCTAGGTGCTTGGTCATATGATATAAGCTTTAGTTCAATTATATTTAGAATTCTTTTAGCAATTGTATTTAGTTTTGCTATTGGTATTGAACGTTCAGCAAAAAATCATTCTGCAGGTGTAAGAACCTATATTTTAGTTACACTAGGTTCAACAATAGCTATGTTAACTAATCAATTTATCTTTGAAACTTTTGATTCAGGGGATGCATCACGTTTAGGTGCACAAGTAATCTCAGGTATAGGTTTTTTAGGCGCAGGTACTATTATAGTGACTTCTAGAAGTCAAATTAGAGGTTTAACTACTGCGGCAGGTCTATGGGCATCAGCATGTATGGGTTTAGCAATTGGAATAGGTTTTTATACACTTGCTATAATTGCAGTAGTGGCTATAATTTTAGTATTTACTATTTTGCAAGGATTTGAAAACTATTTAAAAGATATTTCAAAGAGCTTTACTATTCATATTGAGCTAAATGAAACTAAAGATTTAAAAGAACTATTAAGTTTTATACGAAAAGCTAATATAATTATTCAAAGAGTTGAGGCTAATCAAGCCTATTTAGAGTCAGGATTAGCCGTATATACAATGTATTTGTATAACAAAAATAAAGGCTTTCACAATATGCGTCATATTCCTATTTTATCTTCAATTAGAGATTTAGAATACGTCAATTATGTAGAAGAAATTTCATAAAGAGGTTTGTTATGGAAAATAAAGTTATTATTGCATGTGATTTCAAAAATCGCGAGGAATTATTTACTTTTTTAAAACCTTTTGCAGGTCTAAATCCATATCTAAAAGTTGGTATGGAGCTATTTTATGCCGAAGGACCTGAAATGGTAAGAGAACTAAAAAAAGCAGGTTTTAAAATATTTTTAGACTTAAAATTGTGCGATATTCCTAACACAGTTGAAAAAGCTATGCGTAATCTAGCTAAATTAGATGTTGATATTACTAATGTCCATGCTAGTGGCGGAATAAAAATGATGGAAGCTGCAAAAAGAGGATTAGAAGGTTCAAACACTAAATTGATTGCAGTAACCATATTAACATCTTTAGATGATGAGACTTTAAAAAGCGAACTAGATATAAATAAGCCAGTTAAAGAAGTGGTATATGACTATGCTTCAAATGCTAAAAAAGCCGGATTAGATGGAATAGTTTGCTCACCATTTGAAGCTGGTATTGCCAAAGATTTAGGATTAATAAGCGTTACTCCAGGCATTAGACTTGCTGGTGATAGTAAAGGCGATCAAAAAAGAGTTACTACCCCTAAAGATGCTAAAGAATTAGGCTCAACTTATATTGTGGTTGGTAGATCAATTACTGCGAGTCAAGATCCGGTAAAAGAATATTTAAGATGTGTAAAGGAGTTTCAAAATGACTGATTTTAGTAAAGATATTGCAAAAGTATTATTAGATGTTAAGGCTGTATTTTTAAGACCAAGTGAACCATTTACTTGGGCAAGTGGCATTAAAAGTCCTATTTATTGTGACAATCGTTTAATTCTTGGTAACGTTAAAGAACGCGTATATGTTGAAACAGCTTTATCAAAAATGATTCAAGAAAATTATCCTGATGTAGAAGTTATTATGGGAACATCTACTGCAGGTATTCCTCACGCTGCCTATGTGTCTGATTTATTAGATTTACCTATGGGTTATGTTAGAACATCAGCTAAGGATCATGGTCGTCAAAATCAAATTGAAGGTGCTAATCCTAAAGGTAAGAAGGTTGTAGTTATTGAAGATTTAATTTCAACAGCCGGTTCAGTTTTAGAAGTTTGTAATGTGTTAAAAGAACATGGTGCAGAAGTTCTTGGTATAGCTTCAATCTTTACTTATAATTTAGCTAAAGGAAAAACGAGATTAGCAGAAGCTAATGTAATTAATAATTCATTATCAAATTTTGAAGCATTAGCTGAAGTAGCCTTATTAAACAATTATATCAGTAAGGAAGAATATCAAAAAGTTTTAAAATTTAGGGAAAATCCCGATGATGCTAGTTGGATGGAATAATCCATCCTTCTTTTTTAACTAGTAATATAGCTTGTATTTAGAAATATATTAGTGTAAAATATACTAGACATGAAGATATGGTAGGGGATTTTATGATTATTACTTTTATAATCGATTCATATGATGAAACTAGTAACGGAATAGCTACTAGCACTAAACGATTTGCGAAAGTCTTAAGTGATATGGGACATCAAATTCAAATCGTTGCTGCAAGTGCTAAAAGTGATGAAAATATAAAAGCTTATAATTTAGGGGTAAGTAAAGTGCCCATTTTATATCAAGTTTCGAAATCACAAGGTTTTACCTTTGCAAAATGCGATAAGAAAGAAATTGTCGAAGCCATAAAAAAAAGCGATATTGTTCATTGCTTAATTCCTTTTAGAATAGAAAGATTTGCAAAAAAAATATGTGATAAATATCACATACCTTCAACTGCTGCATTCCATTTACAGCCAGAAAATATTACTTCAACTATTCATTTAAACAAAGTAGATGCAGTAAATAAATATATTTATAATAAATTTAAAAAGTTTTATAATCAGTTTACTCATGTTCATTGTCCTAGTAATATGATCAAAGGACAATTACTAGAAAATGGATACACATCTAAGCTACATGTTATTTCTAATGGTGTAAGTTGTGATTTTAAACCTAAAAAAGTAGAAAAGCCAAAAGAATGGCAAGATAAATTTGTCATTTTAATGATTGCTAGATTATCAGAAGAAAAAAGACAAGATTTAATTATTGATGCCGTAAGAAATTCAAAATATGAAAAAAACATTCAAATTGTTTTTGCCGGTAAAGGTCCGTTAAAAGGATTTTATGAAAAATACGGCGATAAATTAACTAATAAAATCTCTTTTGGCTTTTATCAAGAATCAGAATTAATAGATCTAATAAATATGTCAGATCTCTACATTCATGCTTCAGATGCTGAAATAGAAGCTATTGGCTGCATGGAAGCATTCACATGTGGAATAGTACCTGTTATATCAGATTCTAAATTATCAGCTACTAATCAATTTGCATTAGATGAATTGAATCTATTTAGACAAGGTGAATATTTAGATTTAAGAGATAAAATTGATTTTTGGTATGAAAATCCTACACTTCGTGAAACAAGAAGTAAGGAATATATTATATATGCTCAAAAATATAACATAAAAAATACTGCCAAAGAATTGGAGGCAATGTTTTATGAAGCCATTAAAGATAGTAATGAACAACAGCAATCAAGTCTTTAATGGCTTTTTGCTTGTTGATAAACCAAAAGGTATGACAAGTAACGACCTATGTCAAATATTAAAAAAAAGATATAATATAAAAGCCTGTGGTCATGTTGGTACACTTGATCCTGATGCGACAGGATTAATGGTTTTAGCCTTTGGTAGAGCTACTAAATTATTACCTTTTTTAGATACTGATACTAAAAAATACATTGCCACTATTGTTTTTGGTAAAGAAACAACTACTCTTGATATGAGTGGTGATATAATTGCTGAAAAAAAAGCAAATTTTAAGTCAGAAGATTTAATTAAAGCTGTTGCTGAAATGTTAAAAAAAGAAACGCAACTTCCTCCTTTAACATCAGCTATTAAAGTAAATGGTAAAAAATTATTAGAATATCAAAAAAATAATATAGATGTTGATATTAAAGAAAGAAAAGTTAAATTATATGACTATAAAATACTACGTAATTTATATCAAGAAGAAAATGAATACCAAGTGGATTTAATTCTTACAGTAAGTAAAGGCTATTATATACGTAGTTTTGCTAGAGACTTAGGTTATGCATTAAACACTTATGGAACTATAAAGGAATTGAAAAGAATTGAAGTAGGAGAATATAAAATTAATGATTCCTATTCATTAGAAGAATTATTAAATAAAGAAATTTCACTAATAGAGATTACAAAATTCATAAAATATGCTAAAATAAACATTAAAGAAAGAATTTTAAATTTTGTTTTAAATGGAGTAACTTTATATGAACGGAACTTAAAGTATGACAGTGATGCAAAAGATATAAGTTCCCTAAAAAGGTTTATTATTTATTATGACAATAGACCAATATCAATTTATGAAAAACAAAATGATATATATCGACCAATTTTTAAATTCTAGGAGGTCTATATGAATGTAATCTGGTTAAAAGAAGGAAGCTCTTTAAAAATTGATGAAGATTTATGTTGTGCTATAGGAAATTTTGATGGTGTTCATTTAGGCCATCGTCAACTTATTAATAAAAGCAAAGAATTCAATTTAAAAAGTGCGGTATTAACGTTTTATCCTCATCCATTTACCATTTTAAAAAGAATAAATCCCTATCCCCAAGTAACACCAATTGAACATAAAATAAAAATTATTGAATCATTAGGAATTGAATATTTGTTCATTGTTGAATTTACTGAAGATATAGCGAATATGGAAAAATTAGAATTTATAAAACGCTTAAAAGACCTAGGAATTAAAAGCGTAGTATGTGGTTATGATTTTACATTTGCTAAAAAGGCCTCAGGTACAATTAAAGATTTAGCTGAATACTTTGATTTTCATGAAATACCTAAATTTCAAATCGATAACATTAGAGTTTCAACAACCTATGTAAAAGAATTACTAACTAATGGTGATATGGAAAGCGCAAGTATTATGTTAGGCCGAAATTTTAATATTTTTGGCAAAGTTATAGCTGGCAAAGAATTAGGTAGACAAATGGGCTTCCCGACTGCTAATATTAATTATGGAATTTACTATTTACCAAAAAACGGAGTATATGCGGTTAAAGTTAATTATAAAAATCAAACATATCAAGGAATGTGTAATATAGGTAATAACCCGACAGTTGATTTTAGTGAGAACATTAAAATGGAAGTTAATATATTTGATTTTAATCAAAGTATTTATGGTGAAGAATTAGAAATAATCTTCTATAAAAGAATAAGACCTGAAAAGAAATTTGATTCAATAATAGAATTAGAAAAACAATTAATGATTGATAAAAATAATATAATTGAATACTTTAAGGAGGTAGAAGAATGAAATTATTAATTATTATTGTAAACAATGATGATGCTAAGGCGGTTGCTAAAAGTCTAGTTAAGAATAAATTTTATTCAACAAAACTAGCTTCAACCGGAAACTTCCTTTTAAGCGGTAATACTACAATGTTAGTTGGTTGCCAAGATGATGAAGTTGAAAAAGTTCTTGATATAATTAAACAAGAAGCTCATCAAAGAAAGAAAATGGTTACACCAATAGCTAGTATGTCAGCTGGCCTATTAAGTCCAACACCTATAGAAGTAACAATAGGTGGGGCTACTATTTTCATTATAAATGTAGAACAATTTGTAAAACTATAAAAAAATTATTGCAACTTAAGCAGTAATATGCTAGAATACTTTCGTTACGATTTACTTTGTTTTTCGTGCCTCGACGAATTACTAGGTTTATCGCATATAATCTAAAATATAGGAGGAAAATATGGCTTTAACAGTTCAACAAAAAGCTGAAATCGTTGCTAAATATGGCAAGACACCTACTGATACTGGTTCAACAGAAGTACAAATTGCCTTATTAACTGCAGAAATTAATCAATTAAATGCTCATTTTGCTGTGCATAAACATGACTTCCATAGTCGTCGTGGATTAATGACTAAAGTTGGTCAACGTCGTAGTTTATTAAACTACTTACAAAAGAAAGATTTCAAAGCTTATCAAGCATTAATTGCTAGTTTAGGTTTAAGAAAATAAGTATTACCCTACCGGGGGTAATATTTTTTTTATTGAAAAGTAAACAATAAAAGTATACAATATTCATAAGGTGGTAATAAATATGACAATGTTAAACAACAATATAACAAGTTTTGGGAGATTATTAAGACAACTTAGAGAAAGAAAAGGGGATTCATTACGTGACTTAGCTACTAAGTTAGATATATCAGCTGCTTTTTTATCAGCTATGGAAATAGGTAAAAAGAAGATACCCAATGACTATGCTTGTCGTATTGCTGAGATTTATAATTTAAATTCTGAAGAACTAAAAGAATTAGAAGATAGTATTACTATTACTAATAAAAAAGTTATGTTAGATTTAGATAATATGACTGATGACCAAGTAGAAGCATCACTAATTTTTGCAAGAAAAATCAAAGATGCTGATAGTGATTTGTTAGATAAATTAATGAAGGCATTAAAGGATGAAAATTAGTACAACTCCTTTAAGTGTTAAAAACATTGAGGAATATGCCTTAAATACGCGAAAAAATTTTAATATAGGCTTAGATACTTTTTTTCCCGTTGTAGAAATTTTAGAAAAGCTTAATAATTCTGGCTATTTTAATTTTGTAATATGTGAAAAGGAACAAATGCTAGATAAATATGCTTATTATAACGTTTCGGATAATACAATTTATGTTCGAGAAGATGTTTATAATGAATGCTTAGACGGCGTTTATCGCTCTAATTTTACATTAGCACATGAATATTTTCATTATATTCAAGCAAAGGAACTAAAGTTTAATTTTACAGAAGTCGAAGAATGTAAAAGTTACTGTGATATTGAGTGGCAAGCTAATGAATTTGCGGCTCAATTGTTAATACCTAGTTATGCTTTAAATTTAGAACCTGAAGAAATAGCAAGACGATATCATGTCTCCCTAGAGGCAGCTGCATATAGGAAATTAAAGGAAAGAAATAGACAAAAATAACTAAATTATGTTATTTTATGTTATTTCTTTTTTTTACTTTATAAAAATAAGCTAAAACATTATAATATAAATGTAAGAGGTGGTTTTTTATGTCTGAAGAAAAAAAATTTTTAGAATTTTCACACGTTTATAAAAGATATAAATCAGGAGAAGACACTATAATTGCTAACAACGATATCTCGTTTTCGGTTTTAGAAGGTGAGTTTTGTGTGGTAGTTGGTCCAAGTGGAGCAGGCAAAACCACAGTTTTAAATATATTAGGTGGAATGGAACATGCAGATGAGGGCCATATTTTCTTTGATGGTAAAGATATAGTAACCTTAAATGATAAAGAATTAACCAATTATCGTCGTTTTGATATTGGGTTCGTATTTCAATTTTATAATTTAATGCCTAATCTAACAGCATTAGAAAATGTTGAAATTGCAAAAGAATTATCGAAATCTAGTTTAGATTCTAAACAAGTATTAGAAGAAGTTGGCTTAAGTGAAAGAATAAATCATTTTCCAGCTCAATTATCAGGTGGTGAACAACAAAGAGTTAGTATAGCCAGGGCAATAGCTAAAAACGCTAAACTATTATTATGTGATGAACCTACAGGAGCCCTTGATTATGTAACAGGAAAACAAATTTTAAAATTATTACATGATTTATGTAAAAAAAATAATAAAACTGTTATTTTAATTACTCACAATCAAGCCCTAACTAAAATGGCAGATCGCGTTATAAGTATTAAAAATGGTCAAATAACTAACGATGAAATTATTATAAATCCAATACCAATAGAACAAATTGAATGGTAAGGAGGTTTAATTATGAAAATATATATTAAATCTCTTTGGAAATTAATTAAATCTAATATTTCTAGATTTATAACATTAGTCTTAATTGTTTTCTTAGGTATAGGCTTTTTAATAGGTGTCTTTGGTACAGCTCCAGATCTTGAAAAATCAGTTTCTACATATTTTCATGAAAGTAATGTTAGTGAAATATATATAGCTACTACGACTGGTATTTTAAATGAAGATGTTAGCTATATAGAAGATGTTTATAAAGATTATAATCCCACTTTAAGAAAAACATATGAAGTAGATGATTATATTAGTATTAATAGTTTAACGAGAGTTGCCCATATAGTATATACAGACCTTTCATCTAATACTGATAAATTAGAACTTATAAGTGGTAATTTTCCTACTAATAATAATGAAGTTGTAGTAGAACGTGCCGGTAATTATTTGATGGATGTAAGTCTTGGTAGCACGCTAAAAATAGAAGATAAAGAATATATTGTTTCAGGAATTGTAGCTAATCCATGGTATTTAATGAAAGAACGCTATGATTCAAATACAATTAATGCTAGCTTAGATACAATTGTTTATTTACCAATTGATTATTATCTAAATACAATTTTAAATGAAGAAGATTATTTATATACTAATGTTTATCTTTATTTTGGTTTAGAAAATGATGTTTTTAGTAGTAGTTTTAGTGATGAAACAGAAAAATTATTAAAAATGCTTCAAGATAGTGATTTTGAAAACAATCACAACCAAGCTTTTAAAGAATACCTAGAAAGACAAGCTTTAAATAGCGATGAATATAAAGATAATTATGATAAAGCTTATAATGAAGCCTTAGAAATTGCAATAGCTGAAGCATATGATGAAGCTTATACTCTAGCTTATGATGAAGCCATAATTAATTTTTTAAGCCAAATGTATGACAGTAATTTATTTACTTCGACAGGTAAAACAAAGGAAGAGATTATAACAGCTTATAAAAATGGTGAAGACATCGTTATAAATATTCCTTTTATCCAATTAAATTTAACAATCAATAAAACTAAAGTTCAAGAACAATTTAGAAATAAAACTGGTGATATTTATGATTTTGACATTTCTAAATTTGGTTTAGGTGAAGGAACTTTAGGAGAACAAATTGATAGTGAAGTTATACCTAAAGTTGAAGAACAAATAAATAATCGTTTAGATACAGATATTAAACCTGCAGTTACTAAAGAAGTTACAAATATTTTAAATGAAGAAACCTTAAAAGCTGTAGAAGAAGAATATAAAGAATTAGATAAAGATGTATATTATTTAGACGCATTAGATAATTATTCTACCTCATTCTATAAAATGAATGTTGATAAGGTTAATGAAGTAGCTATTATCTTCCCAATTTTCTTCTTCATTATAGCATCACTAGTAGCTCTAACAAGCTTAAGAAGATTAGTGTTTGAAGAAAGAGTAACGATGGGAACCTTAAGAGCACTTGGTTATTCAAAATTTGCTGTAATGATGCGCTATGTGATTTATGGTGTTTTAGCATCAGCAATCGGTTCTGTATTAGGTATTTGCCTTGGTATAGCTTTAATTCCATTTGTTATTTATAATATTTTTAATTCAACATGCCATATGCCGCCACTAGTTTATGTTTACGATACACCATTTATTTCAACTGTTATATTAGTTATGATCTTTGTAATTATTTTGGTTGTAATATTTAGTGTAATTGGTACATTAAAAGAAACACCTGCCAATTTATTAATTCCTAAAGCACCAAAACCAGGTGGAAGAATATTCTTAGAAAAAATAACCTTTATTTGGCGTCGCTTATCATTTAAATATAAATCATCTATTAGAAATATGATTCGTTATAAACGTAATTTAATAATGATGATTATTGGCGTTGGTGGTTGTACAGCTTTATTATTGTTAGCTTTTGGCCTTCAAGATTCCATGGATGCTGTAAGTAATAGGCAATATGATTCAATAATTTTATATGATGCTTTAGCCGCTCCAAAAGATGGCTTAACAAGTTTAAACAATGAAAACATTACTAAACAATATAGCATTTATTATGATACATTTAGTAATGGTGATTATACGGTTAAAGTAATAAGTGGTGATGATTCATTAAATGAATATTTTGGTTTTTATGTAAAGAATAAAAAATATGAATTTACTAGTAAAGATGTACTTATTAGTAAAATGTATAGTGATGTATTTGACTTAGATGTTGGTGATAATATTACATATAAAAATAATTCTTATAAAATAACTGGAATATTTGAAAATTACATAGATAATTATTTATTTATTGGTAATGAAGTTGAAACATTTACTAATAATAGGATAATTCTTGATTTTGCGGATATAGATGAGAGAACGTTAACAGATAATTTAATAAGCACTAATCAAATTATCTCTATTGAATATGTTTCAAGTATGAGAACTGCATATAATTCATTAATTAATAATATTACATTAATTGTTGCAGTTATTATTATATTTGCGGCTATATTAGCAGTAATTGTTATTTTTAATTTATTAAATATCAATGTTTCAGAACGTAAAAGGGAACTTGCTACCTTAAAAGTTCTAGGTTATCGTAATACAGAAATTCATGGTTATATGGCCAGAGAAAGTTTTACTTTAACAGCCATTGGTTTATTAATAGGTATTGGTGTTGGTGTTGTTTTACACAAATTAGTATGCGGTATAATTGATACTAATACATTAATGGCCGGAAGAACTATTAAATGGCAAAGCTATATTTATGCGAGTCTACTTACAATAATATTTTCTATTGTTGTTGATTTATGTTTTATACCTTATTATAGAAAAATTTCAATGACTGATTCTTTAAAAGCTATTGAATAAAAAAACTTTACAATAAGTGGCAATTATGGTATCATTTTAGGGAAAAGAAGGAGTAAAAATAATTTATTTTTAGAGATGATATGGTAGGTGAAAATATCAAATAATTATTTTGAAGGTAGTCTTTTAATTGTTTATGTGAAATTAAGTAGCTAAACCGTTTGCCGCGTTAAGGTCTAATTGAGTGCTAGATTATTCTAGAATTAAGGTGGTACCACGGTTTTTCGTCCTTAGATTATATTCTAAGGACTTTTTTTATGGTGGTGATAATATTGATAATACATACTAAAAGATTAGATATTAAAGAAATGGTCTATGCAGATTACAAAGATTATTTTGCTTATGCTTCTAATACGACTGTAGCTAATTTAGCTGGTTTTAAACCGGTACCGGATATAGAAACTGCTAAAAATCTAGTTATGGGTAGCGTTTATCGCGGTGATACATATTCTATTTTTTTAAATGAATCAAATATCTATATAGGTACTTGTAACATATATAATCATAGTATTAGAAAGCTAAAAGGTGTCTACACTCTTGGCATAAGTCTAGCTCAAAAATATTGGGGATTTGGCTTTGGTAAGGAAACAATTACCGCTTTAATAAAATATGCATTTAAATATAAAAATGCGCAAATTCTAGAAATGGCAGCAATAACATCTAATTTAAGAAGTAGAAAAATGATTGAATCGCTTGGCTTTTCTTTAGATGGAATATTTAAAAAATATTCAAAATCATATGATAATACAATCTATGATGTAGCGATCTATTCACTAACTAAAGAAGATTATGAGGAGATAGAAAATGGAAAAAATATTGGATAAATTATATGATCATAAAAAAGTTGAAGAAGGTAAATATGATAATTGGGTAAAAAAAGGTTATTTCACGTCTGGAGATAATAGTAAACAACCATTCTCAATCGTTTTACCACCCCCTAATGTAACAGGAAAACTACATATTGGTCATGCTTGGGACACTACTATTGCCGATATGGTTGTAAGAAGAAAGAGAATGCAAGGGTATGACACACTTTGGTTACCTGGTATGGATCATGCGGGCATTGCCACCCAAGCTAAAATTGATGCCAAACTAAAAACTGAAAAAGGTGTATCACGATTTGACATTGGACGTGAAGCATTTATGAAAGAAGCTTGGGCTTGGAAAGATGAATATGCTTCATTCATTAAAAATCAATGGAAAGGCTTAGGATTATCGCTTGATTATACTAAGGAAAGATTCACATTAGATGAAGGTATGAAGAAAGCTGTTAATAAAGTGTTTATTGACTTATATAATAAAGGATATATCTATCAAGGTGAAAGAATTATCAATTGGGATAGTGAAGCTAAAACCGCATTATCAAATATTGAAGTTGTACATCAAGATGATAAAGGTGCATTATATTACATTTATTATTTAACTGTTGATGGTAAAGATAAATTACTAATCGCTACTACTAGACCAGAAACTATGTTTGCCGACCAAGCCTTAATGGTTAATCCTAATGACGAGCGTTATAAGGAACTAATAGGTAAAGAGGTCTATATTCCTACAACAAACACCAAAATAAAGGTTATAGCTGATGATTATGTTGATATAAATTTTGGTACAGGTATTGTTAAAGTTACACCTGCTCATGATCCTAATGATTTTGAAGTTGGTAAAAGACATCATTTAGCTATGCCACTTTGTATGAATGAAGATGGCACAATGAACGAGATGGCAGGTAAATACCAAGGCCTAGATCGATATGAATGTCGTGAAGTTTTATTAAAAGATTTAGAAAAATTAAATCTTTTAGAGCATATTGAAGAGATTGTCCATAATGTTGGTCATAGTGAAAGAACGGGAGTAGTTGTTGAGCCTAGATTATCTAAACAATGGTTCGTTAAAATGGATGTTTTAGCTAAACAAGTACTAGAAAACAAGGAATATGGATTTGTTCCAGAACGTTATAAACAAGTA
Source organism: uncultured bacterium (assembly GCA_949293265.1). Taxonomy (GTDB): domain Bacteria; phylum Bacillota_I; class Bacilli_A; order Acholeplasmatales; family Anaeroplasmataceae; genus CALUXS01. The sequence goes on from CASFCK010000003.1 coordinate 88,130, forward strand.
TTAGTTCATTGGTTAACTGATATTCAAGATTGGTGTATAAGTCGTCAACTATGGTGGGGTCATCGAATACCTGCTTGGTATAAAGGTGATGAAGTAGTAGTTCAAGTTGAATGTCCAGGTGAGGGATATCAACAAGATGAAGACGTTTTAGACACATGGTTTAGTAGTGCACTTTGGCCTTTCGCAACTATGGGATGGCCGGATAAAACACCAACCTTAAAACGATATTATCCGACAAATTTATTAGTTACAGGTTATGATATTATCTTTTTCTGGGTTTCAAGAATGCTTTTCCAAGGTATTGAATTTACAGGTAAAGCTCCGTTTAAAGACATCTTAATTCATGGTTTAATTAGAGATAAAGAAGGCAGAAAAATGTCAAAATCTTTAGGTAATGGAGTAGATCCATTTGATGTTATTGAAAAATATGGTTGCGACGCCTTAAGATATTTCCTAAATACTAATTCAGCGCCAGGATTAGATTTACGTTATGATGAAACTAAAGTTCAATCAAGTTGGAATTATTTAAATAAAATTTGGAATATTTCTCGCTATGTAATGATGAACACCGTTGATCAAGTTTGCGACAATAAAGTTTTAAATTTAACGTCAAAATATATTTTAACAAGATTAAATAGGGTTATTGAAACAGTCGATATTTATTTTGACAAGTATGAATTTAGCGAAGGAGCTAAAGTGTTATATAACTTTGTTTGGGATGAATTTGCATCATGGTATGTTGAATTATCAAAAGTAGACTTAAATAGTCAAGATGAAACATATAAACCAGGTGTAAGATGGACTTTAAATTATGTCTTATTAAATATTGCTAAATTATTGCACCCTATTATTCCATTTATTACGGAAGAAATTTATCAATTATTACCACATGATGAAGAAAGTATAACTATTTCTAAATGGCCTACAGTTAACAAAAATTTAGATTTTAAAGAAGTAGAAACAAGTGTAAAAGCATTAATAGAATTAATTACAAGTGTTAGAAACCAAAAAACGGAAGCTAATAAGCCACTACACACGAAAATTAATTTAGCTATTTATTTAAAAAATAGTAATTTGTTAGCTGATTTTAAAGCCCTAGATTCATATATAAGATACTTCACTAAGGCTAATACATTAACATATTTAGACGAACAAATAGAAGCAAAAGAATATAGTGTCGTTGTTTTAAATGATTTGATATATTATATTCCCCAAAAAGATTTAATAGATTTTGAACAAGTTAAAATTAATCTAGAAAATGAAAAAGAGCGTTTAGAAAAAGAACTAGCTCGTTCTAAAAATATGCTAGCTAATCCTAATTTTATTAATAAAGCTCCTGAAGCTAAAGTAAACCTAGAAAAAGAAAAATTAGCTAATTATGAAGCTCAATATCAAGCTGTTTTAAAACACTTAGAGGAACTTAATTAATGTTTGATAATCTTAATAGGGCCCTAGAATGGTTACAAAACAAAAAAAAGAAAACTAAAAGACAAGATCTAAAAAGAATAACAACATTAGCTAAAACAATAAATATATATAAAAATAATTTTAAGATAATTCATATTGCTGGAACTAATGGTAAAGGTAGTACAGCAATGTATTATACTAATATATTAATGGATTTAGGATATAAAGTAGGAAGTTTTACATCTCCTTATATTATTAAATTTAATGAAAGAATAACTATAAATAAAGAATATATTTCTGATAAAGATTTATTAAAATTAATTAATGATATTTATCCTATAATATGTGATTATGAAGTAAAAAATGATGATTTAGTGCCGTTTTTTGAAATTTTAGTCTTGATTGCATTTCAATATTTCAAACAAAATGAAATTGAATATTTAGTCTTAGAATGTGGTCTTGGAGGCCTGTTAGATGCCACTAATTTTGTTGTTCCTAAATTAAGTATTATTACTTCAATAGGCTATGATCATCAAAATAGCTTAGGTGAAGACATATTAGATATAGCTTATCACAAAGCTGGTATAATTAAGGAAAATGGCATTTGTTTTACAATCAGTAATCCCTTAACAAATCAGTATATTATAGAAGAAGCTAACAAGTTAAATGCTAAATTATATATTTTAGATGATATATCACTAACTGCTAAGGAAAATAATGGTACTGATTTTGTTTACAACGGATTTAATTTTCACACTCCATTATATGGTTTATATCAGGCTAATAATGCAGTCTTAATGATTGCAGGAATTAAACACCTATTTCCTAATATAGATTACAAATTTGTTAATAAATCATTACAAAAAGCCTTTATTCCAGCTAGATTTGAAAAAATAAATAATTATATTTTAGATGGAGCGCATAATATATCTGCGATTAAAGAATTAGTTAAAACTTTGAAAGAATTACAACTAACAAATATAATTTGTATATATACTAGCCTTAAAGATAAAAAATATGCTGATATTATTCCTCTATTAGATGAAATAGTTGATAGTTATATTTTCCCAACTTTTAATGATGCTAGAAGTGTAGAAGCTAGAGAGTTTTCTAAATATACAAAGAAGAAATATCAGGTTGTTGATTCTTTAAAAGAAGCATTAAATTTGGTCAATACAAAACCTTGTTTAATCACTGGTTCATTACATTTTGTTAGTGAATGTCGTAAATTTTTAGTTTAATAATGTTAATTAGGCATTTAAAAAGACACAAGCAATGCGCTTGTGTTTTTGCTTAACTTAAAAATTAAGTAACATTTGACTTTTTATTATAATTTTGATAAAATTATTTTGTGTGAATACACAAAAATAGAGTCTTAAAGAAAGAGGAGTGATTAAATTTGGACTCGATACCCTTGCAGATACTAGTAAATATAGTATTAATTTTTGTTAATGCATTCTTTGCTTCAAGTGAGATTGCAGTTATATCATTAAATAAGACGAAGTTAAGATTTATGGCTGATGATGGAGATAAGGTGGCTAAGAGATTATTAAAACTAGCTGAAACCCCAACTGGATTCTTATCTACTATTCAAATTGGTATTACCTTAGCTGGTTTCTTAAACAGTGCGTTTGCTGCTGACAACTTTGCTAGCCGCATAACTGATTGGATTTGTAATGATTTAAAATGGACTACTAATACAGGTTTAGTAAATACTTTAGCAGTCATTTTAGTAACAATAATCCTTTCATATTTCACATTAATTTTAGGTGAATTAGTTCCTAAGCGTTTAGCAATGCAAAAATCATATGGAGTTGCTCGTGTTACATCACGTGTAATTATTCCTTTAGCAGTTATTATGCGTCCTTTTATTTGGTTCTTAACTAAATCAACTAACGTATGTTTACGTATTTTACGTTTAAAGGTTGAAGCTGAAGAGGATTCTGTAACTGAAGAAGAAATTAAAATGATGGTTGATCGTGGTGAAGAGACAGGTACTGTTGAAGAAAAGGAAAAAGAATGGATTGAAAACATTTTTGAATTTAATGATACTACGGTTAAAGAAATTATGACGCCTGCTTATGGTGTAACATATCTTTTAGAATCTGATTCTAAAGATAAAATCGACTCAATTATTAGAGAAACTAAGTTTAGCCGTTATCCTGTATGTAAAACTGGTCTAAATGATATTATCGGTGTTTTACATATTAAAGATTATTTCTTAAATAAAGATAAAGATATCAAAGATGTTGTTAGACCTGCTTATTTAGTTCCTGAAACCACATTAGCAGATGATCTTTTTAATAAATTAAAAGAAACCAAAAACACTTTTGCGGTTGTTATTGATGAATATGGTAATGCATCAGGTATATTAACTATGGAAGATTTATTAGAAGAAATAGTTGGTAAAATCTATGATGAACATGACAATAAAGAACAAGAAGAATTTATTGAATTAGAACCAGGTAAATATTTAGTTTCTGGTGAAATGAATGTTTCAGACCTAGCTGACAAATTGGATGTAGAAATTGAAGAAAATGAAGCTTATGACACAGTTGGTGGTTTGATTCTTTCTTGTTTAGATTATATACCTAATGATGGTACAAGTTTAACTGTATCTAAAGATAACTTAAATTTTGAAGTTATTAAAGTCCTACATCGTCGTATAATTGAAGTTATCATTACCAAAATTGAAAAAGAAGAAATAACAGAAGAAGAAACTAAAGAAAATGAATAATTTTGGTTCTTTAAAATCTTAGTATTATTTTAAGGTTAATGTTGAATAGCATATTATTTAAAGAAACTTTTCTCAGTTTATTTAAAGACACATTATGAATATCATTAAACATATATCAATTTATTTGAAGATAAATAT
>CASFCK010000004.1 GCA_949293265.1 uncultured bacterium
TACTATGATTTACTAACAATCATAATAATTAAGGACGTTTATTCATTTATTTTGATTATAAATATTTATATATATACTTAAATAAAGTTAAGCTCAACAGTAAATCAATTATATCATTGAATGTTTTATGGGTTTGGCTCATATATAAAACAAAATATAGGAGGATTAATCAAATGGCAAATAAACCAAATGATGATAGTAGTTTATCACACACAAGATGGAATTGTAAATATCACATTGTATTTATTCCGAAATATAGAAGAAAAGAAATATATGGGAAATTAAGAAGTGACATAGGAAAGATATTAAGAACGTTGTGTGAATATAAGGAAGTAGAAATAATAGAAGCACATGCAATGAAGGACCATATTCATATGCTTGTGATGATACCGCCAAAGTTAGCAGTATCAAGTTTTATGGGATATTTAAAAGGGAAAAGTAGCCTTATGATATTTGAGAGACATGCAAATTTAAAATATAAGTATGGCAATAGAAATTTTGGGCCAAAGGATATTATGTTTCAACTGTAGGTTTAAAAGATGAAGTTGTACGGGAATACATAAAAAATCAAGAACTTGAAGATATGAAGGGAGATAATTTAAGTAAGAAAGAATATGTTGACCCATTTAAAAAGGCCCAAAAATAAAGGCCGCTAGTAAATAGCGGCTTGCCAGTGTTCAAACACGGTTGTCAGATTATTCACATGCCCCTTGAGGGGCTTGTGAAGTTATAGGTCCTTATAGGGGAGCCTAAATACCACCCGTTGAACGGGTGGATTGTTATTAGCGATTATATTATATATAATAGTTTTACCTATTATAGTAATATTAGCTAATAAGCAATCTTCTAAAGAAAAAGAAGAATAGCAAACTTAACACGCCTCCAAAATAGTGAAAACCCTAGGACAGCCATCCTAGGGTTTTCTTTTTTTAACTAATTAGCAACTTAACACGCTAGAGACAAGCAATAATTGGGCTTTCTCTACTTAAATTATACTTAATTAAAAGGTTTGTCAATTGTTAAAATTTGGCTATTTTGTTTATTTACATTCTAAAAAGTTGATTTTTTAGCTTAGCTAAGGCATAATTTCAACTTAATATTCAACGGCTAGCCCTATTATTATTTACTCAAAATGTTGTTTAATGTAGTTATTTGTTATATAATAAGTTGCTACTGATAAGTAGCTATATTTTGTGGAGGTCAACAATGACAAAATTTTTACTTTTTAAGTGGAGGTTTTGTTGTTTGTAAATTAGGAGGTATTCAATGGAATATCTTATTATTTTGGTAGTTATATTATATATAATATGGCTATCAGGTAATGATGATGACCATAACAATAAATCCTAAATTTTATTGTTAACAACAAGATCCCCACAAAATGAAGAAAAGGGAACATTGGTAGTGTTCCCTTTTCATTTTAATTAACAACAAGACCTCCGAGATTTCTCTCTACTTAAATTATACTTAATTTAAAAGGTTTGTCAATTGTTAAAATTTGGCTATTTTGTTTATTTACATTCTAAAAAGTTGATTTTTTAGCTTAGCTAAGGCATAATTTCAACTTAATATATTATTTACTCAAAATGTTGTTTATAGTATAATTGTTGGCGGAGGTTTTATGAAGTGAAATCTTTTAAGAAACGGAGTAATTTACGAAGTTTCTAGAAAGGAGCTAGCAATAGAAACGCTAGCATTATTAGCTATTATATTTTTTATAATATATCTAGCTAGTAAGAGCAAAGATGATAACAATAAAAAATAGTTATCATTAACCTTTTTAAGTAAACTTCGTAAAATCTCTAAAAAGCGAAAAGGTTAGGAATTGGAGCTCCTAACCTTTTCTTTTCATTAACCTTTTAAATAAAACTTCGTGTGAGACAAGCAATAACGGGCTTTCTCTACTTAGATTATACTTAATTTAAAAGTTTTGTCAATCGTTAAAAATTAGTTATTTTGTTTATTTACATTCTAAAAAGTTGATTTTTCGGCTTAGCTAAGGCGTAATTTCGACTTGATAATTTCTAGCTAATCCTGCCTTTTTTTTAATTTCTTGATTGGATTACACTTTCTATTGATTTGTTCTAAATGTTTAGAATTAAAATCGATATATCTTTGAGTCATTTCAAAAGATGTATGACCAAATAATAAACATACAGTATTTAAATCTGCCCCATTTAAAAATAATGGGTAGTATATATTAAAGTCAATATGAAAATATTCAATTGGGAGTGAAGACAAAAACTTAGACTTAAAAGGTAGAAAACCACTTTAACTGTCGGCGTTTTTTTAAGATCGGTTCATTTATTTACGTTCTAAAAAATTTTTCTTGGATTTATTTAAATAAATGTTAATAATACCTTGCTAAAAAAGAATGTTGATTATAAAATGTTTTTGTTATTATTTGGGGTTTTAGTAAGCAAGAATATAAGTTAAGCTTATGATGGGACAATGAGTAAAGAATCAATTCAAATTAAACATGCTTTAGAAATAGCTACTAAGGCTTATAAAGGCCATCTTGATAAAGCTAGGAAAGATTATATTAATCATCCTTTGCGTGTAGCTAAAACTTTATCAAAAGAAGATGAAATCATAGTTGTATTATTACATGATACAATTGAAGATACTAACGATACAACTAAATTTTTGTTGAATGAAGGATTTAGTGAAGAAATAGTTAATGCAGTTTTAGCTTTAACTAAAAATGAAAACGAGGCATATGAAGATTTTATTGTAAGATGTAAAAAAAATAAAATAACTAAAAATGTTAAAATTACTGATATATTAGATAATTTAAATTTATCAAGACTTAAAGAAATTACTGATGAAGATATAAAAAGAAATTTAAAATATTTAAAAGCATTAAAACATTTAATTTTATAAACGAGTTTAAAAATTGCTGTAGTTAGTTTTATTCACATATAAACATTTATCTTTTAGTTAATATTAAAAAATAAATTTATTTTATTAAAAAAATAAGATATAATATTTGTATCGCATTATAGACATACTTAGGAGGCATAAAATTGAACATTTACGATATAGCCAAAGAAGCTGGTGTTTCAATATCTACAGTATCTAAATACTTAAATAATAAAAATATAAAGCCAGAATTACGTGAAAGAGTAGAGGCTGTTGTAAAAAAATACAATTTTAAGCCTAGTGCGCTAGGTAGAGGATTGGCAATAAAGTCTATGAAAACTATTGCAGTTTTAGTACTTGATATTAGAGATCCTTATTATTCTGATACAGCTTTTGAAATTGACCGGGTTTTATCTCCTAAAGGTTATCGCGTTATTATATGTAATACACTTGGTAGTGCTAAATCTAGCACTACGTATATAGATTCATTACTAAACATAAATGTTGATGGAATGGTGTTTGTAGGCTCTGTTTTTAATTTTTTAAATGATTATCCTGATGTTTTAAAGAAAATTGGCGATACACCAGTAGTATGTTCAAATGGCAAATTAAATGTCAAAAGATGTAGTGAAGTTTATGTAGATGACTTTAAAGGTGTCTATGATATGACTAAATATGTTTTAAGCAAAACAAGTGGTAAAATAGCATATATAAAATATTTTAACACGCAAAGTGCGAATAGGAAAACAAATGGTTATTTAAAAGCCATTGAAGAAGCTAATAAAACTCCATATGTTTATTGTATAGACAATATTAATGATGGAGCTATTCCTACAGAAACTATAATAAAAGATCATGCTGATATTAAGGCTATAATTTGTGGTGAGGATTTAGTAGCTTTAAGTGCTATTAATCGTTTGATTAAAGCCGGTTATAAAATTGGTGAGGATGTTTTAGTTACCGGTTACAATGCTAGTAAATATTGTGATTTATCTAGTGTTCACATTACTAGTGTAGATAATAAGGTCCAAGAAATAAGTAATATTTGTGCTGTTACATTAGAACAAATGATCGATAATAAAGATTATTCTACTAAGGTTGTTTTAGAGCCAAGTATTAGTATAAAAGAATCAGCTTAACAAAAAATGTATTGTTTTTTAGGCTGAAAATGAAGTGAAAACGACAAAATTAAAAAAGAATCATAAAAAAAATAATTTTTTACTTGTAATATTATAAAAAGCGCTTTATAATACCATTGTATTAAACAAAAAGCGCTTTTTGTTTCGTTATTAGGAGGATTTTAAAATGAAATTAACAAAAGAGTGTTTAAAAAATCAGGTTGTTGGGGTTAACTATCCTACATATGATGTTGAAAAAGTATGGAAAGAAACTAAAGAAAATCCAACATGGTTACATTTTGGAGCTGGTAATATCTTTAGAGGATTTATCGCAAGATTAGCTAATGATATGTTAAACAAGGGTCTATGTGATAAAGGTATTATTGCCAGTGAAACTTTTGATTATGAAATCATCACTGATGTTTATGATAAGTGTGATAATCTAACTTTAATTGCTAGTTTAAGTGCTACAAAAGAACCAGAATATACTGTTTCAGCTAGTATTGTTGAAGGTGTAGTTGCTAGTAATTATGCTAGATTAAAAGAGATTTTTACTAATCCTAACTTACAATTTATATCTTTTACTATTACGGAAAAAGGATATAGTTTAAAAGATATTAATGGCAATTATACAACATTAGTAGAAGAAGACTTCAATAATGGTCCTACTAAAGGTAAACACGCAATGAGCGTTGTTGCCTCATTACTTTATGAAAGATATAAAGCAGGAGCTTTGCCTATTGCGGTTGTTAGTATGGATAATTGTTCACATAATGGTGAAAAATTACAAGCTAGTGTTTTAGATGTTGCTTCACATTGGGCAAAAAAAGATCTTGTAGAAAGTGGATTCTTAACTTATTTACAAGATGAAACTAAGGTTACATTCCCTTGGTCTATGATTGATAAGATAACTCCAAGACCAGCAAAAGAAGTTTTAGAAGATTTAGAAAAAATAGGATTTACAGATATTGATCCTATTACAACATCAAGACATACCTATATTGCACCTTATGTAAATTGTGAAACAGCTGAATATTTAGTTATAGAAGATAAATTCCCTAATGGTAGACCAGCTTTAGAAAAAGTTGGTGTATATATGACAGATCGTGAAACAGTTAATAAAGTTGAAACTATGAAGGTTACAACATGTCTTAACCCTTTACATACAGCTTTAGCAGTTTATGGTTGTTTATTAAATTATCCTAGTATAGCTTCAGAGATGACTAATCCTTTATTAGTGAATTTAGTTAAAGGTATTGGTGCTGAAGGTATGAAGGTTGTTGTTGATCCTAAAATTATTAAACCGGAAGCTTTCTTAAATGAAGTATTAGAAGAAAGATTACCTAATAAGGCTATCCCAGATACTCCATGGCGTATAGCTACAGATACTAGTCAAAAGATTCCTGTAAGATATGGTGAAACAATTAAATCATATTTAAAAAATAAAGATTTAGATGTAGCTGACTTAAAATATATTCCTCTAGCTATAGCTGGTTGGTTAAGATATTTACTTGGTGTAAATGATAAATTAGAAGTAATGGAATTAAGTAGTGATCCAATGCTTAATGTATTAAGAGAAAAACTAGCTAATGTTAAGATTGGAGATACTTCTGCAGATTTAGATGATATTTTAGCTAATAAAGAAATATTTGGAACTGATTTAACAAAAACAGCTATTAAAGATAAGGTATATGAATATTTCTTAAGTTTAATCAAAGGTGAAGACGCAGTTCTTCAAACCCTAACTTATTACGTTAAATAGATTTAAGCTTTTTCCTTCTTAAATCTTTTAAATATATGTTAATATCTAAAAAAGACAATCGTCCCCTAGATTGTCTTTTTTTCTTTTTTGTTAAAAAATATGTTGTTTTTTAAGATGTTTTTAAAATGAAAATTTTCTAAAAGCGTTTTAAAAAACAAAGAAATGTTTAAATTTTAATTTTTTGAAGTCTTTAGAAAAACCAATTTTATATAATTAAATTATAAAGTGTAAGAGTAACTAATTCTTACGCTTACTATTATACGAGGACGGGATAATATGATAGACTTAAAAAACAAACCATTTTATTTAAAAGAAGAAGATATTAAATGGGTAAATGAAACATTAGCTGACTTAACAATTGATGAAAAAATCAGTCAATTATTTTGTTTGATTGCGTACTCTGCTGAAGACAATTATTTAAAGTGGTTGGCTGAAGACTTGAAAATTGGTGGAATCATGTGCAGAGTAATGCCTAAAGATGAAGTTTGTAAAACGGTAGAGGTGTTGCAACAAAATTGTAAAATACCACTTTTAATAGCGGCTAATCTAGAAACAGGTGGGGCAGGAGTATGTTTAGATGGAACGAAAATTGGTAGTGAAATGGGAATTGCGGCTACAAATGATAAAAACATGGCTAAAGCATTAGGGGAAGTTTGCGGGAAGGAAGGAAGTGTTTTAGGCGTAAATTGGTCATTTGCTCCAATTGTTGATATTGATTTAAACTTTAGAAATCCAATTACTAACACAAGAACTTTTGGTAATGACAAGAACATGGTTAGAGATTTTGGTGTCGCCTATATCGAAGAAATACAAAAAAATGGTATAGCAGCCTGTGCTAAACATTTTCCTGGCGACGGGGTAGATGAAAGAGATCAGCATTTAGTTACAAGTATTAATAGTTTATCTTGTGAAGAATGGTTAAGTAGTTTTGGTGAAGTTTATAAAGCGATGATTGATTGTGGCGTAAAAACTATTATGTGTGGTCACATTATGTTACCTAGTTTTGTTAAAAAATATAATCCTAATATTTTAGATGAAGATATTTTACCAGCTACTTTATCTAGTGAAATAGTAACTAAATTATTAAAAGAAGAACTGGGGTTTAATGGTCTAGTAATAACTGATTCTACTACTATGGCTGGATTAAATATGGCATTACCAAGAGAAAAAATAGTCCCTTTAACTATAGCGGCTGGTTGTGATATGTTTTTATTTACTAAAAATTTAGAAGAGGACTTTATGTATATGCGAAAAGGCTATGATGAAGGTATAATTACAAATGATAGACTAAATGAAGCTGTTTCAAAGATATTGGCATTAAAAGCCTCTTTAGGATTACATAAGAATAATAATTTACCTAAATATGCTGAAATTGATCAAACACTAGAAGCTAAACGATTTTTAAATTTAGCTAAAGAAGTTGCTGATAAATCAATTACTTTAGTAAAAAATAAAGAAAACATTTTGCCTATAAGCCCTAATAAATATAAGAGGGTATTATTCTATAGTTTAGAGTCATCAGGTGGGAATATGGGATTTAGTGTGGCAGTAGGAGCTAACTTAAGACTTATGGAAAAACTACAAAAAACAGGATTTGAAGTAACCTTATTTAAACCAAAACCAGGTTTTGAAGGAACTATGGGTTCAGCAAAAGAAATAAAGAATAATTATGATTTAATAATTTATAGTGCTAATCTAGCAACTAAGTCTAATCAAACGGTTGTTAGAATAGAATGGTGTGAACCTATGGGTGCTAATGTTCCTGTTTATATGACTAGTGTTCCAACTATTTTCATATCTTTAGAAAATCCATATCACTTATTAGATGCCCCAAGAGTAAAAACATATATTAACACGTATGGTTCAACTGATATTATATTGGATAGTTTAGTAGATAAATTACTAGGTAAATCAGAATTTAAAGGTCATAGTCCGGTTGATGCTTTTTGTGGTAAATGGGATACGAGGTTATAACTATGATTAAAGGTATTATTTTTGATTTAGATGGAGTTATCGTGTCTACTGATCAATATCATTACGAAGCTTGGAAAGCTTTAGCTGATAGAGAAGGTATATATTTTAATAAAAATATAAATAATCGTTTAAGAGGAGTATCTAGAAGGGAATCTTTAATGATTATTTTAGAAAAAAGTCAAAGGAAATATAACGAGCTTGAAATAGAAGAAATGTTAAATTATAAAAATGAAATTTATCGCAATAGTTTAAATAAATTAACTAAAATAGATATTATGTCTGGTGTAGTAGAACTATTAGAATATTTAGAAAGCCAAAATATAAAAAAAGCCATTGGCTCATCAAGTAAAAATACAATGTTAATATTAGATAAGATAGGTTTAAAAGCTAAATTTGATTACATAGTAGATGGTATAATGATAACTAATACTAAACCAGATCCAGAAGTATTTATTAAAGCTAGATTAGGCTTAGGACTACAAGAAGATGAATGTCTGGTAGTCGAAGATGCTGTAGCTGGTGTTATGGCTAGTCATTATGCGAATATAAAAGCTATTGCTGTAGGTGATGCAGCCAAAAATAAAAAAGGTGATTACAATTTAGATAATATTTTAGATTTAATTAAAATATTAAAAAAGGGATTATAAAAAATTAAGGTGTTGATTTCTCAACACCTTTAAAATTGATAAATTGCATAATTATAAGAAAAAATAATAATTATTATTATCGAAATAAGCAATCTTAATTTCTCTATTAGGAGTAATTTTATATTGGTCTAGGTCTTCTTTTTCTAACCATTCAGAAGTTAAAATTATATTTTTTTCAGCGATTTTTGTTTCAACATAAAATTCATAAACTTTTTCCTTTAAACTTTTAGCTACATAAGAATTAACAGTAGACACCCTAACAATACGACCAAGATAGAATTTTTCTTTAGCAATTAATTCTTTTAATTTTTTAAAATGTTGGTATCTTTTAAGATTTTTATATATAGCTATACCTATAAAAAATAAGCCAAAAATTAATAAGAGTAATAATATTCCGATATTCTTTTTTAATAGTCCATAAATTAAACCGATGACAATTAAAATCAAACCGAGTATAAAAATAAAAGTATAGTTTTTTTCTTTTCTTGTTAACATAAACACCTCTATTTTTGTAATTTTATTTCTATTAATTTAACTTCTAAAGAATCAAGCAAAGTTTCAATATTTAATACACCTTGATTAATATTTACCTCTTGATATTTATAATCAGGGAAAGAAGCAATTTTAATATTATTAAATATGGTATCCTCTAAACTGTTGTAAGTGTCAATTGGAGGCTTACCACAATCTAGCCAACGATCATAAGGGCTACCATGCTTTCTATTAATTGTATACATTTGGATTTTGGCCATTGTATAGTCGGTTTTATAAGAAAACAATATTCTTTTTTTACTTTTGTTAACAAACGGTGAATAACGATCTAAGATAGGGACACTATATAAATCTTCAGAAATTAAATCATCATTAGGATGCTCATAATTATGGAGTATTAATATGATGTGGGTGTTATTATCATTACTAGATAATATGTGATTTTCACCGCGAGAAATTATATTTTTTTCTAATCTAGATAAAAATTCTAGGGCGTGCAAGTTTGGTTTAGGCATACCGTTTTTATAATATAATCCTGTTCCACCAGAAAAATAGTTCATATCCGATAATGTTTCCTCGAAATCGGAAATGCGATAATAGGTAAAAAGTTGACTTTTTTCAATGTTATCAATGATGTTTTTAACGATAAAATCAGCCATAAAAATCGTATCATGCAACACATTATAATGACTTATTGTGAAATTATATTGGGCAATAATAATTGGAATTCGCGTATTATTAAAATTTAAAATATTTCTAACTTGTTGAAGAAATTTTTGTAATTTATTTTCGTCACTAGTAGGTTTATTATAAGGAATTCTTTGAAAACTTTTGCCTCTTATTGTATAAGATTCTAAAGTTTCCCAATCTTCTTCCATATAAAATTCAAGACAAACATAGTTTGGTAAACAAAAGTTTTCTTTTGCCCAAGTGAAGAAGTCTTTAAACCATTCAATTTTTTTGTTTGTGAGTGGCATAAGTTCGGGAGAAGTTACAATAAAGTCAGAACAAATATCTTTAATTGTTTTCCAAGTTGCATAATAAAACTCAAAAAATTCAGTTTTAGTAGAAAAACCCATATAATTATAATCAGTATCTGGTTGACGCCAAGGAATGAAATACCATTTTTTTACTACATCAAGCCCGTAGCGCTCAATTACATGGCCTAGGAAAGTTTTTAATAATAATTCCCATTCTTCAATTTTATTTGGCGCAGAAGTGTTATATTCATCTGCAAAAACCGTTTTATTTTTATCGCGAGCTAAAGTTTTAGGCATAAATGTTAATGATAATAACGGGATTAAATCATTAGAAACTAAAAAATCTAAAATTTCATTAATTAAGTTAAATCTAAAATATAGTTTCCCACTTTTGTTGCGTGAACAAAAATAAAGACTATCAGAAAAAATACCACAAAAATAGACAAATTTAACACCTATTTTTTTCTTTGCTGTTAATAGTACTTTTCTAATGCTTTCATAAGCTATGTTTCTAGCATTGTTTACAGATACACATAATGTGGCTGGGTTTTCTTTAATGATGAATAGAGGCTTTTGACCAGCATAATTATTGATAATAATTTCTTTGTAGAAGCTGCTATTGATATTTTTTTCATTTTCTAGTTTTAAGTCTTTTATTAATTCATCTATACCTTTATCTTCCTTAGCGCTTATGTTATCATTGTTTTCGGAATCTTTTTTGTTTTTTCGAGAATCAGATGGTAACTCATTATATTTTTGTTTATATGCTCTTAAAAAGGCGTGATTTGAAGCAAAACCGTTTTTTAAAGCTATATCAATAATAGGCAAATTAGTTTCTAATAAATCTTTTAAGCTATGTTTTAAGCGAACTTCATCATAATAATCAATAAAATTCATATTGAGGTTCTTTTTAAATAAGTTTGATAAGTAGGGGATTGAAAAATTAAATTGAGTAGCTATTTCATTTAAAGTAAGATTGTCAGAATAGTTTTCTTCAATATAATCTAATATTTCATCCATTTTTGTTTTTTGACTCACATTAGTTATTTTTGTGGTTGGAAATGATGAATTTAATTCATTCATTATAGTATAAGCATAAGCAAAGGCTTTAATTATTGTAAAATTAGGCTTTGCATAATCGTCAACTAATGAAGTGATGATTTTCTGAAGGTTAAAAAAAACAGATTTGTCTTTGTATTCACAAGAATTACAATAATAAGCTGTTTGATTCAGTTCTTTATCTAGCTCTAAGCGGGATATTTTAACTGTTATACAAGCAATTATTCCATTTGAATGTATGATTTGGTAATTTTCTATGTAATTAATTAAAACAATATCGTTTTGATTAAACTGATATTGTTTTGTTCCGATAATTAAATGTGCACTTCCTTTTAGGTTAAATAGAATTTCTAAATCATTATGTTTGTTATTTATAAATGTTTCATTTTGTAGAATTTTAACTACGGTTGGATAATTATATTTTTCGATGTTTTCCATGGCTAAATTTTAACATAGATAAATAATTTATGCAATTTGTTTATTTTTTATTTTTGTAATGTGCCGTTTTTTAAGCTATAACACATAAACATGTTTGTTTTTTAATATAAGAGCCCTTTCACTCGTTTTATGAAAACGTTTCACTTAAAAATATAGCAAAGAATAAAAATAAATAAAATTGTTGAAAAAAGATTTATATATTAAAATTTTTATATAAGTAGGAAAGGAGAAAAAGTATGGCTAATGAAGCAGGGGAATTAATTTTTGAAGCTCAACACATGCACAAAGAATTTGGACCCACCATTGCTTTAAAGGATGTTGATTTTCGATTGCATCGAGGTGAAATTAGAGGCTTAATAGGTGAAAATGGTTCTGGCAAATCTACCATTATGTCAATTGCTGCAGGTATGCAAGAAGCCACTTCAGGTAATATGATTTACAAAGGCCGAAAATGGCATCCGAAATCAATGCTTGAAGGTCAAAATGCTGGTTTTGCGATGATTTTGCAAGAATCTAATACTATTCCCGGAGTTACTGTTGCAGAAAATTTATATGCTGGTAGAGAAAAAGAGTTTTCTAAATTTGGTGTTATAAATATGCAAAAGATGTATGCAGCAGCTAATAAAGTTTTAGATAAATTTGGTGTAACTAATATTAGAGGAAACACTAAAATTAATACTTTAACTTTTGAAGCAAGAAAGTTAGTAGAAATTATTAGAGCGATGGAAAAAGATCCGGAAATTTTAGTAGTTGATGAAACAACAACCGCCTTATCTTTTGATGGGCGTGAATTGTTGTATAAAATTATTCACGAAATGGCTGAAAAGAATAACAAAGCAGTTGTTTTTATATCTCATGATTTAGATGAAATAATGAAACATTGTACAGACGTTACTGTTTTACGGGATGGAGATATTGTAGCTACACTTAAAAAGGAAGAATATGACGCTAAAAGAATTAGGACTTTGATGGTTGGTAGAGATATTGGCGATGCATATTATCGTGAAGATTTTATTCCATCTGCAGAAACTGAAATTGGGCTTGAGTTTAAAGACGTTAATTTTCACTCTATTAAAGATTTTAACTTACAAATTCACAAAGGTGAAATTGTCGGAATAGGTGGTTTATCAGATTGTGGTATGCATACAATTGGACATTTAGGCTTTGGTGCGATTAAGCCACAAAGTGGTAAAGTATTACGTTTAGGTAAAATGGTTAAAAATCCTTCTAAAGCAATTGATATGGGTATTGGTTATATAAGTAAAGATAGAGATAAAGAAGCTTTAGTTTTAGAGGCTTCTGTTAAGGAAAATATTTGTTTACCATCTTTAGATAAATTATCACATTTTACTTTTATAAATCCTATTGAAGAAAATAAAATCACAGATGAACAAATTAAAAATCTAAGTATTAAATGCTATAACCGCGATACTTATGTATCAAAGTTATCAGGTGGTAATAAACAGAAAGTATCGTTTGGCAAATGGCTAGCTAATGGGTCAGATGTTATTATTATGGATTGTCCAACTCGTGGTGTCGATGTAGCTGTAAAACAAGCTATGTATAAAATTATTGAAGAGTTAAAAGAAGCCGGTAAAGCAATACTTTTAATCTCTGAAGAATTAGCGGAATTAATTGGTATGGCAGACAGAATAATTATTATGAAAGACTTCAAAGTAACTAAAGAATTTAAAAGATCAGCAAATTTAAAAGAAGTCGATATTATTGATTATATGTTATAGGAGGATCTTTGATGTCAAGTTTAGTAGAAAAAATTAAAACTTTTGATTTTAAGAAATATTTTAAAGATCACGCATATTCATTAGTAGCATATACAGGATTAATTCTATGTGTCATCGTGTTTAGTATTTTACCGCCAATAATTAATGGTGTTAGCATGTGGACATCAATTGGAATTAGAAATACTATTCAACAAGCTACAGTGTACATGATTTTAGCTTTAGGTGCTACAATGATTTATGCGATGGGATGTATGGATATATCAGTTGGTTATCAAGTCGCGGTTTTTGCCACACTGTTTGTTATTATTAGTAATGCAGCAGGTATGATTGTGGGTTTATTAACCATTTTAGTTTTAGGTATAATTTGTGCTGTATTTAATGCGGTAGTTGGAACGTACATTAAATTACCTACAGTTATGTCATCTGTTGTTTTGATGCAACTATTTAGAGGCATAAATCAAACATTTTATACAGATGCATCAATAACATCATATGTTTTAGATGTTGATTTATCGATTGTATCATCCACATGGTTTAGGTTAATATCAATGATTATTTTAGCCATAATAGCTTGTTATATTTTAAACTATACTAAAGTAGGTAAAAGATCAAAGGCTATTGGTGCTAATAAAGTGGCTGCAGCTCAAGCAGGCTCAAAAATGTTAATTACACGTATTGGAGCCTATTCAGTTTTCTCAGTATTTTTAGTTATAGCTTCAATATTCTTAATTTCAAGAACAAATAGCATCGGTGAATCATATAGCGCAAGTTTCCAAATGGATGTTATGATGATGTTATTAATGGGTGGTATGCCATTATCTGGTGGTATGAAAACAAAAATAAGTTGTGCGGTATGTGGTTGTTTAACTTATGTTTTATTAGACAGAGGATTAACTTTATGTTCAGTTGATATATCAGTTATATCAATTATCAAATCAATAATATTCTTAGCAATAGTTATTGTAACATGTCGTAAATCAGGGGTTACATTACCTCGTTAAAAAATAAATAAGGAAGGAATAGAAAAATGAAAAAATTAATTAAAACTTTAGGAATTGTTGGTATGGCAGGTGTTGCAGGTTTATCTCTTGCATCATGTGATAATAATAAAAATGATGAAAAAGTAAAAGTAAGTATCGGTTCATATTTAGGCTATGGTAACACATTATCAGCCTTAGAAGGTTATTTAGATAGCATTAAAGATGATTTGAATTTTGAATATACTTTAACGCAAATTTCTCAAACTGATGCTAATAGCAACCTATCTAAATTCCAAAATGATTTAGAAACAGGAACAGACTTAATCATCACAATGATGGATAATGATGCTCAAAACACTAAAGCTATTTTAGAAGCATGTGAAGAATATGGAGCTTATTTAGCTGGTTGGCAAACAGATTTCAATAACACTAGAGCAAGTGATGTTGCTGATGAAGTATTAAATAGTGACCATTTCTTAGGTGCCGCAACTGATGGTGAAATGGATGGTAAAATATTAGGACAATATTTATGGGATGCAGTTAGTGCTTCTGAAAATAGAGTAATAGCTTTAGCTCGTACTCCTTACTATGCATACCCTAGTGGTCATGTTGCTTCAGTAGAAATAGCTAGATTAGCTGAAGAATGGAATAAGGCAAATCCAGATGATCAATTCACAATTGTTGATTCATCAGAAGGTACTAACGATTTAGGCGGTGTTGCTGATGCTGATGCTGACTTAGCTTTAAATATGGGTTTTGGTGGTAACTTAGCTGAAACACAATTAGATAAATGGGTTGATGAAGGAGTAGAAGCAATCGTAGCTGTTAATAGTTTAGCCCAAAGAATATATTCAACTTTAGTAAGTGAAAATCAAGATAAAAACATTGATTTATATACAGTAGGTTGGGATGATGCTTTATATGGCTCTGATGTATTTGGCTCAAAAGGAACTATTAAATCATTAGGTCAATCAGTTGTTGAAACTATAATTTATCCACTAATTATGGGAATTAATGCAGTTAGAGGTTATCAATTTAGTGATGCTCCAACTACAGGTTTAGATAAATTTGTTGAAGGCAAGAGAATAATGTTAACTTCAGATGAAGATATGGAAGCAGGACATAAAAATTGTATGATTTATGCAGGTGTTGATAAATATGGCGATCCTTCAAGAGCTTTAATTCAAGGTGAAGATTTAGTTAATTATTTAGGTAATGCTGAAGGTGCAAGTTTTGCTAAATTAAAAGATTTAATTAATTCTTGGGATAAGGACTACGTATTATATCGTAAATAATTAATCACAAGGAGAAATATTATGAAAGGACAAACAAATTCTTTTAGTACAAAAGTAAAAGATTACTTTACTCCTAATAGACTTAAAAGTGCAGGTACAAAAGTTTTTGCCACTATCATTTTTCCTTTATTAATTTATATATTAATGGCTATTGTTTGTGCTAGCAATGGTATAACATACAACTTATTCACTTCGACTAGTATAAGACGTATATTAAGTGATACAGGTTATATGGCAGTTGTTGCTCTAGGTATTGCCTTCCAATTAAAGTATGGTCGTTATGACTTTACTGGTGGGGCAATCCTAGTGGTTGCTGCTACAGTTGGTTCAATGTTTGTATTTAGATTAGGCTTAAACATGTGGGTAATGTTATTGATATGTATTGCAATGGGAATAGCTTTATCTGTTTTAAATAGTTTAGTTTATGTAACTTTTAGAGTCCCAATTTTAGTTTGTTCATTAGCAATGGGCTATGTAATAGAGTCATTGGGTGCTTTAATATCAGGTGGAGAATCATTTAATATCTTAGCTAATCCAGCAGCTCAAATAGGTTCATTCCCTTGGATTTTATTACCATTAGCATTAGCTTTATTGTTAAACTATGCTTATGCTCATTTTACAACAGCTGGTCGTCAATCTATGCTATTACAACAAAATCAACTAGCCGCAGTTAATATAGGTATTAATGAAAAGAAAAATGTTATTATTTGCTATATAGTTTCAGGTGCTATGTTTGGTATGGCTGGGGCTATTTATGCATCACAAAATATAGTTGCTCCTAATAGTGTGCCACTAGCTACAGTAACAACATTATTTGCTAATATTGTTCCATCTTTAGTTGGATTATTCCTATCTAGATTTATCGATGATGGACTAGGAACATTTATAGGTGCATTAACAATTTCAATTTTGTACTATGGCCTAACACTATTAGGACATCAAAATGATGGAATTAGAGTTATTTGTTTTGCAACATTCTTATTGATATTTGTCTTCTTTAGTGGTTTCTACGATGAAATATGCAAACTAGTTAAATATCTAATTCATAAGATTAAGAAAAGAAAACAAACTAACTTACCGGCAACGGAAACATAACTATAAGGCAAGTTGCTAGTCAACTTGTCTTTTTAAAAAGACAAGGAGAATAAAGATATGGAATTATACGTTGACATATTTAAAGAAACATATCCATATAGTAAAACTTGGCAATTTGGCATAGGTAATGATCACGCCTATACATTGACAAGAAAAGATGTATGTGAATATTTAAAGTTTGTTAAAAAAGAATTAGGATTTAAATTTTTACGCTTTCATGGCATATTTGACGATGATATGCATATATATCAAAGATTATCAGATTTTCCATTATTTAGTAAAATGGCTAAAGCTAATAAGATAGTAGAAATAAATTTTAAACAAGTTGGTGTTGTTTTAGATAATATTCTAAACGCCGGATTTAAACCATATATTGAATTATCATTTATGCCTAGTGCTTTAGCTAGTAAGAATGTTTTAGGATTTCATTATAAAAACAATATAACCCCACCTAAATCTTATAAAAAATGGGCAGATTTTATTAAACAATTTATAATTTTTTTAATAGAGCGATATGGTTTAACAGAAATTAAAAAATGGTATTTTGAAGTTTGGAATGAACCAGACATTCAGGTAATCTTTTTTAGAGGAACAAAAGACGAATATTTTAAGCTTTATAAAGCTACAGTAAACGCAATTAAAAGTATATCTAAAGATATTAAAGTTGGTGGGCCTTCAACTTCTGGTTGTGTATGGATTGAAGATTTTATTAAGTTCTGCGAAGAAGAGAACCTACCATATGATTTTATTTCTACTCATCATTATCCTGGTGATGGTTTTGGTAATAATTTTGGCCCTGAAAGATTTAAAGAAATAAAAGAAAAAATAAATTATATGGCTAAAAACGGTGGAAGAATAAGTACCGCTATGCGTGATTTCTTTTTCCATCCAACTGAATATGTTAAATATCCAAAAGATATATTAACAGAAAAGGATAAAAAATTAAGAGCATTAGTTCCTAATAAGCCTATTTATATTTCTGAATGGAATGTTTTAGCAGTATATGCTGCTCCAATTCAAGATGAAAAAATGGCAGCAAGCTTTATTATTAAAACTGCCCTTGATACGAAAAATATTTTAGATGGCCATATGTTTTGGTGTTTATCAGATTATTTTGAAGAACAATTTTTGATTAATAAGCCATTCCATGGTGGCTTTGGTATTTTAAATAATAATGGTATACCTAAGCCAAATTTCTATGCATTTAAAATATTGAGCATGTTATATAAAAACCGTTTTGATGTTAATTGTGATAAAATTAAATGCTCATGTTTTAAAAAAGAAAATAAATTACAAATCTTATTATATGAATTCGACTTTGATTATTATAAAAATGAAACTAACGATATAAACATAAGAATAAATAATAAAATAAACAAAGCATGTGTTAGTTACATTAATGATGTCTATTGTAATCCGAAAAAATATTGGGAGGAATTAGGCTCACCAGAAGTATTAAGTAATGCTCAAGTTGAAAAAATTAAAAATGAAACTAAATTAACTAAATTACCACTAGATTATTCTACAAATAATAACGAAACCATTTTAAATGTGAAGCTAAGTACTAATGATGTAATATTAATAGAAGTAGAATTGGGTGATGAAAATGAACTATAATAAACCGTTTAATCTTGATTCTACAGCTATAGCTTTTATTGAAAAAACATTAGAAAACATGTCATTAGATGAAAAAATAAAACAACTTTTTATAGATATGGCAGCCCCAGTTAGAGAAGAAATAGTTGAAAAAATAGTTAAAACCGAACAAATGGGCGGTCTTCGCTATATGAATCAAGAGCCTAGCAAGGTGAAAGAATTACTAAATTTATATAAGAAATATAGCAAGATTCCCCTTATTGTAGCCGCAAACACTGAGGCTGGTGGCAATGGTGCGTGTGTTGGTGGGACTGAAATAGGTCAAGAACTTAAAATTGCAGCCACAAATGATAAAAAATACGCTTATCAATTAGGTTATGTTTCAGCATTAGAAGCTAAAGCGGTTGGTTGTAATACAGTTTTTGCTCCAATTGTTGACATTCATTATAATTGGCATAATCCGATTATTGCCACTAGAACATTTGGCAATGACGCAAATAAAGTTGCAGAATATTCTTTAGAATATTTAAAAGCTTGTCATGAACTTAATATAGCATCGGTTTGTAAACATTTCCCTGGTGATGGCAGAGACGAAAGAGATCAACATCTAGCTAATTCAATTAATGATTGTAGTATAGAAGAATGGGATAAAACATATGGTTATGTTTATAAAACATTAATAGATGCAGGCGTTGAAGGTATTATGGTTGGTCATATTTGTATACCTAGTTATGAGAAATACTATAATCCTAATATCAAAGACGATGCATATATGCCAGCTACCTTAAGTGAAACGATAATACAAAAATTATTAAGAGGAAAACTGGGCTTCAATGGTCTAGTTATAACCGATGCTAGTCATATGGTTGGGCTTACTAGTAGAATGGCTAGAAAAGATATTGTTCCTACGGCAATAAAAGTAGGATGTGATATGTTTTTATTTTATAATGATTTTGAAGAAGACTTTAATTATGTAAAGGATGCTATCAATAGTGGTTATTTAACAATAGAAAGAATAGATGAAGCAGTTAGAAGAATTTTAGCTTTTAAAGCTCATTTAGGTCTTTATGAAAAGTATGATGATATTTCTTTGAATAATATAGGTTTAGAAGAAAGTAAAAATATGGCTATAGAAATAGCACATAAGGCCATTACTTTAGTAAAGAATAAAGAAAAAGACATTTTACCTTTAAATAAAGATAAATATCATAAAATACTACTATTACACCATGATATTTCTAATCCTTTTAATTCATATATTACAAATAAAAATAGTAAAAAATATTATGAGATAGTAGCCGATGAATTAAAAAAAGAAGGTTTTGAAGTAGAAATATATACACCTGTATTAGAACAACTAAAAAAAGCTAGCGATGAAGAGGTTAGAAACATAATGAACAAATTATATACCTCTAAATCAGCTATTAAGCAAATGAAAGATAAATATGATCTAATAATTCATTTAGCTAATGTTCCTGGTAATGGTGTTGTTCAAAGAATTGATTTTGCATTAACAAAAGGCGCTATTGATATACCATGGTATGTGTATGAATTACCAGTAATATTTGTTTCTGTAAACTATCCGTTTCACTTATTTGATGTTCCTCAAGTTAAAACATATATTAATTGCTATGATGCAAAAGAATATACAATGAAAGCTTTAGTAACAAAATTATTAGGTAAAGAAAGTTTTTGTGGTATTTCTCCTGTTGATGCATTTTGCGGTTGTGAGGATACAAAATGGTAAAAAAGAAAATTATATTCATCGATTCTGATGGAACAGTAATGGATTCGATGACATTTAAACACTTAAATTGTTTTGGACCGGCTGTTATTAAAACATTTCATTTAGAAAAATATGCCAAACCCATTCTTGAAAAATGGAATATTATCAATTTATATTCTTTAACTAGAGGGATAAACAGATTTGATGGAATTGGTATGCTTTTAGAATATGTCAATGATAACTTTATTAGAATTAACATATTAGAAGATTACAAAAAATGGCTAAATATAGCTAAAACAAAGTCGAATAAATCTTTAGAAGAATATATAATGAATGGACAGATAAATCTAAAACCTATTCTAGATTGGTCTAATTTAACTAATCAATTAATTGATAAATATAAAGATGAAATTAAGCCTTTTAGAAATGCTGGTGAAGCGATTAGTACTTTAGCTCAAGAATTTAAAATCATAATTATATCTTCAGCTAATAATAACGCAGTTATGCATGAATGGAAAAAATTTAATTTATTAGCCTATGTAGATAAAGTTTGTACTCAAGAACTAGGAACAAAAGAAGACTGCATAAAACAAGAAATGCTAAATCTAAATTATGACGATGCGATTATGTTAGGTGATGCTGTTGGTGATCTGGAAGCCGCTAAACACAATAATATTAGTTTTTATCCAATAATGCCAAAAGAAGAAGATAAATCTTGGATTGATTTTAGCAACGTTTATAGTAAAATGTTTTATAATAATACATATAACCAAGTGGAAGAAACTGTAATTTCTAGGTTTTTAAATAAACTAGGAAAGGAGAAATAAAATGGCAAATAAAATGTTATATCCTCAAAACACCTTAACTAGACAAGTTGTTGACTTAAGTGGAATGTGGAAATTTAGTTTTGATTTTGAAGATAAAGGTGAAGAAAGAGGCTATCAAAATGGCTTAAAAGATTATATTGATATGCCGGTTCCATCTAGTTTTAATGATTTTTTTACCGATAAAAAAAGCAAAGAATATTTAGGCGATGTTTGGTATGAACAAACATTTTACGCTGATAAATCATGGAAAAATAAAGATGTAGATATTCGTTTTTTTGGGTGTCTTATTAAAGCTACAGTTTGGGTTAATGGTATAAAGCTTCATTATCATAATAATGGATTTATTCCTTTTTCTGTTAATATTAATGATGTAATTAATTATGATAAGATAAACACTATAGTAGTTAAATTAAATAATATTTTAGATAATACCACTTTACCATGTGGAGAATATAAAGTGCTAAAAGATGGTAGAAAAATCTGTACACCATATTTTGACTTTTTTAATTATGGTGGTCTCATTAGACCAGTTAAACTTGTGATTACCCCTAAAGATTCAATTATTGATATAACTTTAAATCACGAACTAACTAAGCAAGGTAGTATTACGCATTATGATGTTTCACATATAGGTCGTGGCCAAGTGTATGCTGAAGTTTATGATCAACAAGGCAACAAGGTGGCATTTTCTAATGGAACTAGTGGTGAATTAGAAATATTAAACACTAAATTATGGGAAGTTAGAAATGCCTATTTATATCATTTTGTCTTCAAAGTTATAGAAGGTAATAATGTTTTAGATGAATATTATTTAGATTGTGGAATAAGAACGGTTAACGTTGAAGGGAATAGAATTTTAATTAATAATAAAGCTGTTTATTTTAAAGGCTTTGGTAAACATGAAGATGCAGACTTTACCGGACGTGGTTACAATTTAGCTGTGGCCAAACGTGATTTTGAATTGATGAAATGGTGTGGAGCAAATAGTTTTAGGACAAGCCATTATCCTTATAGTGAAGAAATATTACAATTAGCCGAAAAAGAAGGTTTTTTAGTAATAGATGAATTAGCCGCTGTTGGAATGTTAAAATCAACAAGAAATGCGGTTGATGCCGCTAATAAAAACTTAAAAGTAGAATCATTCTTTGAACAAGATATAGTAAAAAATATAACTATCAATAATCATTTAGAAGCAGTTAGAGAATTAGTTCAAAGAGATAAGAATTATGCTTGTGTTGTAATGTGGAGTTTATTTAATGAACCAGATGCTGCAAGCAGCGATGATTGTATACCTTATTTTGAAAAAGTATTTAATTTATGCAAAGAATTAGACGTTCAAAAAAGACCACGCTCTTTTGCCCATATAATTGCCTCTAATCCAAAACACTCAAAAGTTAGTTATTTATGTGATGTTATAATGCTAAATAGATATTACGGTTGGTATCTAATGGGTGGTGCAGAATTAGAAGATGCGATGATAGCATTAGATGCAGAGCTTTCGGAATGGGATAAAATTGGAAAACCAGTTATGTTTACTGAATATGGAACAGACAATTATTTAGGTTTAACTAAAATACCCGCTGTTATGTGGACAGAAAATTATCAAGTTGAATATTTAGAAAAATACCATGAAGTTTTTGATCGCCACGATTCAATTATGGGTGAACAAGTTTGGAACTTTGCTGATTTTCAAACAACAGAAGGAATAATAAGAGCAGATGGTAATAAAAAGGGTATTTTCACTCGTGATAGAAGGCCTAAAATGGCTGCATTTGAATTAAGAAGAAGATGGCTTAGCTTGCCAAATGATTATAAAAGAAAATAAAAAAATCGCAAAATTGCGATTTTTTTTTACTATTCAATCATTATAGTTTTACCCTTTGGTGTTTCAATGCTAGCTTTAGGTAAACTAATAGTTAACACACCATCATTTAATTTAGCATTAACCTTAGATTTATCAATCTCACCAACATAATAACTACGTTCAAGAGAAGAATATGTTCTTTCTTGGTGAATGTATTTACCATGTTTCTTTTGATCATTATTAGTTTCGTGTTTAGCAGAAACTGTAATGTAACCATCGTTATAATCAACGACAACTTCGTTTTTGTTGAAACCAGGAACTTCGACATCTATCTCATAACCATTTTCAACTTCACGAACATCTGATTTCATATCATATTTAATAGGTTTGAAGAAATCATCAAATAAGTTATCCATTTCATCGAAAATACTTAAAGCATTATTTTTTTTCATAAATATCAGCTCCTTATTATTCATTATTCAATGCTTATTGTACTAATCTTTTTATCTTCAGGTTTTTTTAAATAAATAGATACAATTAAAACGCCATCAACAAATTTAGCATTAATATGATCCTCATTTAAATCACCGAAGTAAATTGAACGTTTCTTGCTTCTTGAAGAGCGTTCTTTAACAATATAATTAAGGTGTTCTTTATTTTCGTTTTTATGTTTTGCGGAAATGTTTAAATAACCACCTTCAAAGTTAAGGCTTATTTCATCTTTACTAAAACCAGGTAAATTTGCATAAACCTCATATAAATCATCTTTAGCCACCACATCGATAGGGAAGCTTTCTCTATTGTCTACATTATTAAATAAATTATACCATAAATCATTATACATATTATTTCCTCCTTTTTGGCACTCGTTATATCTCTCTGCCAATTACAAGTATAGTATACTCTTTATTTTGGCAATGTCAATAGGTGAGTGCCAAAAAATGTAAAAAAATAAAATAAGTTAGGAATTACCCATCCTTATTTTATGTTTTCTAAATATTTGCATACACTTTCATTTAAATCTTTAAAAGCAGAAGGACTAACAGAAAAGTTTTTAAGCCCGATTTGCATAAACAATTTTGTAGCTTCTGGTATAGCGGCAAGTTCGCCACACATGCTTAGCTCTTTATCAGTTTTGTTACAGTAGTTAATTACGTCAACTAATTTGTTTTTTAAATCGATAATATATTTTGTAGGTATTTTTTTAGCCTTTTCTCGATTTAAATGATATAACTGCATTGTTAAATCATTAGTTCCGATTGAAAAGAAATCAGCCTCATTAAAATCATAAATATTTTCTAATGCAGATTTAGTTTCTAACATCATTCCTATTTTTAAAGGCACATCATTGTTCAATTCTTTTTTAATTTTTAAGACCCAAGATTTTAAATAGTTAAATTCTTCCTTTGTTTCAATCATCGGAAACATGATTTTCATTTTGCCGTATAAATTAGAATTAATAAAAGCTTTAATTTGGTCTTCAAACATTTCTTTATTATTAACATAATTTAAAAAACCTTTTTTATGGGTTTTGATATAAGGTATTTGCTTATCATCACCAATATCAAATGTTCTAAAACAAAAGCTTAAAGGCCCTAATTTAGTTACAGCATCAGTATAAATATTTAATTGTTCATCATAAGTTAATGGACGATTATTATGCATAAACACAAACTCTGTTCGATAAAGTCCGATTCCATCGAAACCATATTTTTTAACCTTTGCAATTTCTTCATTACCAAAAACATTAGCTAATAATTGAAAACCAACATGTGGTCCTAAGGAAACATTTTCGTTATTCGTCACTTTTAATTCCTTAATTTCTTTATTACTTGGATTAATTATTAAATGTTTTAAGCGAGTATCTATAATAACAAATGTATCATTAGGAATTGTCATATTAGTTGTGATAAAGGGGATTTCTAATGTTCTAGCTAAAATAGCGCCATGAGATAAATAGCCGGCCTTTTTAGTTATGATTCCCTTAATATTATTTAAATGTTCAAGTAAAATTGAAGGTAAAAGCTCATCTACGACTAGAATAAAATCAGTAGTTGGGAATTTGATTTTGGCGTCTACTAAAATATTTAATAGTCTTTGACACATATCTTCAAGATCGTAAACTCTTTCTTGAAGGTAGGTGCTTTGAGATTTTAGCATTTCGTTTTTAAAATTTTTGATGGCCTGAATCAAACTAGCTTCAGCAGATATTTTTTTATTTATGATTAAGTCAGTGACTGTTGTTTTTAACAAATTGTCGTTCAAAATCATTTTTTGAATGACAAAATAAGAAGATGTTTCATTTTCTAAATCTTGATTTGCTTGTAAAATTGCTTGATTAAATCTTGTTATTTCAAGATTTGGATCACTACAAGTAATATTGTAGTTAACAAAATCAGATATTTTATATGTTTTAGCAAAACAATATCCTTCAGATATTATTTTAATGTCATTTATAATCATATTTTTCCTCTTTTAAAAATAAGTCTTCAAGGGGAAGACTTATTTTTCAATAATTTTTAAGATATTAAAATTATCATCAGCTAAAATAGTTTTTAAATGATATCTTTCAAAATTAGTCATTAAATTTAAAAAGTTTTCATTTGTATTATTAACTCTAGTTAATTTAATTTCTTTTAGGGTATTTTCATCAATTTTATCTACTTTTATGCCTTTTACGATATATTTTTTAGTAGGAGTATTGATACTACCAAAATCAGTTAAAACATAGATGTTTAATATATCACCAAGATAATAGTTGATTGTATAATCTTGATCTATTAAACCTTCAAAATAATATTTGTGACTACCAAGATGTAAAATAAACATTAGATAAACATCAACTTTAGTCTTATTAACAACAGTAGCATTAATCACATTACTATTAGTAGAAGTAGTATCAAGATTTTTAACTTTTGTAAAGTTAATAAAGAAGATATAGAATGCAACGCCAAAGAAGGCTAAGGCCATACCATAGGCTCCAAAGGCAGCAAGTAATAATTCCATAGTAAAGTTTATAGATACAAAAATACCATAAATTAAGCAACCTACACCTAATAACGCTAAAATTACTATTGCTAAAACAGTAGGCCATACTTTTTTATTAGAAACGGCATTAGCGTATTGTTGTTGACGGCGTGATTTGAATAATTTTTTACCATCTAATAATAAAACTATTGTAGCAATATAGGCGATGATATTAGCTATTAAATTACCAGCACTTATAATTAAATTGCTAGTATATTCCGCTAATTGATTAGATTGTACTAGCAAAACATAAACTTCCCAAATAGCAATAGAATTATAAATTATTGATAAAATGTTTATAAGTGAAATAACTATTGCAGATACAAGTTTATGATTTCTAAAGTGAAATAAACTTATGATCCAGATAACCAAATAATTTATTAAAAATGTAGACACAAAAGAATATAAGAAATTCATAGGCCCTCCTCATTATTTTTTTCACTAACAAACTCGTAAAGATTAGTAGCATCTTCTTTTTTAATGCTAGGTTCTAATGACTTTACCATAACAGTTATTGTTTTAGTTCCGTAAATAATAGATATTAAATCCCCTATTTTAAGTTGATAGGAAGGTTTAACAACCTTCCCATTAACTAATATTCTTTCATTTTCAGTAACATCTTTAGCAAGTGTTCGCCGTTTAATTAAACGAGAAACTTTAAGATATTTATCAATTCTCACTACTTACATCTCCGGAATTGTCATCAGGATTTGAATTTTCATTATTTGGCGTAGTTTGAGGATTTTCACTTAAAAAATCATCAGGCAATTCAGTTAACATTGAACTATCGTTTGTTTGGTCAGCTCTTTTTAAATGACCAGTTTCACATATCTCATCGATATCAGGTTTAGTTAAAGTTTCAACTTTTAATAAATAGTTAGCAATATTGTTCAATAAGGCACTATTTGCTAGAAGAATCTCTTTAGCTTTAGCGTAACATTCTTCGATTATTTTTCTAGTTTCTTTATCAATTTCTAAAGCGATTTGATCAGAGAAATTCTTTTCTTTTAAATAATCACGTCCAAGGAAGATACTACCTTGAGGTTGTTCATATTGAACAGGCCCTAAAGAAGACATACCAAACTCAGTTACCATAGCTCTAGCTATTCTAGTAGCTTGTTGGAAGTCGTTTTGAGCCCCAGTAGTAATATCATTGAAGTTGATTTCTTCAGAAACTCTACCACCTAAATAACCAGTTATTTTAGCAGTTAAAGATTTTTTAGATTCTAAATAATGTTCTTCAGCAGGAATCATTAGATTATAACCACCAGCTTGACCACGAGGAATAATTGTAACTTTTTGAACTACTGAAGCATCTTCAAGTTTCAAACCGATAACAGCATGACCGGCTTCATGGAAGGCCACAATTTTACGCTCTGTATCACTCATTTTACGAGTCTTTTTAGCAGGACCCATCATAACTCTATCGATAGCCTCATCGATATCATAAACAGAAATAACTTTCTTATTTTCTCTAGCGGCAAGTAAAGCAGCTTCATTTAATAAGTTTTCAATATCAGCACCACTAAATCCAGGAATGCGGTGAGCAATATCTTTAAAGTTTACAGTACTATCAAAATGTTTATTACGAGCATGAACACGTAAAATAGCTTCACGACCAACAACATCAGGTAAATTAATAGTAATTTGTCTATCGAAACGACCTGGTCTTAATAAAGCTGGGTCTAAAACATCAGGTCTATTTGTTGCTGCCATAACAATTATACCGATATTACCATTAAAACCATCCATTTCTACTAATAATTGGTTAAGTGTTTGTTCACGTTCATCATGTCCACCACCCATACCAGCTCCACGTTGTCTACCAACAGCATCAATTTCATCGATAAAAATTATACAAGGAGCATTTTCCTTAGCAGTTTTAAACATATCTCTAACTCTTGAAGCACCAACACCAACAAACATTTCCACAAAATCAGAACCTGAAATTGAGAAGAAAGGAACATTAGCTTCACCGGCTACTGCTTTAGCTAATAAAGTTTTACCAGTTCCAGGAGGCCCAGCAAGTAGAACACCCTTAGGTATTCTAGCTCCAACTTCGACATATTTACGAGGATTTCTTAAGAAATCGATTATTTCTACTAATTCCTCTTTTTCTTCATCACAACCTGCAACATCTTTAAAAGTAACAGTTTTTTCTCTTGTTAATCTAGCGGTAGATTTAGCAAAGTCAAACGCTTTACCATTACCCTGACTTTTAAAGATTATGACAAAGAAGATGATCATAATAAGTAAAGGCAAGAAGTTTACTAAAAGGGATAATAAGATACTTTCACTTATTGGTACAATCTCGATAGCGAAATTTAGTCCATCCGCTGCCGTTAAAGTATTTAGTTGATCACTAGTAACGACAACATAATATCTTTCATCACCATTATTACCTTTATATACACCAGTTATTTCGTATAAATCATAATTTTCTCCACCAGCCGGACTAGCTTCAGCTGATAAGACATCTTTGTTTTCTACTAAAGTATAATAATCAGTGTAAGTTAGTGTTTTAACTTGGCTACTTGTTAAGTTATTAATGAAGAAAATAACTGCAATTACCATAACTATTAGAATAACAATGAAAAGCCAATCAACTTTTTTGCGTCTTGGTTGGTTATTATTTTCATTTTGTTGCATAAAAGACCTCCTTAATTATATATTTTTCTTTTTAAAACCCCAATGAAAGGTAAATTACGATATAATTCATTATAATCTAGTCCATACCCAACTACAAATTCGTTTGGAATAGTAGAACCAATATATTTAACATTTACTTCAACAACCCTACCTTCTGGTTTGTTTAACATACAACAAAGTGTTACGCTTTTAGCATCTCTTTGTTCAAATAAATGTTTAATTAAAGAAGTAGTTCTACCGGTATCAACTATGTCATCAACGATAATTACATCACGATCTTTAACATTAGTTGTTATATCATTTATAATTGTTATGCTACCTTTAGATTCAGTTCCAACATAAGAAGAAACTTTCATATAATCCACTTCACAAGGAATAGTTACATTTTTCAACAAATCACTTAAGAAAGGATTACAACCTTTAAGTAAACCGATAAAAACAGGAGTTTTATCGGCAAAATCACGAGAAATTTCAGCCCCTAGATTGCGGGTTATATTCTCTAAGTCTTCTTTAGATAACAAAACTTTATCAATATCATTAATCATGTTTTACCTCACATATTAAATAACAATATTTATTACCCTTACTAAGATTAATTAAATCATAAATAGCTATGATTTTATTTTCGATAGTTGTAATAATAGGACAAGCATCACGCTTTTCTTTAGTTAATTTTAAATCAATAAAATAATCTTTAATTTTCTTTTTACCATAATTAAACTCTAAATAATCACCTGGTAACCTAGTCCTTATTATTAAAGGTAAATCTATGTCATTATACCATATTTTGATAGCTTTTGCATTAATATCACTTATATTTTTTGTTAAAGTGAATTTGTAGTTCAAAAACTCTTTACTATCACCAAGTTTAAGGGTTATAGATTTATTTGTTATAGGTTGTTTTAAGCTAATATAGGCCTTATCATAACGTTTAAGAAAGAAGTAATTATTATTTAAACTATAGTCTAATTGAGGACGTTTATTATTAATCAATTTTAATAAATCATTTATTAAATTAGAACTTATATTTAATTTATGTTGTTCTAGCAAATAATTTAATATATCTTTTTGTAAAGCGATATTTAGCTTTTTAAAAGACGGAATATCGATACTTAATTCGCTATTTAAATAAGCTATAGTATTACTTCTAATATAGGCAAAACTTTCCTTTAAAATAGTAGAGTAGTTAATGATTTCTTGTAAAAAATTAGGATTTTCTTTTTTAAATAAAGGTAAAATATTATGTCTTATCCTATTTCTTAAATAGTCATTTTCTTCATTTGATTCATCTTCGAAATATAATACTTTATTTTTAATGACATAATCATTAATTTCTCCTCTACTAATATAAAGTAGAGGGCGATAAATATAGATATCTTTAAATGGTGTTTGTAAAGATATACCACCATATCCATATAAATTTGACCCGCTTATTAATCTTAATAATATTGTTTCTGCTAAGTCATCAGCATGATGAGCGGTTAAAATGTAATTAGCTTTATATTGTTTAGCTACTTGATAGAAAAAATTATAGCGAAATTCTCTAGCTAAAGATTGAAAATTATCTTTACCATCATAATAGTAATGACTAATTTCACAAGGAAGATTATTTTTTTTAGCATATTCACTAATATATTTTTCTTCTTGTTCAGATTGAGCTCTTTTATGATGATTAACATGAGCTATTATGACATTATATTTGTCTTTTATTAATAAATCTAAAAGAACCATTGAATCTCTGCCACCAGATAAAGCTAAAACAACAGTATCTTCTTTATTAAATGGTAAATCATCAAGTAATAATTTTTTTATCATCTTTTTCACCAACTCATATCATATCATACTACTTTTTATTAGTAAATTGTTAAAAAAAGCTCATTTTACATAATTTCACATTTTATTTACTATTTTTTATTACTTTTTATTTTTTATTAACATATTGTTATAAAAATGCTATAATAAGCGAAGTTTGGAGGTCTTATTTTGCGATTAGTTTTAGCTTCTTCTAGCCCAAGAAGAAAAGAATTATTAACAAAAATGGGTTATATATATATTATTGATGCTGCTAATATAGATGAATCTATAAATATAGAATTAGATCCTTTAGAAAATGTTAAACAAATAGGCTTGAAAAAAGCCCTAGCAGTAGCTAGTTTATATCAAGATGATGTTGTTTTAGGTTGTGATACTATCGTTGTTTTAGATAATGAAATATATGGAAAGCCTAAAGATAGTGAAGATGCATTTAAAATGTTAAAAAAGCTAAATAATAAGACCCATTTAGTTATTAGTGGGGTTGGGATTGTAACTAAAGATAAAAAATATAACTTTGCGGTTACATCAAGAGTTACATTTAAAAATTTAACTGAACAAGAAATTAGAGAATATATTGCTACTGGTGAATGTTTTGGTAAAGCTGGTAGTTATGCGATTCAGGGTTTAGGTAAATGTTTAATAGCTAGTTATGAAGGTGAATTAGATAATATAATTGGTTTACCTACAAAAGAAGTAAAAGAAATATTGGACGGTATATTATGAAATTTAAAATAGGTGATATAGAAATACCTAATCGTTTCGTTTTAGCTCCTATGGCTGGCGTTTGTAATGAGGCCTTTAGATTGATATGTAAAGAAAATGGGGCCGGCTTATTAATGGCTGAAATGGTTAGCGATAAAGCTATTATGTATAATAATAAAAAGACACTTAAAATGACAGAAGTTAATGAATTAGAACATCCTATTTCTATGCAAATTTTTGGTAGTAGTGTAGATTCGATGGTTGAAGCTGCTAAATATGTTGATAAATATACTAATTGTGACATTATAGATATTAATATGGGATGTCCAGTTAATAAAGTGGCTAAAAAAAGTGGTGCAGGAGCAAACCTACTTAGAGATCCTGATTTGGTTTATGCAATAACTAAAGCGGTTGTTGACAACGTAGGTAAACCGGTAACTGTAAAAATAAGAACCGGTTGGGATGAACAAAATATTAATGCTGTTACTAATGCAAAATTAATTGAAAAGGCTGGCGCTAAAGCTATTACGATTCATGGTAGAACTAGAAGTCAATTTTATAGTGGTAAAGCCAATTATAATATTATTAAAGACGTTGTTGAGGCAGTAAATATCCCGGTTATTGGCAATGGTGATGTTATAGATATAAAATCAGCTGAAGAAATGTTTAAAACAGGTTGTCAAGCAATTGCTATTGGGCGGGGCTGTTTAGGTAACCCTTTTATTTTTAGAGAACTAGTTAGTTATTTTGATAAAGGAATTGTTTTAGATAAACCTAGCCAAAAAGAGATTTATGATACTATAATTAAACAGCATAATTTGTTATTAAAATTAAAAGGTGAAAGATTAGCTAATTTAGAAATGCGCAGTCATATTGCATGGTATATTAAAGGTATGCCTAATTCTAGTAAAATGAAGAATTTAATTTTTCAACAAGATAATTTCGCTGAGGTAGACAATATTATTAAAAATTATTTATTAGGTGAAGATAATGGAATATGAAAAGTTTGATTCAGATATTGTTTTAAGAATAGATAAAGGTGAAGAAATAGTAAAGACAATCTTAGAAGTAGCTGATAAAGAAGACATAAAATGTGCAAGCATTAGTGGTATTGGAGCTGTACATAAGTTTGAAGTCGGGGTTTTAAATTTAGAGATAAAGAAATTCTTATCTCAAACCTATGAAGGTGATTATGAGATTGTTAGTTTAAATGGTAATTTAAGTAGAAAGGATGATAAAGCATACCTTCACTTACATGCTAGTTTTGCTTCTAGTAATAATATTGTTGGTGGGCATTTAACAAACGCTTTTGTTAGTGCTACTGCTGAAATTAATATTCATATTATTAATGGCGAAGTAAAGAGAAAATATAATAAAAAAACAGGCTTAAATTTATATAAATTTAATTATCTAAATTAAGTAAAAACATTTATTTTACAACATTATTTCTAACAATATGGGAAATAATGTTTTTTTTTGAAAAAATATTTAAAAAGCAAAAAAATAGGAGTAAAATATAAAACATATTTGGCAAATTGGAGTGTGGTAAAATGCTAAGATTAAATAATGTTAAAAAAACATATGTAACCGGAGATTTAAAAGTTGAAGCCTTGAAGGGTATCAATTTATCATTTAGAGCTAATGAATTTGTAGCTATCTTAGGGCCATCTGGTTGTGGTAAAACCACATTACTTAATATTATTGGTGGATTAGATCAATACACATCTGGTGATTTAATTATAGCTGGAAAAAGCACGAAAGAATTTAAAGCTAGAGATTGGGATATTTATCGTAATCATCGAATAGGTTTTGTATTTCAAAGTTATAATTTAATACCACATCAAACAATTTTACAAAATGTTGAATTAGCTTTAACTATTGCAGGTATTAGTAAAGAAGAAAGACAAAAGAAGGCAAAACAAGCATTAGATAAAGTTGGTTTAAAAGGCTTATATAAAAAGAAACCTGGTCAATTATCAGGAGGTCAATGTCAAAGAGTAGCAATAGCTAGATCATTAGTGAATGAACCAGAAATATTATTAGCTGACGAACCTACAGGAGCGTTAGATACAGAAACATCTATTCAAATTATGGATTTGATGAAAGAAGTAGCTAAAGATAAGTTAGTTATTATGGTTACTCATAACCCCGATTTAGCTTTAAAATATGCGACTAGGATTGTTAGATTATTAGATGGTAATGTCATAGAAGATAGTAGACCATTTAATAGTGAAGATGAAATTAAAGAAGTAAAAGAAATTAATGCTAAAAAAGAAAACCAAAAAGCAGAAAAAGCTAAAATGAGTTGGTGGACAGCTTTTAAATTATCGGCCAATAATTTATTATCAAAATCAAAAAGAACAATTTTAACTTGTATTGCTGGTAGTATTGGTATAGTTGGTGTATCAGCAGTTTTAGCTGTTTCTTCGGGTGTACAAGGTTACATTGATTCGATGCAAGATGATATGTTATCTGGTAATCCGATCACCATTGAAGAAACAACACTAGATTTAGCATCTTTAATGGTTAATTTATCTATGGGTGAAAAACAAGAAATAATAGAAAATGCCGTTAATGTAGATTCATTATTGGAGTATATTTCTAAAAACTTAGTTGGTGACAATGCTTCAATCATTCAAAATGATATTGATAAAAATTATATAGACTATCTAAAGTCAATGCCTAGCGAATATTATAATGCAATGCAATTTGATTATGGTATTAATATTAATAATAATATCTATACCGATTTTAAAATTGGTGGCACAGTAGAAG
Organism: uncultured bacterium; assembly: GCA_949293265.1. GTDB lineage: Bacteria > Bacillota_I > Bacilli_A > Acholeplasmatales > Anaeroplasmataceae > CALUXS01. Next base: position 33,366 of record CASFCK010000004.1, read on the forward strand.
AACCTGAATACCCATCTTTGACGACAATCAAGTCAATGTATACATCACTACTTAATAGTCAACCTGACTTTCAACAATTCTCAAGTTTGATTATGTCACTTGGTAGTAGTATGAGTCAAGTTTTACCAAATGAAGAATATATAATGTCGCAATATGATTTAGAATATGGACATTTCCCAACTAAAGAAAACGAATTGTTGTTAGTTCTTAGTGATGATCAAAGCCTTACTGACTTAACTTTGGCTCAACTAGGCTATTATTCACAAGAAGAGTTTTTAGATTTAGCTTTGAACCCTGATGAAAACAACAAGCTACAATTTAGTTATGATGAAATACTAAACAAGAAATTTTATTATTATAGTAATGATCAAATATATGAGCCTAATTTTACTAATCAAACTGACGCTATTGCTCATATAGAAAAGCCATTTAACTATATTCCTTATAGTAATGAAATAGTAAACGGAGCACCTATAGAATTAGAAATAGTAGGTATAATTAAGCCAAAAGATAATTTATATTATGGCTCATTAAAAAGCGGTTTTTACTATACAGAAGCTTTAACACAAAAAGTTTTAAATGATTCAAAAAATTCACTAATTATGTTATTTGCTGAATTTATGATGGGTTATTTAAAATCAGATGATTTCTATTTTGGCTTTGAAGCAAAAGTTGCTGATAAAATTATGAAGGTTGGATATATCGGTTTTGATTACCATTTCTATGACATTAATTATACGAAAACGTCTGTTGACGGAAGCACTTTACCAAGTGGTATTTCAAGTGGTATGCTATCTATGATGGGAAATGTATCAAATTTAGGACCTTCTATTCGGGAGTTAGGAGGTAAAGATATACCAAATTCAATCTATATTTATCCACTATCTTTTGAAGAAAAAAATTTAGTTACAGATTATTTAGATGCTTGGAATAATAAGGGAACTGTTACTTTTACTAATTCAAATGGAGATGTGGTATCTTTAGATAAAGATGAAAGATTAAACGAAATCACATATACTGATACAATGGAAATTATTATTACTATAATTAATGGCCTAATAGACATTGTTACAGTTGCATTAATTTGTTTCACTGCACTATCACTTGTTGTGTCATGTGTTATGATCGCAATAATAACTTATGTTTCTGTAATGGAAAGAGTTAAAGAAATTGGTGTTATTAGAGCTCTTGGTGGTAGAAAGAAAGATGTATCTAATTTATTTAATGCTGAAACAATGATTATTGGAGCGGCTTCTGGATTATTTGGTTTAGCTGTAACATATATTTTATCAATAATATTAAATTTGATAATTGATGCTAAATTTAATATTTATCCAATAGCTAATTTACCATGGTGGCAAGCTTTAATAATGCTATTAATAAGCGTTTTATTAACTGCTATATCAGGATTTATCCCAGCTAGATCAGCAGCTAAAAAAGATCCAGCTGTAGCGCTAAGAACTGAATAATCATTATTTTAAATGTTAAAAAATGAACTGTTTTTAGTTCATTTTTTTGTCTTTAATATAAAATAAAGTTTGCATATATATATATATGTTAAAATGAAGGTACAAGAAACCAGTTTCAAATGGGGTAAAAGTTTTGTTGTTAAAGAAAGAAGGGATTAATGATGAAGAAAAAAATAACAAAAGTTTTGTTTTTATTAATACCATTAATTTTAATATTTTTAATTAGTTGTAGTGATAAACAAACTAAAAATGTAACAGAACAAGATAAACAATTGAGCCAAAAAATAGCTAGTAAAGAATATAATTCTACCCCTAACCCAGGTGATAATTGGTATTTTGCTGATGTTATGTCTTTAAGTGATGATACATATCATACTACTTTAATAGAAATAAAATTAGATAAAGTTGTTAATGTTTATTGTACTTTAGCTGAATATGATGTTCAAAACACTTACGACTTTATCAGCAATAATATCGACAATATCTATTATGAAGTAAGTAATGATGTTGATCAAAACGCAATAGATCAATTTTATTTATATGATATTTTTTATTTATATGATTATGAGGCTAATAAAGAATTAAATGAACAAACTAAATTTCTTTATTGTGCTAAAATAGTTGATATTAAACCGGGTAAATATATTATAGGTAGAGATATAACTAAAACAAATGATTACTATGACGATCTAGAATACTATGATTTTGTTTATATTTTATATAATAGTTTAGATTATTATGATGGTTATGTTTTATTATTCGATGATAGAAATAGTATGACTTATACATATTCTAAAAGCTTTTATGAACAATATTCTAGTATTATTTATGAAAAATATTTAACGAAAGAATATTATTTTGAAGATAATAATCAAAAAAGATATAAGGTTAATTTTGAAAGCTTATTAAGAGATATCAATTCATAAACAATTTAACCGTAATTTACCATAATTTTATAGTAATTTTCCATGACAAATAAATAATTTAACGAATGTTATTAGTTATAATATAGCCACAACAAAGGAAAGGTGGATAGTTATATTATTTGTTGTCTAATATACTTTTATAAAATTTACTCTCCCTATTTATAATTATAATAAGATAAACAAATTTATGAGAAGCAGTCTTTTTACTGCTTCTTTTTGTCTTTTAATTAGTATATAATATAGGCGATGTGAGGTTTATATGAAGAAATTAGAAGAATATATTAAAGCTAATGGTCAAATTATAAGTGACGATATTTTAAAAGTTGATAATTTTTTAAATCAATTAGTAGATGTTAATTTACTATCTGAGATGGCTCATACTTGGTATGAAGAGTTTAAAAATCAAGGAGTTAATAAAATATTAACTATTGAAGCTTCAGGTATAGCTATAGCTACAATGGTTGCTAGTGTATTTAAAGTTCCTTTATTATTTGCTAAAAAGAGTAAAACAACTAATATGTCAAACAACCTATATCAAGCTAAAGTTTTTTCTTTCACACATCAAAAAGAAAATGTGATCGCAGTTGACAAATCATATTTAACAAAAGATGACAAAGTTTTAATAATTGATGATTTTTTAGCCAATGGACAAGCTGTCCTAGGGTTAATGGAATTAGCTCGACAAGCAGGTGCTAATGTTATTGGGGTTGGAATAGCGATTGAAAAAGGTTTTCAAAAGGCTGGCGATATGTTAAGAAGTAAAGGTTTTAACATTAAAAGTTTAGCAATTATAGATAAAATGGATCCTAGCAGTAAGGAAATAATTTTTAGGTAAATGAATAATAAAATAAGGAGGAAGCTAGTAAACTGGTTCAAAAGTCAAGGACAAAAAAGTTGACAGTAGTAAAAAGTAAATATTTAACAAGTTAAGGAGGAAGTTATCTTCCTCCTTATTGTTTTGGTTTTTGTCAAAAAGTCGCTATAAAAAGTGTGGTATTATTATGTATAAAAGAAAAATAGAAGATATATTAATTAAACAAGCTCCTATATTAAAAAAAGCTAAGGAAGCTATTGTTATTAAAGGCCCAAGACAAGTTGGTAAAACGACGATTGCCTTAAAATATGCTAGAAGAAATTAAAAAAATGTTATTTATGTTAATTTTATGGATAAACCACAAATCAAATCGGTTTTTAACGGAGAATTAAATGTGGAAACTATTATTAGAGGGTTATCAGCATACATACCTAATTCTAAGTTTGAACCATTTAAAACAATAATTGTTTTAGATGAGGTACAAGAGTGTGCTAATGCTAGGTATTCAATTAAACCATTCATGGAAGACGGAAGATATGATGTAATAGCTACTGGTTCATTATTAGGAATTAAAGGCTATAGTAAAATGGAAGGTATAAAGATTCCGGTTGGGTATGAATCAACTTTTTATATGTCTTCTTTATATTTTGAAGAATATATAATGGCTAAAGGAATAGATTTAAGCGTTATTGCATATTTAAAAGATGCATTAGTGAAATTTAAAAAAATTGATGATGCTATACACAAAAAAATGTTAGATTTATTTAATGAATACATCATTGTAGGTGGTATGCCTAGGGTGGTTTCAATATTTTTAGAAAATAATGATCTAAATTTAACACGCAAAATAAAGCGTGACATTTTAGAAACATATAAAGATGATTTTGGTAAACATTTGAATGAACTTGAAAAAACAATAATTAAACAAACAGAGCTGAATAGAATATTAGACGTTTATAAAACTCTACCTTTTCAATTAGCTAAAGAAAATAAAAAATTTCAATATAGTGGTATAAAAAAAGGTGCTAGAAGTAGTGAATATTATGAAGCTATATCATGCTAGAAGAAGCAGGATTAGTAAATGTTGCAAGAAACTTAACTAGTATAGTTCTTCCTTTTAATGCATATGCAAATGAATTTAAACTATATTTTTTTGATAGTGGATTATTTATCTCTATGTTAGATGATGAAGCTGCTAAAGATATATTAAATGGTAATTTAGGAATATATAAAGGGGCTATCTTTGAAAATGCGGTAGCTGATTGTTTAGGAAAAAAACAGCTACCGCTCTATTATTATAGTAAAAATAGTGGTTTAGAATTAGATTTTTTAGTTAGATATAAAAATGATATTATTCCCCTTGAAGTTAAAGCTAAGGACGGGAATGCTAAAAGTCAAAAACAGTATTAAATGATGATAAATACAATTTAAAATATGGAATTAAATTAAGTAAAAACAATTTAGGAATAAGTAATAAAATTATTACAATACCTTATTATTTAGTTTCATTTTTGGAATTAAATTAACATTAAAACATAATATATAATAAAGAATATACTTAATATTAAAAGTAATGGATGAATATTTTCTTTAAATTTCCTTGTTTTATCATAGGTTAATAAATTAATTATTGTAATTGTAATAGTAGCAAAAGCTATACCATTGATAATAGAATAAGTAAGAGGCATAAATAGGATGGCAAAAAAACTAGGTATAGCAACTTTAATATCTGTAAAATCTATTTCCTTTAAATCTACTAATGATGAAACACCAATCATAATCAGTATACTTGAAGTTATTTCTACACCAATTAAGCTTAGAAGTGGTGATAAGAATAAAGCTAAAACTAATAAAATTAAGGTTATAACATTAGCTAAGCCAGTTCTTGCGCCTTCTTTTACGCCTGTTGAAGTTTCAGCAAGAATACAAGCAGGACTAGTTCCGCAGAAACTAGAAACAAAAAAGCCTAAGCTATCAGCTAGCATAACTTTGTTCATTTCTTTTCGATCAGATAGATTTAGGTCATTTGTTGTTATTATTATACTACCTAAAGATGAAAATAAAGCTAGGAAGGTTATTGAAAATAAAGCGATTATAATATTAGTAAAATCAGAGCCTTCAAATGTAGTGAATCCTTTAATAAAACCGCTAAAGTAAGGCATTTCTGGTAATGATACTATACCTTGATAATTAAGATCTTCTTTAAAAATAACCTTTAGGATAATCGATATAATTAAAGTTGAAATTAAAGTTATTATTATACTACCTTTAATTTTTAATACTGTTAGAATAATGATTATGATTAAACTAAATAAAGCAGTTAAAGTAATAGGATTTGAAAAATCACCTAAGGCAACTATAGTAGAATTATCAGATACGACCAAACCACTGTTTTTAAGACCAATCATACAAATAAATAAGCCAATACCAATACTTATAGATTTAACTAAAAAGCTTGGCATAGCGTTTAATATTTTTATTCTTAGATTTGTAATTGTTAAAATAAAGAAAATAATAGCTGATAATAGGGTTAATGCTAAGCCTTCTGAATAAGTAAAGCCTAAATTATTACAAACTGTAATAGCTAAAACAGAGTTTAATCCCATCGCAGGTGCCATAGCTAAAGGTTTATTAGCGATAATAGTCATAATAAGAGTGGCGATAATCGCGCATAATACAGTACCTGTATATAATGCCTGTTGGCTAGCTTCTTCATTAGCAATTATTTCGGGATTTAAAAACAAAACATAACAGATGGAAAAGAAAGTTATTATTCCTCCTAGTATTTCTCTAGTTAAGGTTGTGTTATATTTATCAAGCTTAAATATTTTATTTAAAAAAGTCATTGTATCACCTAGCTTCATTATAACAAATCTATTAAATAAGACAATAAAAACTTGTAAAAGAATAAGCTATATTTTATAATGACAAAAGGTGATTATTTATGTTTAAATCTTTTATATCTTATTATAAACCATATAAATTAATATTTAGTTTAGATATGATAGCTTCATTTTTCGTTTCAGCTATAGCTATGGTATATCCAATTTTAACCCAATATATGTTAGAAGATTTTATACCAAATCAAAAAATTAATTTAGTTATTATATTTGGATTGACACTACTTTTCTTATATTTAATAAGAATGTATTTAAAATATTTCGTGCAATATTATGGACATTGTATGGGCGTTAGTATGCAAGCCGATATGCGTAGAGATATGTTTAAAAAACTCGAAAAAATGCCATTTTCTTTTTATGATGAACATGAAAGTGGAAAGATCATGTCACGAATGGTTAATGATTTACAAGTGGTTTCTGAACTTGCTCATCATGGACCTGAAAATATTTTCATTTGTGGTTTTATGATTATAGGTTCGTTTATTTACTTAGCTATTTTAAATTGGGCTTTAACATTAATTATTTTTGCTTGTGTACCGGTTTTGGCTTTTATATCTTTATTTATGCGCAAAAGAATGGATGATGCATTTACTAAAACCAGAATAGAAACAGCAGTTATTAATGCTAATTTAGAATCATCTATTGCGGGAATAAGAGTTACTAAAGCTTACAATAATGAAAATTTTGAAGAAGAAAAATTTCAAAAAGGCAATAAGAGTTTTGTTAGTGCTAGATCTAAAGCCTATAAAAGAATGGGGCAATTTGGAGCTAGTACAGGTTTTATTACGGATGTTTTTAATGTTATTGTTTTATTAGCTGGTGGCATATTCTTATATTATGATCAAATCAATTTTGCTGAATATAGTGCCTTTATAGTATCTGTTAATTTATTTATTACACCATTAACTACTTTTATTAACTTTGTAGAAACATATCAAGATGGTGTAACTGGTTTTAGAAGATTTTATGAAATTATGCAATTAGATGAAGAAAAAGATACTAATGTCATTAAAAATATTAAATTAAGTGGGAATATTGAATTTAAAAATGTGACATTTAAATATGACTCTAGCAATGACATTTTAACTGATTTTAGTCTAAATATTAAGCAAGGTCAAAAAGTTGCCTTAGTAGGTCCTTCAGGTGGCGGTAAAACAACAATTTGTCATTTATTACCTCATTTTTATGATATTACTAATGGTGATATTTTATTTGATAATGAATCAATTAATAATATTTCTAATTATGATTTAAGGCAAAATATCGGTATTGTTCAACAAGATGTGTTTTTGTTTAATGATACAATTAAAGAAAACATAAGATATGGTAAATTAGATGCTAGTGATGAAGAAGTATATAAAGCTGCTAAACTAGCGAGAATAGATGAAGACATTTTAAAAATGCCAAATGGTTACGATACTGTAATTGGTGAAAGAGGAGTCAAATTATCAGGTGGTCAAAAACAAAGACTAAGTATAGCCCGAGTTTTCTTAAAAGATCCTAGTATTTTAATCTTAGATGAAGCTACAAGTGCTCTTGATAACGCTACTGAACTACAAATAGAAAAAGCCTTAGATGATCTAGCTAAAAATAGAACAACATTAGTTGTAGCACATAGATTATCAACTATTTTTAATTCCGATTTAATATGCGTAATAGAAGATGGTAAGTTAATTGAAAAAGGAAATCATGATGAATTATTAAAACAAGAAGGGGTTTATAAAAAATTATATGAAACGACAATTAAATAAAATATTGGTACTTGTTTATTTATTGAGTTCTATTTTTGTTTCTTTTATACCTAATACAATGGAAGCATTTATGTATTATAAACCATCTTTTTTAGTGGCTAATATTTTACAAATAATATCATTCACTAATTTTTTATGGTTAATCTTAGCCTTACTATATGATAGTAAAATGGCTAAATGTAACGCTTTTTATATTGCTTTACCTTCAACTATATTTAAATTTATCTTCATTAAAGATTATTTATCTTTTTATGAAGTTAATTATTTTCATTTATTTGCGTTATTATTTAATTTAATTTTAGAAATAATATTATCCATCTATTTATATTTTAAATTAGAAGATAAAAAATATAATTTTAAATATTTATTATACCAACTAATAATTTTAATATTATTTATTCCCCAAAATGCATTTAATCCATTAGCAATAAAATTAGCTAAAAATAGTTTTTTTAACTTTACTAATTTTAGTTTATGGCATTTTATGTTTTTGTTTTTATTTATCTTATCAGCTATAATCCTATATTTATTTTTAAAAAACAAAAATAAGAGACAAATTCAAATTGTTTTACTTTCCTTATCTTTAATAATTTTATTCAATTTATTAAATAGATTTTCTTATACAGCTTTATATAATTATCAAGAAACAACAGGCATTTATGGCGCTATACCTTTATATATTTGTAGTTTTGGTTCAGTTCTATTACCAATAGCTATCTATTCTAACAATAAAAAATTTATGAGTATTTTATTTTTAATTAATTGTCCAGGAGCCATAATTGTCCTTGTAAACCCTACTACAGGCATAGTAGATATATTTACATATAATGTTTTACACTTTTTCTATATTCATATTTTATTATTTATTACAACTTTAATGTTACCGATCTATTTAGATGCTAAACCTAGTAAAGGTACAGTTTTGAATGCTGGGATAGCTTTATTAATTTATTTTATTATTGTGTCATTAATTAATGCGGTTGTTTATTGTTATACTAATTATGATGCTAATTTTTCTTTTGTTACGACAAGCCCAATAAAGGTAGGAATAGAGAAATATTTACAATTTCATTTATTTGGATTAACTTATTCTATATTATATTTATTAATATTATGGTTAGTTCAATATGGGCTTGCGACCATTACATATTATATTTATAAAATAATTTATAAAATCAAATTCAAAAATATAGTTTTAACTAAAGACCAATAATTATATAATACTTATTTTTAATATAATTTAACACGAAGTTAGATTTCTATATATAAAAGATTTGGTTAGTTTTTAAAACAATAATTTTGATATATATATACATTGCTTCTTTATTAAATGACAAATTCTTATCGTGTAAATATTATAAATTAATTTGATGAAAGGCAGGTTATAGTTATGTTAAAAGAATATAAAATTAAAAAATTTATGATATTTTCAAGTATAATTTATATCATAATATCAGCAATTAGTTTAATTTCACCATATGTTATGGGGATAATATTAGATGATTTTATACCTAATAGAAATTTAAATGGATTAATTATTGGTATAATATTATTCATAACACTTCCATTTATTAGCGTTGGTTTAAATTTGTTCTATAATTATATAATGATTAAATTAGTTAGGAATAAAGGTAATGATTTAAGCATTGATGTTATGAGTAAATTAATTTATCAAGATTATACATATTTTGATAAAGAGAATTCTTTAGAACTGTTGTCATATGTATCTAAAGAAATAGTTGGTTATTTAAATTTTTATGTTATCTCCTTACCAAGGTATTATATAGATATTTTAATGAGTATTGTTACATTAATTTTAATGATAACTATTAATCCGATATTAGGATGTGTTCAAATATTATATTTACCTTTAATCTTATTACCAATGAAAAAAATAATGAAAAGTACAGAAAATGAGATTAATATAGTCGTAGAAAACAACGCTAAGATGACCCAAGTAAAAGGAGACATTTTTAAAGCTATAGAATTTATTAAAACAGCGCGTTTAGAAGAAAAGAAATTAACAGAAATTAAACAAGCTAATACTAAAATAAATCAAGTTTGGGGTAAAGTTGCAGCTTTAGATACACTTACAGGGATTTGGTCAAGTGGATTTATGACATTGTTGTTTACAGGGGTTACTTTTGGCTTAGGTGCATATTTTATTTTTGATGATTTATTTGCGTTTACGTTAGGTTCATTAGTTACAATAATGAGTTATGTTAGTACATATTATGCAAAAGTTAATGTTGTTTTAAATACGAAGGTTAATAAGAAAAAAGAAGATGCTAATTTTAAAGAGGTTATGTCTTACTTAAAATTAAAAGATGAAAGAGAAGATAATAATAATCTTTCTGATTTTGAATTTAAAGATAATATTATATTTAATAATTTAACATTTAGTTATGATAATGAGAAAATTATATTAGACAATTTAAATTTAGAGATTAAATATAATAAATGGACTAGTATTATAGGTGAAACTGGTAGTGGTAAATCTACATTGTTTGACTTAATATTAAAATTGTATTTAGTAAAAGAAAATGAAATATTAGTAGATGGAAAAGATATATTAAAAATAAATGCCTTTAGTATTAGAGAAAAGATAACTAAAGTCAGTCAAAACATTTATTTATTTCCAGGAACTATTTTAGATAATATGAAGTTAATTAAATCAGAATTAACAGATGATGAAATTAATGATGTATTAGAAATTGCTTGTTTACGAGACTTTATTGATAGTTTACCTAATGGTTTAAACACCGATATTGGTGAAATGGGAAAATTAATGAGTGGTGGTGAAAAGCAAAGATTAAGTTTAGCTATGGGACTTTTAAGGGATTGTAAAGTTTTATTGTTAGATGAAGTCACATCTAATCTAGATAGTCAAACCACATTAAAGTTAGAAGCAAATTTAAAACAATTAATAGCTAAGGGTTATACTATAGTTTCAATAAGTCATAATAAAGAATTTTTAAATGATAGTGATGTGATTTATGAAATAAAAGCTAAACAAGCAGTTAAAATAGCATAATTATTTAATTGTAAATATAAAGTAAAGAGGCTTTCTTAGAGATTTAGATTATATTTCTTAAGAAAGCCTTAATATTTTTACATTTTTATTTTAAAATCATTAATTTTTTAAAATAAAAATGTTATAATATAACGACTATGAGCTTTAGAGGTGTAGTATTTGCATAAAATATTAGTATTGGTTAATAATAAAAGTGATTTCAAGTTTAAACAAGCATGTAATTTAAAAGATTATCAAGTTACATTTTTAGATCTAGATAGTAATCTTTTAAAGAATAATTTAGCTAAAATTAGAACTGATATATTAATTTTAAATAAAGAGTATTTAGGTAATATGACTAATTTATTAGCTTTACTTGTTGCTAATAAAAATATGCTGGTCGTTTATGTTTCTAAATCTTTAGAATACGGTCAATTATATAATATTATTAACGAGTCTAATTTTATTTTATTAGAAGAAAAAAATATATCTGGATTAGACGATGTTTTACGTTATGCGATTAAAACATATAATTGTTTAATTAACTTAGAGAAAAAAGTAATGCGATTAGAAGAAGAAATTAAAACAAATGATTTAGTAAGACAAGCTAAATTAAAACTAATGCATGAAAAAAAATTAACTGAAGATGAAGCTTATAAATATATAATAAATTTAGCAATGCAAAAAAGAATGAAAAAAAGCGAATTAGCCAAGTTGATTATAGGAGGACTGATTTTATGATTGCTAAAACAAGGGCAATAAATGATGTATTAAATATGACTACATCTTTGCCAACAATTCATTTTACTAATCCAAAACGGGTTTATGTATCTATTACTAATGCGCGTTGTAAAACGGCAGAGGTTTATGTAAAACCGGGAGATAAGGTAAAGATTGGAACAATAATCGGTAAAAGAAATGGTGGATTTTTTGAACAAAATATGCACTCTACAGTTAGTGGTACAGTTTTGGGGACTGTTAAAAAATGGCACCGTACCGGTAAAATGATTGATTTCATTGAAATCGAAAATGATTTTAAAGATGAATATGAAACAGGAGTTAATGTTGAAAGAACTGATGAAGAGGTAAATTCTTTTACTAGAGAAGATATAATTGAATGTGTTAAACAAAATTCAGTTATTGGTTTAGGTGGTTCAACTTTCCCGAGTTATGTTAAATTAGAGTCATGTAAAGAAGTAGATACTCTAATTATTAATGGGGTAGAATGTGAGCCATATTTAACAACAGACCATAGAATATTACTAGAATACCCTAATAAAGTAATGGAAGGAATTGGCTATTTACTTAAGGCAACAGGAGCTAAAAAAGCTTATTTATGTTTTAAGAAAAAATATGATGATTTATTCCAGGTTTTAACTGCAGTTAGAAAAAGACATATGGATTTACCTATTGAGATTAAAAAAGTTGAAAACTTTTACCCTCAAGGTTGGGAAGTGGCTTTAATTAAAACTGTTACTGGAAAAACTATTCCACATGGCGAGTTACCAAGTAATCATGGTGTTATAGTGTTTAATGCTTCAACTGCACTTGGTATTTATAGAGCAGTTAGACTTAATATGCCGGTTATAGAACGTAACTTTACGTTAACAGGGGATGGAATTAATTATCCTTCTAATATTAGAATGCGTATTGGTACTCCACTTCAAGATCTATTAGAAATTTGTGGTGGTTATGTTGATGATAAAGATAAAGTTATCATTATGGGTGGACCAATGATGGGAGCATGTTTATTAAGAGATGATGCAGTATGCAGTATGTCTTGTACATCAGCTATAGTTTTACAAGCCAAAGAATATAAAGAAGAGCCTTGTATACGTTGTGCATCTTGTGTATATTCATGTCCATGTGGTTTACAGCCGGTTTTAATTATGAAAGCTTATAAAACTAAAGATGTTGATGCATTAAAGAAATTAAATGTTAAAACTTGTATAGAATGTGGTATGTGTGGTTATACATGTACTTCAAAAATTAATTTAACTGAATATATGCGTCAAGCAAAAAGACTTGTGAAGTAGGGTGAATAAAAATGATATTTAAAAGAGAAACTAGTCCTTTTATTAGAAAGCAAGTTTCTGTCAAAAGAATGATGTTAGATGTTATTATAGCTCTAATACCTATTACATTATTTGCGATGATTCAAAACGGATGGAATGGTGTATATGTTATATTAACAGCTATTATCACAATGCTTTTAACAGAATTTGTAGGTGTAGCTTTAATTAAATGGCCTGATGGTATGCCAAGAAAAGAGCTATTTACAAAAGTTGGATTTAAGAAAATAGTAGAACAATTTAATATTAATAATATTTATTGTCCTTTAATTTCAGCTTTAATCTTTTCTTTATTATTACCTGCTGCTACACCAGTGTATGTAGTAATAGTAGGCGCAATAGTTGGTATTTTATTTGGTAAACTAGTATATGGACCTTATGGCAGTAATATTTTTAATCCGGCTGCTTTAGGTTTTGTCTTTGTTTTACTATGTTTTAGTAATCAATTAGATGCAGCTAGAGATGTTGCTGCTAGTACAGTTAGACCAGATGTAGTAGTTGATGGTGTTATTGCTGGTGGTACTCCGTTAACACAAATTAGTGGTAATTTGGCTAATTTTGGTAATGCATTACAAACATATAGTTTATTTGATCTTTTTGTTGGTAATGTTCCTGGTGCTATGGGTGAAGTTTGTTCAGTTTTATTAATTGTAGCATTTATCTATTTAACTATTAGAAGAGCTATTGATGTAAGAGCTACATTAGGTATGCTTTTAGGGTTTGGTTTAGTAGCTTTAAGTGTTGGTATTACGCTTTATTGTATAAATGGAACTAATGTAGGTGAGTTCTTATTATATCAATTACTTGCTGGCGGATTATTATTTGGGGCAGTATTTATGATAACTGATCCTGTTACTAGTCCTGTTACAAAATTTGGTAGATTATTTTATGGTGTATTTGCTGGTTTAATGGTAGCTTTAATTAGATATATTGGAGCTTATCCTGAAGGTACAGCTTTTGCTATATTATTAGCTAATATTATAGCTTCAGCTTTAGATTATTTTATGCAAGGCAAGAAAAACACTTATTCTTGGATTCAACTTACTGTTACTTTTTTAGTAATAGTTTGTGTATGTTTAATAATTTGTTTCACGGTAGCAGGTAGAACACCACTTCCTGAAACAAATATGATTTTAGGAGGTTTCCTAAAATGAAAAAATATTTAAAAATTACATTAGTCTTATTTTCAATTTGTTTAGTCTGTGCCTTAGCTACAGCTGGAGTTAACTTATTTACAGCTCCTAAAATAGCTGAATATCAAGAAGAACAAAAGATGGCAGCCTATATGGAATTATTTGAAGGTATGTCAGCTAGTAATTCAGAATTTATAAATGAAGGATTTACATCAAGTTATGTAAAAGAAAAAGTAATAGTAAAAGATGAAGCTGGTAATGACTTGGGTTATGGTATGCAAGTTTCAGGCAAAAATTCTTATGGCACTATTACTTTAGTAGTTGCCTTAGATAACGAAGGTAATTTAAAAAGTATTAAATGTACTGAAAATGGTCAAACTGGTGGCCGAAACACAATGATTAACGAGTATTTAACTCAATTTAGTTCAGGTATGACAGCAACGGATGTAGCAAACCAACCAGTTTATTCAGGTGCTACATATGGTTCTAATTTAGTGAAAAGTTTACTTGCTGCAGCGTTTAGTGAAGCAGGTATTATGTCTCCAATCCAAGAAAAATTAGTAGGTATCTTTGGTGATAGTGTAGATATGGGTAACACGATAGAAGACACATCATTCATTTATGCTCAACAAATCACACTTGGTTATGAAGTAAAAGATGGTAATAATAATGTTTTAGGTTATTATTATGAAGTTAATGTTACTAATAGATTTGGTAATATAAATGTTGGGGTAGCTTTAAATAAAGATTATACATTAAAGCAAATTAATCAAATTGAAGTTGTTCAAAAGCCTTATGGTGAAAATGATACAACTACAATTGCTAAAGATTTCTTAAACGGTATGCAAGCTGGTTCTAATTATGATGCTATTAATGGTCTTGCTACAACTGCAGGTGCTACAATTTCTACAACTAGTGCTAAAGTTGCAGTACTTGTGGCTATGAAAGAAGCTCAAAATCAATTTGATGAAGACTTAGCTTCAAGAATTATGTTCTATAATTACACTACAAAAGTAGATGCTGAAGGTAAACTTGATAATGTTGATAAATACCAAACTGTTAAGAATGGTGAAAATAATCTTGGTAGTGTTGTATGTGTTAAAGATTCTAACAAATATGGTGAAATTGGTTTATATGTAGGTATTACAAGTAGTAATACATTAGCTGGCATATTTATTACATCTAATGGCCAAACTGCTGGTAGAGCTGATAGTTTATCTGATTATATGAATAATTTTACAAGCGGTATGACTGGTGAAGAAGTTATTAGTGAAGATAATTATACAGGCGCAACATTTGCTTCTAACACTGTTAAAGATTTATTAGCTACAGCCTTTGAACAAGTAACAGGTGAACGTCCTCAACTTGGTTATGATTCTTATTATGAAAAAGCATTTACTGGCGTTGATTTATCTAAGAGTCAAGCAATAGAAGAATTTAAATCAGAAAATATTTCTGAAGGTAAGATTTTATATGATGCTTCAGGTAATGTTCTTGGTAATGCCTATGTAATTAGTGGCACTAATGAATTAGATGGTACCTTAACATTGATGGTAGCTGTAAAAACTGATGGTAAATTACAAGGTGTTCAAGATATTTCTAATGTTCAAACTGGTACAGCTTCAGGTTTACTTGATGATTATCATAATAACTTTACTGCAGGTATGTCACAAAGTGATGTTGAAGGTGTAGGCACAGTAAGTGGTGCTACAGTTGGTTCTATACATTATAAATCATTAGTAATTGAATGTATGGCTGAAGTTGAATCATATAATTCATATTATGAAACTTTATTTGGTGAAGTTACATTTGAAGTGATTAAAGACGTTAATAGAACAAATATAATTCAAGCAGTAACTGCTAAAAATGGCGAAACAGTATTAGGTTATGCCTATATTATTAGATTAGAAAATGCATATGGCTATAATGTTATGTGTGTAGCATTAAATAGTGATGGTACTTATAAGAAGTTAATTGATGTTGAAAATAATCATGCTGATTTAACAGAAATTTCTACAGTCTTTGAAGATGGTAGTGACATGACAGAGATTATAGCTCAAGGAAATTCTGATCAAGCTATTGAAATTGGTGCTTCTTATACTTCAGAAATTGCTACTTTAGGTATTAAAATAGCTATGGATGCCTATAGTAATACTTTAACTGAAAGTATTTCTGATGAGCTTTATATTAAACAATTGTTCAATAATGCAGTTATGAGAAAAACAAATAAAATAACTATAACAAATACAGCTATATCTAAAGCTTATCAAGTAGTTGGTTCAGCTAATTTTTTAGATGATCAAGTTTTAGGTTATGTATATTTCTTAACTGTTGAAAATGAAGATGTATTAATGAGTTTAATTGTAGGTGTTAGTGCTGAAGGTAATTATATTGGTTCAATAATGACAAAATATGAAACAAAAGGTCAAACTAATATAAGTGGTTCATTTGCAGATACACTACAAGGTAGAGTTGAAACTTATTTAAATGATTTAATAGGTTGCAATGATAGTGACATTAGAGTTGCTCCATATTTTGAAGCTGGTTCTTATGCATCACAACTTGTAAAATATGCATTAAGATTATGTATAGCTGAAAGCAAAAACAAAGTATATGCTAAACCTGATTTATATAGCGACAATCAAATTTATATTGATGCTTTAGGCGATGTAGATTTAACTAGTGCTACTAGACTTCCTGAAGGAGAAAATGAATTCTTATATCCTGAAACAATATCTGGTATTAAATTAGCAGATGAAAGTCATGCATACATTGTTAAAGGCATGGATGTATATTCACGTAATTATATTTTAGTTCATATAGCTAAGGATGGCTCATTAATCAGCATCTATGATGTTGAAAACAATCATGGTTCTATATCTGGTGTTTTAGATTTCTTTGATACGGGTATGACAGAAGAAGATGTTAATAAAATTGATTATAATCCTACAAATGATGCAGAAGCTCACTCATCTTACACTGTAGAAATGACTAGACTTGCTATTTTAATAGCTATGCAAGAATTTAGAGCAATATCTTCTAATATAGTTGATTATGAATTAGCAGTTAAAGATTTATTCCCGTTTGCAATTTATACTAGAGGTGTAAATTTATTAGAAAAAGTAGAAGATAAAACAATAAGCTTTGCTATGGAAGTTAAAGGCGTTTCTAATTATGTAGCTGGTCAAACTTTAGGATATGCGTTTGCAAGAAATAATGTTATGATTGCTATGAGTACTTATGGTCTATATCAAGGATATGTAGCTTTAGGTGAATTATCTAGTGAAGAAAAAGCATTCTATGATAGTATTAAAGCAAATATGACAAAACAAGAAATTTTACAATTAACTGGTTCTGAAGAAGCTAAAAATAATGTAGTTGCTATTATAAATGAAACATTTAATTTTGCTAAATTAACAGATTATGATGAATCTATTTCTAAGGCTTTCTCTAATTATTCAAAAGCTGATTCAATAGTATTAGATATAATTAATTCTAATGATGTATTAGCTTCAGTACAAGTTAGAGATAACGCTAGTAAAGATTTAGGTTATGCATATATAGTTTATTTAACAAATATTTATGGTCCTGGTGATGGTAGTTTTGGATACAATAGAATATTAGTTAGTCTTAATGCCGATGGCACATTTAATAAAGTATTTGATCTTGGTAACAATCATTCTAATGTTGATGAATGGACAAATACTAATCCAAATGTGTTTGTATCAGGCATGACAGCTGAACAAATTACAAATATTAAATTTGATGCAGTATCTGGTGCATCATATACAATAGAAACTATTAAATTAGCAATAATGATTGCGATGAACGAACATGGCCAAACAAATAATAGCACATATGAAGCTGCAGCAAGAAAAGTATTCCCTGGTATGGTTGCAGGTAGATCTGAAATATTAACAAATTTACCTGAAGGTATAGATTTTGGTTATCGTATTGTAGGTGCTACAGGTCCATTTGATAAAAATTCTACAAGTGAATTAGGTTATTTCTTCGTTGTAAGTGGAAAACACAAACGTGGGGATTTAACACTTGGTATTGGTATTGATAATGAAGGTAAATTGGTAGGTATTGACATTATCAAGAATGGACAAACAGCAAGTTGGCCACAAAAAATTGCTGATTATGTGGCAAGTTTCACTGCAGGCATGACGGCTGTTGAAGTGGCTGAAACTGCTACTGTATCTGGTGCTACTCTTGGCACACAACTTGTTAAAGATTTATTAGCAAAAGCATTTAATGCTTATGAAACTCTAAAAGGAGGTAATAACTAATGGAAAAAGTTAATCAAAAGAAGAACTTTTTAAAAGGCATAATAGTTGAAAACCCAGTCCTTGTTGGTTTACTTGGTTGTTGTCCTACACTTGCTACTACAACATCAATTGAATCAGCAATAGGTATGGCAATATTATTCCTATTTGTTTTAATTGGTTCTAACGTATTAATTTCTTTACTTAGAAAAGTAATTCCTGCAGAAGTTAAAATACCTGCTTATATAGTTATTATTGCTACATTTGTTACAATAGTTAAAATGCTTTGCGAAGCATTCTTACCAGAATTATATTCAACACTTGGAGTATTTATCTCTTTAATCGTTGTTAACTGTATTATTCTTGGTCGTGCAGAAGCATATGCAAGCAAAAACGGTCCGTTATCTAGTTTAGTAGATGCACTTGGAATGTCTGTTGGTTTTGCTTTAGCATTATTAATTATGGCATTTATTAGAGAATTCTTAGGAACAGGTGGATTTACTTTTGGTAAAATATTTACATTTATACCACTAGTAGAATGGACTCCACTTAAAACTTATGCTATTCCAATGCTTATTCAATCTCCAGGTGGTTTCTTAACCTTAGCTTGTATTTTAGCAGTTATTCAATATCATAAAAATCATAAAACGGAAAAAGAAATTAGAGCTGAAAAGGCTAGAATCGAAGAATTAAAAAAAGCTAAATTAGCAAAAATGGCTGAAGCAGCTAAAACAGAAACAAAAACTGTAAAGGAGGCGGCATAATATGTTTTTAGCATTTATCTTAGGTATTGTTAATGCAATGCTAATTAACAATGTTACCTTATCACGTTTCTATGGTATTTGCCCATTCCTTGGTGTTTCTAAAAAACCTTCATCTGCAATAGGTATGGGTGCTGCAGTAGTATTCGTTATAGTTATAGCAGCGGCAGTATGTTGGCCTATTTATAACTTTATATTAGTTCCTGCTAATATTGCCTTTATGGATACTTTAGTTTATATTTTAGTAATCGCTTCATTAGTACAACTTGTTGAAATGATTATTAAAAAATATAGTCCTGGTTTATATAGTGCCCTTGGTGTTTATTTACCATTAATTACTACAAACTGTGCTGTACTTGGTGTAGCTACAGAAAATAGTAGTATGGGTTATAATTTCCTTGATTCAATGGGTAATGCTCTTGGTACATCTATTGGTTTTGCTTTAGTAATATTCTTATTCTCTACAATTAGAATAAGAATGGAATCTTCAAATATTCCTAAAGCATTTAAAGGAATCCCAATTGCTTTAATTACAGCTTTCATAATGGCCCTTGCATTTATGGGCATTAGTGGAATGATTCAATAATGTGGCCTTTAATATTAGGTATAGGAGTTATAGTTTTATTAATAGCAATTTTCTTTATTAGTTATGTTATTAATAAAAAAACTCCCGTACCACCCGAATGTAAGGATATATCTGATAGTTTAAAATGTGAATCATGTACAGAAATAACATGTGCTTTAAATAAAATACATGATGAAGTAAAAAAGGAAGGTAAATAATATGGATGCATTAACAATATTATGGGCTGTTCTAATATTAGCTGGCCTTGGAGCTTTATTCGGCTTTGGCTTAGCTGTAGCTGCTAAAATATTCTATGTTAAAGAAGATACAAGAGTAACCGATATCACAGCCATTTTACCTAACGCAAACTGTGGTGCTTGTGGTTATCCTGGTTGTAATGGTTATGCAACTGCTATAGTTAAGGGTGAAGCATCTAGTATAGAATTATGTAAACCAGGTGCTAAAGCCGGAGTGGCAGCTAAAATTAAAGCTTATTTAGCTGAACACCCTGCAGATAATGATAAAAAATATTAAAAATTAAACGTCTATTTGACAAAACGAATAGGCGTTTTATATTGCATGCTTAAAGGATTATTGATATAATAAACGAGCTATAAGGAGTTGATAAATTGAAAAAAATATATTCATTTATATTAATGTTATTTATAACACTCTTTTTAGCTGGTTGTATGTATGATTTTAATAATAACAACAATATAAATAATGATGAATATAAACTTTATAGTGGTTATTTTGCTAGTATGGGTACGGCGATCAATTTACAAGTATATGAAAAATCACAAGCTAAGGCTAATGAAATATATGAAAATGTAAAAGCTATTTATGAAAAATATGATAATATTTCAGATGATGGTTATGATTCAATTTATGGTCAAAATAATGAAAGTGAATTGGCTATTTTAAATCAAAATAGATCAATGCAAGTCTCTAAAGAGTTATATGACCTACTTAAGTTTGCTCAAGAAATGCAAGAAGAAACAAATGGATACTTTAATCCATTTATGGGTGAATTAAATCATTTATGGAAAGATTATATTAATTATGTTGGCAGTATGCCAAGTTTAGGTGAAAAAACATTTTATACTAGTGTGGCTAGAAATACATATTTAGAATTTGGTGAAAATAATCTAGTTACTATTTGTAATGACGTGACTGAAAACAGTGCTTTAATAGATTTAGGTGGAATAGCTAAAGGTTATGCAACTAACGAAGCATACAAATATTTAAAAAATAACTGTAAATATTATTTATTAAATGCAGGGTCTTCTAATTTACTTATGAGTGAACAACCAACGCAAAATTATTATAATGTAATATTATCATATGTTTTTGGTTATCCTAACTCAAACCCTAAGATTGAAATTATTGATGGTTATTGGCATATAGATGGTAGAAACATTGAACTAAAAGCTAAGGCTGGAGCAAAAGCATATTATGGTTCTGAATCAGCAGACAAGGTAAAAGATGCTAAAGATGGAGATCTTTATTTTTTAATTAATAGTCAAAATACAATTGTTTATATTAGGGAAAATGGTAATTGGCGTAATAAATTAAATTTAGGAATAACAAACATCAAAGGCTCAAATGAAGCTATAGTTACCTCAAGTCCATCTCAACAAAACAGAGATAAAATATACCATCATTTAATTTCACCACTTACAGGAGAACCAGTTAACTATATTGATAGTGTAACTGTAATAGGTGAAGATTCAGGCTATTTAGATGCAATGTCAACAGCGCTATATGTAATGCCAGATGAAGAAAGAAATGAATTTATATTAGAAAAAGACTTGCAGGTTATAATTACTAAAAACGGTGAAATATATTATGCGTCAGAAGGTGTATTATGAAATTTCATTGGTATGACGCAGCAATTATTATTGCTATATTTATTGTGACAATTATATTAGGCGCTTTTATTTATTTAGCCCCTGATAAAGGCGAACAAAAATATATGGTTATTAAAAAAAATGATGTAGAAATATATCGTTTAAATTTAACAACAATAGTAGATGAAGTAGAAATAAAAATAGATGGTGCAAGCACAACAATGATTATAGGTGCAGATAAAGACGGATGCTGGGTAATAAGTTCAGGTTGTCCAGATCAAATTTGTTATAACCGGGGTAAAATTATTGATAGTGGGGATATTCCAATAATTTGTGTACCAAATTCTATAGAGATAGGAATAATTTATGAATAATAAAAAATTAAGAAATTGTATTATCCTATCTTTATTATTAGCTATAGAAATAGTTATTTCTTATGTTGAAACATTTATCCCCATTCCAATACCAGGAGTTAAACTAGGTTTAGCTAATGTTATTACTTTATTTATTTTATATGAAAACAAATGGTATAATGCTTTTGTAATATTAATAGCTAGAATTCTTTTAGTAGCAATAATCAGAGGCACATTATTAAACGTTGTTTTCTTCATGTCCTTGTTTGGTGGAATTTTAAGCTTTATAATTATGTTTATCTTTTCACGATTTAAGTTTTTATCAACAATAACAGTATCTGTATTTGGTAGTGTATGCCATGTTTTAGGTCAAATATTTACAGCAATAATTATAACTAAAACAATGGGGATAATTTATTATTTACCAATAATACTTTTACTTAGTATTATTACAGGTATTATAAGTGGTATTATATGTATTTTTATGCGCAAAAGAGCAAGTGATTTATTACCTAAATATGGATCTAAATTAAATAATAATTAAATTAGTTAAGCGGCTGCTTAACTTTTTTTCATGCAAAAAGGTGCAACATATGATAAAATCAAACTTGCAAAAAGGTGTAACATATGATAGAGGATGGTGCGAAATGGAAAGAAAATATTTAAATGATCTATTGAAACGGAAGGATGATGAGGATAGGAGCCCCTTTTAGTTTTAGGGGCTAGACAAGTTGGAAAAACCTATCTCATAGAAGAATTATTCGCAAAAGAATATTATAAAAATAATTATTTAAAAATTGATTGTTCTAATGAACTTGATTTTGTAGAATATGTTTTCAAAAATGATAACTTGACCAAAGTTCTAGAATATATTCAAATACGTTACGATTTTATACCAGACAAAAATCATCTTTTATTTTTTGATGAGGCACAAGAATGCTTACCAATAATTAAAATGATGAAGCATTTTTGTGAACTAAAAAGAGAAATACCAGTAATAGTTTCCGATTCACTAGTTAGAATTAAAATAAATAGGTATGCACATAAAAGAGGAGGATATGCAAATAAGAGCTTTTTATTTCCAGTAGGTAAGATTAATAGATTGATTATTTATCCTTTGACTTTTGATGAATTTGTGTATAACTATAAGAAAAATATTTATGACTACATAAAAAAAACATTTATAAATAAAACATACATCAATGAAGAAATACATAAAGATTTGATGGACGTTTTTAACGACTATTTATTTGTAGGTGGAATGCCAGAAGCCGTAAATACATTTATTAAATATAAAGATAATAAGGCTAATGCATATTTGAAAGTTTCTAATAAACTTGCAGAAATTTATTCGGATTATTTAAATGATATGGAACTATATCAAGCAAGCACCGAGTCAATCATGAAAAGTAGGCTGATATTTAGAAATATTTATTCACAATTAAATAAGAAAAATAAGAACTTTAAACCGACTCAAATTAATGAAAATTATAAAAACAGGGATATTTTTACACCAATAGAATGGTTAATAGCAGCTAATATTATTAACAAATCTTACTTATTAAAAGAATATGTAACAACACCGCTAATAGAAAGCAGTGATTCAATGTATCGTTTATATTTAGCAGATATGGGGCTATTTACATATCAAAGTGGTTTAAATGCTAAAACCTTTGTATTAAATAAATATAATGCGCTTTCTGGAATTTATTATGAAAACTATATATCTATTGAATTGGTTGCTAGAAATTATAATTTGTTTTATTGGAAAGGTAAACGAAATAGTGAATTAGAATTTTTGATCGATTTAGGTGGTGTTGTAATTCCAATAGATTGTAAAAAAAATAAAGGTTCATTAAATTCGATAGCAGAATATAGAATGCATAACAAAAAAAGCATGGTTCTTAAAGTGTCAAATAATCATTATGGTTATGATGAAAATAATGATATATTAACAATTCCTTATTATTATTTAGCATTTTATTTAAATTCATTAAATTAAAAAATAATAATTTAATTCTATTTATGATATAATCATAATAGAAGGTGTTATTATGGTTATTAAAATTCCGCAATATGTTAAAGAGATTTTAGCTATTTTAAATAATTATGGTGAGGCTTATATCGTTGGTGGTTGTGTTAGAGATAGTTTATTAAATTTAACACCTAATGATTGGGATATTACTACCGATAGAACCCCAGAAGAAATAAAAGAAATATTTAAAGATTATAAAATAATTAATAAAAATGGTGAAAAACATGGTACTATAACAATCTTTTTTAAAAAAAGGCAAATAGAAATAACCACATATCGGGAAGATAAAAATTATTTAGATGGCCGTCATCCTAGTGAAGTTACCTTCACTAGAACTTTAAAAAATGACTTAGCTAGAAGAGATTTTACAATTAATGCTATGGCATATAATGAAAAAATTGGCTTAGTAGATTTATTTGGTGGTATAACTGATTTAAAAAATAAATTAATTAAAACAGTAGGAGATCCATATAAAAGATTTAGTGAAGATTATCTTAGAATAATAAGAGGATTGAGATTTGTTTCTAAGCTTGGTTTTAATATGGAAGAATACACCTTAAAAGCTAGCCTAGATTTGGCTCCTGAAATATTAAAATATATATCAGGAGAAAGAATTAGAGAAGAATTAAAAGGAATTTTATTAGGTTATAATGCATTTAATACATTAATAAACTATAAAGACATAATAGCAAACTTTATACCGGAACTTAAACCTTGTTTCGATTTTAATCAAAACAATCCTTATCATGCTCATGATGTTTATAGTCATATTTGCTATGTCGTAAGTTATACTAAACCTAACTTCATTAGTCGTTTAGCTGCATTACTACACGATATAGGTAAACCCCAAGCTTATAGTGAAGAAATTAAAGATGGGAGAATAAGAGGACATTTTTATAATCATGCTGATATTTCATTATCTATTAGTAAAATTATAGCTAATAGATTAAAGCTTTCAAATGAAGAAAAAAGTAAATTATATTATTTAGTTAAAGAACATGATTGTTTAATTGATGCTAATAAACGATTAATAAAAAGGCTTATTATTAGAACTCCTAACGAAAGTAAAGATTTATTATTCCAATTATTAGATTTAAAACAAGCAGATCAAAGAGACCATTTAAATGTTAAACCATTAAAAATTAAAGAAATAGTAGAAATAATAAATGAAATATATGAAGATAATGAAGTTTTAAAAATTTCTGACTTAAAAATTAATGGTAACGATTTGATAAAGCTTGGTTATCAAGGAAAAGAAATAGGACAAAATTTAAAAAAGTTATTTACGGCAGTCTTAAATGAAGAAGTAGTAAATGATTATGATGAATTAGTTAATTATTTAAGGAGTTGAAGAAAATGAAAAAATTATGGTTATTACTTTCTTTATTTTTAATTTTATTTATAACACCATTAGTTTCAGCTGATACAGGCCCTAAACCATTTATTAGTCTTCAATTTAGTGATGATACATCAAACCTATATATTACATTATTAGGTGAGGATGAATATAATGGGCCTTGGATAAGTTTTGAAAAATATAGTTCTGATGAATTAAGTTATGCTGAAAATCTGGATAATTTTTATGAGGCGACTAGTTATAATACGCCATTTTATATATTTATTAAGTTTTTAAATTATCAAGATGATTATTATTTTTATGGTTTACCATATTCCGTTAATGAAAATAATGAATACAGATGGTATTATTATCCACCTGATGATTTTAAAGTGTTAATTTATAACATAGATACAGATTCATTTTCAATTAGTCAAGTTTATTCTTGTTATGCCTTTAGTAGTTATTATGAAGTAAGTTTAAGTGATGGCAATATTAAACTTACGAATAATTATAATTACACTAAAGAAATATTATTTTTAGTTTTAAGAATAGTTATTACTATTGCGGTTGAGTTATTAGTTGCTCTAATTTTTATTAAATGGTTTAAAAAACGTGAATTTTTAATTATTTTATTTACTAATATCGTGACGCAAATTATCTTAAATGTTTTAGTAAATCTAGTTACATATTTTACAGGCTTAGGAGTTATAATTTTAATATTAGGTGAAATTATTGTTTTAATTTTAGAATTAATAACTTATTTATTAACATTTAAAAAAGGTACTAAAGGTTTTGCCGTTACTTATGTATTTTTAGCTAATATATTAAGTTTTATATTAGGAATTTTATTATTATGAATCTAGATTTAATAAAAAAATATAATGTTATTAATAAAGAAATAGATGTATTAAATCCTTTATCAGTCGGTAATGGTAGTTTTGTTTTTACGGCAGATGTAACAGGATTGCAAACTTTAGTTAATGAATATAAAGTTTTTCCTTTACTTAGTATGGAAGAAAAATTTGCTTATAAAGAGGCCAAAAAAGAAATTAAATTAAAAAGTTATCAAGCTTATAATAGAATTGTAAATTATATGACGGATAGTACTAATCAGGAAGAAGCTTTTAATGATTTAAGAACTAATTATTTTAAATATAACATGTTTAATTTAGCTTTTTATTATAATGATAAATTAATTAATAAAGATGATATATCAAATATAGACCAAGAATTAGATCTAATTCATGGCACATTATATTCAAACTTCAAATATAATAATCAAAATATTCAAGTTATTACTAGAGTTTGTCATGATAAAGACAAATTAATTATTGAAGTAAAATCTAAATTATTAAATACAGGTCTAATTGTAAAATTTAGGTCTTTTAAAGCGGATTACAATAAATATGGTTGTTTAAATGAGTTAGTTAATAAATTAGAAATAAATAATAACTTAATAAAAATAGAGGATGATTACCGTAAAGATATAATTAAATATGAAACTAATGGTTTAGTTATCGTAAAAGATAAAGAAATTGGTTTTAGTAATAATGATTATTTACAGTTAAGTTTAGATATTAACAACAATGAAAATAATTTATGTTCTTTAGAAGAATATTTCTTAAAATTAAATAATTATTTATCTAATAATGAGGAAATAAATAGAAGAATTATTTTATCGCTTTATTTAATAAGAATAAATTCATGTGGTAAATTTCCACCAGCAGAAACCGGATTAACGTGTAATAGTTGGTATGGTAAATTTCATTTAGAGATGCATCTATGGCATCATTTAGGATTAATTTATTATGGGGCTTATGAAGAAGTTATTAATAGTCTAGATTATTATTTTTCTATTTATGAAGAAGCTAAAAAAAGAGCTAAAACAAACGGTTTTAATGGTTGTAGATGGCCAAAAATAACTGATCCTTCAGGCCTTGATTCTCCTTCAAGCATTGGGCCTTTGTTAATGTGGCAACAACCACATTTAGTGTTTATGTTATTAGAGATAAAAAGATTAAATCAAGATTTTAATTTATCGAAATATGATATCTTAATTAAAGAAACATTAGCTTGTTTAACCTCTTTCTTTTATAAAAAAGATGATACCTATTATTTAGATTATCCTTTAATCCCTGCTTGTGAATGTTATGATCCACTAACAACATTTAGTCCAATTTTAGAAGTAGAATATTTTTGTTATGTGTTAGATTTAGCTAATAGTTATGGTTATGGTACTGCTGTTTCTAGAGATATAGTTAATAAGGCAGTTAAGCCTAAAGTAATTGCTTCATGTTATGAAGGGCATATTAATACAAATGAAACTTATATTAAATTTAATAAAGACCACCCACTGCCAATTATGGCTTATAGTTTCTTTAAGAGTAAAAGATTAGATAGAAATGTTGTATTAAATTCTTTAAATAAAATAAATGAAACTTGGAATTTTAATTCATTATGGGGATGGGATTTTCCTTCGCTTGCGTTAGCATATTATAATCTTGGTTATAAAGATAAAGCTATTAAGATGTTATTAGCTGATTATTCTAAAAATACATATTTAAAAAATGGTCATAATATGCAAAAACCAGAAGAAGAAATATTGCCTTTGTATTTACCTGGTAATGGAGCTTTTTTAATAGCATGTTACCACTTATTTAAGTCACATTAATTGTGACTTTTTTTGTTGAAAGCGTTTAATATGTTTGCTAAAAGTAATATAAAGTGATATCATTTAGCAATGAGATACCTAAAGAAGGTGATTAGATAAAATGAGTAAAAAAAGAAAGAAAATAAGTTTAATTATTTATGCTAGTTTAATAATTATATTATTAATAGCTGCGTTATTAGTTCCTGGTCATCAAAAAGGGGAAACGATTCAAGAAGCTATGTCTGATGCTGTTTTGCATGAGCGAAATAAAGTCTCTTTGTTTGGTTTAATTGATGTAAATCCAGGCTTAATTTCTAGTTATTTTGTTACTTTTGGATTATTGATTGTTGCATTAATAATTAGAATATTTGTTATACCAAGATTTAAATATCAACCGGGTAAATTTCAAATGGTTTTAGAAGAAGCAGTATCATTTTTTGATAATATGGCTAAATCAAATAGTCCCCATCACAATAGGTTTTTAGGAGCTTATATTTTTGGGGCTGGTGTTTACATATTTTTTGGGACTTTATTTGAATTAGTTGGAATTGAAATTATGTGTATTACGGGTGAACCGATGTCTTTACCTGCACCTTTATCCGATATAAATGGGGCTATAATGATTGGTTGTTTAAGTTATTTGGTTATAATGTTTGGTGGTATTAAAGCTAACAAAGCTAAGGGTGTAGTTTTAACATTAAAAGAGTTTTCGCTACCAATATCTATGAGTTTTAGATTGTTTGGTGCCTTGCTTAGTGGATTGTTAGTAACAGAATTAGTTTATTACTATGTCGCGTTAAGTTTTGTATTACCTGTAGTTGTAGGAGTGTTATTTACTTTGATTCACGCTTTAGTTCAAACATATGTTTTAACATTATTAACAGCTTTGTTCTATGGCGAAGTATCAGAAGTGAAAATTAAGAAGAAAAAAAGAGTTAAAGAAGTTGTAGCATAGGAGGAAATCATGAAAAATTTTAAAAAAATAAGTTATGCTTTATTATTTGGTATTGGTGTTTTAGTTTGTGTAATGGTGCTTTTATTTGTGTTTAAAGGTAATGATACAAGTAATCTAAATTATTTAACAAGTAACCTTGTTGCTAGTAATTTAGCTGAAGAAGTTGTTGTATCTGATAACACAGATGGATTTAAGGCTTTAGCGGCAGGTTTAGCTATCGGTATGGCGGCTTTAGGTGGTACTATAGCTATGGGTTTAGCAGTAGCTAAAGCAAGTGATTCTATTAGTCGTCAACCTGAGGCAGAAGGAAAAATTAGATCTGCCTTTATGTTAGGGCTAGTTTTTATTGAAACTGTTGTTATTTATGCTTTAATTGTAGGTATTTTAATTATATTTGTATTATAAAGATAGGTGAATTTTATGTTTCTTGCAGATATTCCGCTAAATATAGATTGGCAACAAATTCTCCTTCATTTACTTAATTTTGTTATTTTAGTTGGTGGGCTATATTTTTTGTTATATGGACCAGTTAAAAAATTTATGGAAAAAAGAAAAGCACATTATGATGAATTAGAAAATAAAGCTAAAACTAATTTAGATAATGCTAAAATTAAGGAAGAAGAAGTTACAGAAAAACTTAATAATTTAGCTAATGAGATTGCAAATAAAAGAGCTTTAGCTGATCAAGAATTAGCTGCTTATAGAGAAGAACAAAAAGAATTGGCATTAAAAGAAGCTGATGATATTTTGAAAAAAGCTACTATTAATGCTAATAGAGAAAAAGACAAGATATTAGATAGTGCTAATAAGGAAATTAAGAATTTAGTTACTGAAGCTACTAGAAAAGTAGCAAGTAGTAATACGAGTGAAATATTTGAACAATTTTTAGAAGCTGCTAAGGATAGTGAAGATGATGAAAACAATTAATGCTGTTTTATACTCTAATATCTGTCCTAGTGAAGAACAAGAAGCAAAAATATTAGAATTTCTTGAGCATAAATATGGTGATGTTAACTTATCTTTTATCAAAGATACTAATATTAAAGCTGGTTTTATTTTAGAAGTTGGCTCTGATATTTATGATTGGACTACTAAAGGTAGACTTGAACAATTAATAAAAGAAATTGCAGCTATTGATAAAAACAAAAACATTATTCCTATTATTAAAGAAACAGTTGAAAACTTTAAACCAAAAATTGATCCTAGACAAATGGGAAGTGTAGTCAGCGTAATTGATGGCGTTGTTACAATCAAAGGCCTTGACTTAGTAAAATATGGCGAAATAGTCATCTTTTACAGTGGTGTTAAGGGTATGATTATGTCAATTGACGAATATACAACTTCAGCTATTTTATTTGGTAATAATGAAGATGTATCAGAAGGAATGGCTGTTTATCGTACAAATAAAACGGCAGGAATTGGCGTTGGTGATGCTTATTTAGGTAGAGTAATAGATGCCCTTGGCAATCCGATAGATGGTAAGGGTGAAATAGAAACTAATACATATTTACCAATTGAGCAGCCTGCCCCGACTATTATTGATAGAATGCCTGTTAATAGACCATTAGAAACGGGAATTTTAACAATTGATGCGATGTTCCCAATTGGTAAAGGCCAAAGAGAGTTAATAATAGGTGATAGACAAACCGGTAAAACTAGTATAGCTTTAGATACAATTTTAAATCAAAAGGGTAAAGATGTAATTTGTATTTATGTTGCGATTGGCCAAAAAGCTTCTAGTGTAGCTCGCCTTGTTGAAACATTAAGACAACATGATGCAATAGATTACACAGTTGTGGTAGCTTCTTTTGCTAGTGATGAATCAGCACTACAATACATCGCACCTTATGCTGGTACATCATTGGCTGAATATTTTATGCATAATGGTAAAGATGTATTAATTGTCTATGATGATTTATCTAAACATGCTATTGCTTATCGAACAATTTCTTTATTACTTGGCCGAGCACCAGGTAGAGAGGCTTATCCAGGTGATGTATTTTATCTTCATTCAAGATTACTAGAAAGAAGTGCGCAATTAAGTTTGGCTAATGGTGGTGGTAGTATTACTGCTTTACCGATTGTTGAAACACAATCTAGTGATGTTTCAGCCTATATTCCTACCAACATCATATCCATTACAGATGGTCAAATATTTTTAGAAAGTGATTTGTTTTTTAGTGGACAAAGACCGGCTATTAACATTGGCTTATCGGTATCTAGAGTTGGTGGTGATGCTCAAACTAAAGCAATGAAAAAAGCAACCGGTACTCTTCGTCTTGACTTAGCTCAATATCGCGAAATTGAAGTTTTCACACAATTTGCTAGTGACTTAGACCAAAGTACTAAAGATGAGTTAGCATATGGTGCTTGTTTAATGCAAATATTACGGCAAGGTTTACATAAACCTTTAAAACAATATGAGGAAGTTATAATTTTATTAACATCTTTAGCGCGTTTATATGTGAAATTTCCGATTAGTCAAATCACAAAGATTAAAGAACAAGTCTTAGAATATTTTAATAAAAATGAACAGACATTATGCCAAAATATTGAAATAAATCGTGTACTAACTGAAGAATTGAAAGAAGAAATTATTAATAAAGCCAAAACATTCTTAAATGCTGGTGATTTAAATGGCTGATGCTAAAGATATAAAAAAGCGAATTAAAAGCGTTGAAGACACGCACAAAATAACTAATGCGATGTATTTGATCGCATCTAATAAATTACGAAAAGCTAAAGCAGAATTCGATGCTACAAGGCCTTATTTTGATGCGTTAAGATCAGAAATTAAAAGAATGTTTAGAGTTAATAGTAATATTAACAGTCCTTATTTTTATCCGATTGATCAGGTTGATAAAAAAGATATTGAATATATAGCTTTAGTTATAACAGCAGATAAAGGACTTGCTGGGTCTTATAATCAAAATGTAATAAAAAAGACATTACAAATGATTAGTGATTTCCCAAAAACAAAATTATATGTAGTAGGCGAATATGGTAGACATTATTTAAAAGAACATAAGATTAAATATGTAGAAGATTTCTTATTTACCGCTATTGATCCTAATATGCATAGAGCTAGAGAAATTGCTGATCTTTTATTAGAAGAATTTAATAAATCTAAGTTTACTAAATTATTTGTTATTTATACAGACTTAAAAAACGGATTAGTCGGTGAAGCTAATATGTATCGAATCTTACCATTTCATAGAGCATTATTTAATGATGTTTTAGAAGATAATGCCGCAAACAATTTAATTTATTATCCATCATTAGAAGAGGTTTTAAATGGTATAGTTAAAAGCTATGTATCTGGTTTTATTTATAGTGCTTTAGTTGATAGTTTTTGTTGCGAACAAGAAGCAAGAATGATGGCTATGAGTGAAGCTAATGATAATGCTAAGAAAATAATAGAT
Organism: uncultured bacterium; assembly: GCA_949293265.1. Lineage (GTDB taxonomy): Bacteria > Bacillota_I > Bacilli_A > Acholeplasmatales > Anaeroplasmataceae > CALUXS01. The sequence continues at coordinate 65,642 of CASFCK010000004.1, forward strand.
ACTTTAAAATTAGAATATAATCAAGTTAGACAAGCGGCAATTACACAAGAAATAACTGAAATTTCAGCTAGCGCTAAAGCTAGAAGTAGGAAGGAGGGATACGATGAATGGGAAAATAATTAGAGTTTCAGGTCCCGTTGTTGATGTTTTGTTTGATGGTAATTTACCTAAAATTAAGGAAGCACTTTATGTAAATGTAAATCATGAAAAAAGATATATGGAAGTAGCTATGCATATTGGCAACAATATAGCTAGAACAATTATGTTATCTAGTAGTGATGGTATTGCTAGAAATATGGAAGTTATATCGACTAATGATGTAATAAAAGTTCCAGTTGGGAAGAACACTTTAGGAAGAATATTTAATGTGTTAGGTAATACTATTGATGATAATGGACAATTACCAAAAGATACTATATATTGGCCTATTTATCGTAAAGCGCCTAAATTTTCTAGTCAAAAAGTAGATATTGAAATATTAGAAACAGGAATTAAAGTTATCGACTTATTATTACCTTATCAAAAAGGTGGTAAGATTGGTTTATTAGGTGGTGCCGGAGTTGGTAAAACAGTTCTAATTCAAGAATTAATTAATAATGTGGCAATGAAACATGGTGGTTTTTCTATTTTCACTGGGGTTGGTGAAAGAAGTAGAGAAGGTAATGATCTTTATTTAGAAATGAAAAACAGTGGTGTTATTGACAAAACAGCCTTAGTTTTTGGCCAAATGAATGAATCACCTGGGGTTAGAATGAGGGTTGCTTTAACAGGTTTAACAATGGCAGAATATTTAAGAGATGAGCAAAAACAAGATGTTCTATTCTTTATCGATAACATTTTCCGTTTTGTTCAAGCTGGTAGTGAAGTTTCTACATTACTAGGTAGAATGCCATCAGCTGTTGGTTATCAACCAACATTAGCTGAAGAACTTGGACAATTAGAAGAAAGAATTACATCAACTGATGATGGTTCAATAACTTCAATTCAAGCGATATATGTTCCAGCAGATGATTTAACCGATCCTGCACCGGCAACGACTTTCTCTCATTTAGATGCAACCACAGTTTTAAGCAGAAAAATAGCTGAACAAGGCATTTATCCAGCTGTTGATCCACTTGCTTCATCATCACGCATCTTAGAACCAGATATCGTTGGTATAGAACATTATCAAATAGCTAGAAAAGTTGAAGAAATCTTACAAAAGTATAATGAATTACAAGACATTATAGCTATTCTAGGTATGGATGAATTATCAGATGAAGATAAATTAACTGTTTATAGAGCTCGTAAAATTCAAAGATTTTTAGCTCAACCAATGTTTGTTGCAGAAAAATTTACCGGCATTTTAGGTAAATACGTAAGTTTAGAAGACACACTAAAAGGTTTTAAAGCTATAATTGATGGTAAAATGGATAATTATCCGGAAGCCGCATTTTATAATGTTGGTACAATTGAAGACGTAATAGCTAAAGCTAAAACCCTAGAAGGTAGCCATGAATAATTTTAGTGTTAAAATATTAGCTGCTGATAAAGCTTTTTATGAAGGTAAATGTCTATCTTTAGTATTGCCAACATCTAGCGGAAGTTATGGTGTTTTAGCCCATCATTATAATATGTTTGGAGCTATAATACCAGGAATATTAAAAATTAAATATAATGAAGAAAAAGAAGATATTTTATCAATATCTTCAGGTATGTTTAAGATAGAAAATAATGAAGTTTTAATATTAGTAGATTCATTAGAAAGACCTGAAGAAATAGATATGAATAGAGCTAAAAGAGCTGAAGAAAAAGCTAGAGAAAAACTACTTCAAAAAATGAGTAGACAAGAGTTTTATACTACTCAAGCTAGACTTGCGAGAGCTATAAACAGATTAAAAATTAAATCAAATATTACAAATAATATTAATCATTAACGATAAATCGTGAAGCTTAAGTGCTTCACTTTTTTTATGTAAAAAACTATAAATATTATGAATATTTATAGTTTTCATGCATCTTATAATAAAAGGAGGAGATCTACGTATGTTTAAACGGTTTAAGGTTATTATTCCGATATTAATTTTATTAATTTTAGGAGCTTGTTCTAAGACTAATGTTGATAGCGGTAATAACCAAACAAACTATAATGTTTATTTTTATGTTGATAATGAAGTAGTAGCTACTTCACAAACAACAGGGAAGGTAACATTATATGATGGTGATGAATTAGATAAAAACGGATATAACTTTGTTGGTTGGTATTTAGATAGTGATTTTAATACAAAGTATACTAACACAACGATCGATAAAGATACATCTTTATATGCTAAATTTGAACCTATTAATTATGATATAAATTATACATTTTCTATTGGTTCAAAAGATGTAACAAATGATGTTACTAATCCAAATCCTAATTCATATACTATTTTAGATGGCGAAAGCTTATTGTTAAAAGAACCTAGTCTAGAAGGATACCAATTTGTTAATTGGTATTATGAAGGTAATTATTTAAACGATAATAAATTACCTTTAAATCTAGAAAATATATCTATTGAAGGTGTTTTTGAGGCAATTGAATACAATATAAGCTATGAGCTAGGTTTAGCAAGTTATGAAGATAAAAATATAACTTCTTATAGCTCTGAAAAAGTTGTCACTTTTAAAACACCAACAATGTCAGGTTATACATTTATGGGTTGGTATTTAGATAGTGATTATAAAACCCAAGTAACTTCTACTTTAGGTTTAAGTGGGGATATAACATTATACCCTAAATTTGAATTTGGTAGTTATAAGATAAATATAATTGGCTTAGAAGGTATGATTTATGATGGACCTACAGAATATAATTACTTAACAGCTGATTTTTATATACCTGTACCTAGTATAGAAGGTTATACATTTATGGGTTATTATAGCGATCAAAATTATGAAGAATTAGTAAGTGTAGATCCTATTGAAGTTAAGAAAAATAGTGAGGGTGATATAACTTTATATGCGAAATTTGTGCCGATTGTCATGACATATAATAAGCCTACAGCTATTAAACTTAGTAGTATAGGTGAAGAATTTAATTTAGTAGTTAAAACTATTAATAATGCTAAATATACTGTTGAATATAAATATTCTGACACATTGAAAGCTGGTATTGTTGTTGATTGTACAATTATTGTAACAGATGAATTTGGTAATGTGTTAAGTTCTGATAAAATTGAAGACATTAAAGTTTATGATAAGCCTACGATTACATTTAATAATAATACCTACACATTTAATAGTTTATACGCATTAAAGAATAGTCATATTAAAGCTATTGATTCATTTGGTGAAGAGTTAGAATTTAGTCTTTCTGATCTTGGTGATTTAAAATCTAATGGTAAATATCATGTAGTAATAAATGCGATTGATGCGGCTTTAAATGAAGCTGTTTTAGAACTAGATTTAATTTATTATCCATCATCTACTAGTAAAGTTATTGAGCTACATTATGAAGATAGACTAGAAGACTTACTAGTAATAGATGAAGAAGATACAACTATCCCATTTAATAAAGATGTTTATTTATATGTTACGAAAAAAGGAAAAATATTAGCCTATAGTGATGGTATTTTAATTGAAGAATTAGATGAATATAATCAAATTTATGCAATTAAAGAAAATGAAATAGCAAAATATTTTACTTTAATAGAAAAACCGGCTGATTTAGCTTTAATAGAAAAAGATTATACTGCTAGTTATTATTTGACTAACGATATTGATATGAAAGATGTTCCTTTTGAACCGTTTAATAGTGACAATTTCAGTGGTAATTTCTATGGTAATAATCATAAAATTTCTAATATAAGTTATGAATTTAAATTAGAAAAAACATCAGCTATGATTGGACTTTTTGGTTATAGTTTAGGCTTAATTTATGATCTCACCTTAGAAAATATTAACTTTGTGATTAGTGATTACAACACATCTAGTCGTGCTGATTACAATGTTTATTTTGGTGGCTTAGTAGGTGAAAACCGTGGTATTATTAAAAATGTTAAAGTTAGCGGTATAATAGATGATGATAAAAGTAAAATAAATAGTAATGTATCATTTAGAATTAGTGCTGGATTAGTAGCTGGTAGAAACTTTAACATAATAGAAAATGTTAGTAGTAGTGGTAGTGTTTTAGGGACAGTTATAAATAGTAGATATATAGCTGCTGCCCATAGTTATATTGGTGGTTTAGTCGGTTATAATAATGGTACTATTAATAATTCTTATACGACTGCAGATGTAAATGGTGAAGCTTCAAGTCAGGCATCTTATACAACTTATGATAATAGTATTACTCTTATGCATGCTGGTGGCTTTGTTGGTTATATGGATAATAATAGCGTAATTAGTAATTGTTATGCTAGTGGTAATGTATCAGTTAAAACTACTTCTTATACATCAGGTCAAATTACGATTAATGTTGGTGGCTTTGTTGGCAGGGCAGATGGTAAAATTAATTCAAGTGCTGATGCTCCAGAAATTAATTATTGTTATGCAAGCGGTAATGTTGAAGCATATTCAAAATATACTACAACTAGAGTTGGTGGCTTTGTTGGTCATGCATATGCAGATATAAAATTTTACAGGTGCTTTACTATTAGCGAAGCTTCTGCTCTTTATGCAGGAGATGACGCTAGTTTCGTAGCTTATAATCAAACTAATGGTAAATATTCACCAAGTTATAGTTATTGTTATACTGCAGACTATAACAACAAGATTAGTTCAATTATAGTAGTGACAAAAGCTGAATTATTAACAGCCTCATTTATAGGTTTAAATCTTGGATTTAGTTCTACTATATGGAATATTCTAGATGGGACTTGTCCAACCTTAAAATTTTTTGATTTAGAAAACGAACATATTCATGTTTTGTCTTATCATGAAGCAAGTGAGGGTAATTGTCAAATAGAAGGTAATATTGCTTATTATGAATGTACATTTTGTCATAAATTATTTAAAGATGAAGATGCAAAAGAAGAAGTTACTTTAAATGATGTTAAAACAGGCCTAGGTGAACATTCATATATTTATTATCAAAAAGTAGAAGCTACTTGTGAAGAAGCTGGAAAAGAAGCTTATTATATTTGTGATTATTGTGATAATATTTTTGATGAAAATAAAGTAGAAACAACAGAAGAAGAGTTATTAATTGAACCTTTAGGTCATGATTATCAATATAGTGAAACTATAGTTCCTAATTTTAATGAACAAATAGATGGTTATGATATTTATATTTGTTCTAATGATAATTCTCATTTAATATATAAAAATTATGTTGAATGGGAAACATTAGGCATTACAATTTCTTTTATTAGTGAATATAGTGAACATGAATCAATGTTTGTAGAAAAAGGATTAGAAAATTATAATTTACCAACCCCGTCTTATGAGAGTCATGACTTCATAGGTTGGTATATTGATAATAACTATAATGAGGAAGTAACTTTTCCATTAACTAGCAATATAACACTATATGCTAAATGGGAATTAAAAACTTTAGAAATTACATATGTATATTCAGCCACACTATCAGACAAAGATTATATAGTCTATGATAGACAAAAATATAAATATGGTGATGAAATAACATTATTGGGTGAACCAGAAGATCCAAACTGGGAAGTCACAGAAAAAATGATATTCAATAGGTGGTATTGCAAAGGTGGTGAATCAGTAGAAGATGGAATGATTATTCAAAAAGATTATATCTTATTTGCTTATTATGCTACATATACTCTTAGTGGAATAACTTATGATGAGATTAAATATATAAAATTAGCAGATGCAAATAATTTAACACCTGAATTATTCAACGCTAAACTAGATGATAATGCTAATGACGATGACAAAAATATAATTAAAGTAAAACTTTTTAATAATAGTTCTGTAATAGTAGGTAAAACAATTGATATTTATTTTGAAGCTACAAATAGAGGGATTAAAGTTTCTGAAGCTTTATATGATGTATTAGTTTTAGATACACCATCAGTCACAGCTCCAAAAGAGGATATCATTGTTAATGAAACAACTATATCTGAAGCTTTAGATTTGGTTAGTGCATTAGATTCAACAAATGAAAGTATAGATGTAATATATGAATATCCTGAATTTGTAATTGGAGATAATGTAGTAAACTATCAAGTCATAGATTTAGCAGGTAATGTAGTAGAAGGTTCATATAATGTTTATGTTTATGGTCTTGCTTCATTCAGTTATGAAGAAATTTCAAACATTAAAGTAGATGATAATTTTTACTATCTTTTAGAAGGTTTAAATTTTAAAGCTACAGATTGTTTTAACACTAATTTAGAAGTTGATAAGGGCTTTAGATATTTAGGATATGCTAAAACAAGTTTAGAAGATACAATTACATTAGAAAAAAATGAAAGCAAATATTTTTATTTTGAAATAAGAGAAGCTGGATATTATCGCTTTAAGACCTATTGTCGTAATAATTTTTATCTTAGTATTGTAAATTTAGATAATCAGGATGTTATAGTTCATAACTATAAATTTGATTTGAATAATACTTATTCTCTAGATATAGGAAGATATATTTTAGAGGTGAGAGGTGATGATATTGAAGAATTCAGTATCTATAATGAGACAGAAAAAAATTATGAAATATATTATGAACTAGGAGATGTGGTAACTGATTTCAGCGAGTATCCTGGATATGATTTAAATATATTAGCAACTTATAGCGATGAATCTAGAAAATATTATTATTTATCTGATTCTGTTGCAGTATATGGTATGCCTACTATTGTGGATTCTAATATAACAGATATTACTAGAGATACTATAGTTGATGTAGATTTATTAGAAATTTTTGCGTTTGATAGTTATAATGTTACTTTAGATATTAGTTTAGAAAAAGTATCTGAAAGTGAAAATACTGTGACATATCGAGCTACAGCAACTGATGTATTAAATCAAACTATAACCAAAGATTTTGTTTTAAATGTTTATGATAAACCTATTCTTTTAGATACAGAAATCAAGAGTATTAGAGTTAATACTAAAATGGAACCAGAATCATTAGGAATTAAGGCTACTGATTCATTTGGTAAAGACATTTCTAGTTCAATTGAATTAACTTATAAAACTAAAGAAGCTGGGGTTGATCTAATAGTTAGTGCTACAGCGAAAGACAAATTAGGTCAAGTGGTATCAAGAGATTATACATTTAAAGTGTATGATACACCTATAGTTAAAACATTAAATGAAAGCTATGATTTAAAGCTTAATACAAATTTAAATCAAGATATACTAGGAATTGAAATCATAGATTCATATAACATGCCTTTAAATATAGATATAAAGACTACAGAAAATGTGTTAGCTGGGCGAGAAATTAATTATGTTGTTTCAGCTATAGATGCAGCCAATAATGAATTTGAAACAAATATTATTATTAGATATTATGATATTCCTAGTTATGAAATCTCTAAAATTGGTGTTAATGAAGAAGACGTAATTAGCAAAGAAAGTTTAGGAATTGTAGTTTATGATTCTTTTGGCTTACCAATTGATTTTGATTTAAGTTTTGTTAGTGGTGAACAAAATATTGGTAATATAGTTATTTACAAAATTGAAGCCACAGACCATGTTGGTAATATATTAGATAAAAATATTGAAATCAAGGTTTATGATCCAAGTGGTTTAAAAATAACTAATTATAATAATAGTATAAAACAAATTAATGTTGATAACCCACTAAAAAATTTTGAAGTAGAGGCAATAGATTCGTTTGGCGAAGAGCCAATGATAGATATTGAATTGACTAATGGTGAAAAATTAAATCCTGGAACTGTAGTTGATTTTTATATTATTGCTAGAGATAACGCTGGTAATACTGTGAAAAGTGATTTAATAACAAACGTAGCTGTTTTTGGTGATTTAAGTTTAAAAGAGAATTTTACTGAAAATAAAGTGGGAATGAATGAAAATTTTAGCAAATTAGTATCTTTTTACGACTCATTTAATGTAGAATTAACGACATACTATGAAATAGAACAAGATAATTATGATCTAGGAGATGAAATAAATGTTAAATTCTACGCTACTGATGCGATAGGAAATGCTCTAAGTGTAAATTATATATTCTTAGTTGAAAGAAGATGTATCTATTACGTTAATGATGAACTATATCAAATAAGGTGGATAGGCACAAATAATTTAGCTCCAGGTAATGCCCCATTCTTGGAATTAGATGATCCTGATTTTGCAGGTTGGCTTGATGAAAATGGTAATTATGTTTCATATTCTAATGGAAAGAACTTAATGTCTTCTACTGCTGATGATATAACCGTGTATGCTAAATTTTATGAAGAAATTAGTACTGTAGATGAATTACAAAACATTGATTTAAACGGTGCATATCGTTTAATGAATAATTTAACATTAAGCAGCTCTTTTAGACCAATTGGTTCTTTAACATCTACAGCTAAAGAGAATAATTTTAGAGGAGTAATAGATTTTAATAATAAAGAAATTAAAGGCTTAAATTTCACTAATGCTACTGATCAGGTTAGTGGATGTATGTTTACATATAATTATGGTCGAATAATGAATATGAAAATCACCAAAGGCAAAAATACAATATTTAATTCCTTAGCATATATAAATTATGGCTATATAGAAAATGTTTCTTATAATTATGGTGGAATTTCATATGTTGAGAATTTAAGTGATGCAAGTTTAGACTATTTTGGAGCAATTAGTTATGAAAATTATCAAACTATTGAAGCTGCCAAAGTTTATCTAGAATTGACTATAAACGATAATTTAAGTAGTAATAGTTTATATATAGGTGGAATAGTAGCAAATAATGTAGGTACAATTACTGGTAGCAGAGTTACTGGTCTAATAACTTTAAATTTAGGTAATACTGTCACTAAAACCTTGTATATGGGAGCTATAGTTGCTAGGAATACAAAAACAATTACTAAGACATATTCTGCTTGTGGGTTAATAATTAGTGGAAGTTCTCCTGCAAATACAGCTCATTCATTAAATGTTGGTGGAATTGCAGGAAGTGGTGGTTCTTTAGAGGATGTTTATAGTCAAAGTGATATAACGATAGATGTAAATAACGCAAGTGGTTATCCATATACATCATATATTGGAGGCATAGCAGGTACGACAAAAAATTGGATGTCGGATATATATTATACTGGTGAGATTTCTATAACTAATAGATTAGGACATTACTATGTCGGTGGCTTAGCAGGTCAAGCTGTTTATGCATTAAGGGGATATTCAACAGCTAAGATTAGTGTCAATTTAGACGATTATACAAGTACGAGTGGATATGTTGGTGGTTTATTTGGCAAAGCCCAATGGGGTAGTTCCTATAAAAGTGAGTTTAATAATTTATTCTTTGATGGAGAGATAACCGGCAATGTGTTTGAATATCTAAATTATATAGATGATCCGCTATGGGCATCACAATCGAATGAATTTTATAAAGGAGATTCTATATTCTATTCTGATTCTTTAGTTTCAGTTCAAGGTGGTACTGCAACTAGTAGTTCAAATTTTAAAGATAAGAATTGGCAAATGGATAATATAACTAGAAATTATGCAAATTGGCGTACATATAATGGAACATATCCAACTTTAGAATTTAATATATAAGGAGAAATTATGAAAAAGTATTTTAAATACGCAATAATTTTGATATTTAGTTTAATAACTTTAGTAGCATGTCAAAAAGAAGAAGATCACTATATATCATTTTATGCTGATGGTGTATTAGTAGATAAAATTAATGTCAAAGAATTTAATGAAGTCCCAAATAATGTACCAAGTAAAACAGGTTATAATTTTGTTGGTTGGTATATTTATGAAGATGGTAACAAACAAGATTTTGATGAAGATGATCTCGATTTGGGAAAAGATTTAATGGTTTATGCTGAATATTCTAATCAAATAGTTGTTAATTATTATTTGGATAATGAATTATATTATACAGAAAATTTAGAATATGGCGATTATTTATTCTTTATAGAAGAACCGCTGAAAGAAGAATTCTTATTTAGTGGTTGGTATTTAGACAGCAATTTAACAACCATTGCTAAAGAAGAAGTTAAATTGACAACAGATACTAATTTATATGGTTCAATGGTAGATTTAAATCAAGAATTTATGGTTACTTTAATTTATGATGATGAAGAAGTTGAAGTAGAAACAATAGAACAAAAACTAGTTTATTCAGATCCATATAAAGAAGGTTATACTTTTAGTGGATGGTATTTAGATAGCGATTTAACTGAAGCATTTGATATTAATAGCCAAATATTAACAAATCTAACATTATATGGAACTTTTATAGAAGTTATACCAGAATATAAAAGATTAAGTGCCCCAACATATACTGTTAATGATTTAGAAGGCGTGTTAACATTAAATGCGGTTTCCGGAGCTATAGGTTATGAAATTTGGATCTATGATGCAGATTATGAAGAAATATATAATAGAGAACTATCTACTAAAAGTTTAACGATTAGTTTAGGTTCCTATAAAGCAGGTAAATATTACGTAGATGCAGTTTCTTATGGTGATGGTCAAACCACAGTTAATTCAACAAAAGTAAGAAGTCAATTCACATATAGAGCATTACCTTCTGTTACGAATTTAGAATTTGATTATGAGACAATGACTCTAACATTTTCACCATTAGGTAAAGAATATTCATATGCTGAATATTATATATCTATAAATGATGATGGTTATAAAGAATTAGAAGAAGGAGTATATAGTTATACACTTCCTAACACAACTGAACCAGGAAACGTTAAAATTAATGTTAAAGCTACAAAATCTGGTTATACAAGTTCGGTTAAAACATATAATTTAGATAATTTTAGATTAAATGTAAGTGATTATATTTTTGAAGATAATGTAATTAAAACTGATTCAAGAACAATAACATACATAGTAAATGATAATGTAGTAAATGAAGTTGAGTATAAAGAAAATGATGTAATTGAGCCATATATTTATCAAAGTGGTAATTATATAGTTAGTAAATGGTACTTAGATGAAGACTATAATACTCTATATTCTTTCAATACTGATTTGACAAAAGATTTAACTTTATATGGTAGAAGGATTTCAGTATCATCATCATATGAAATCTATACTGATCCTACTGATGTAACACTTAATATTCCTAATAGTACAAATACTTATTTCTATGTATTAATAACAAAAAGAAATAGCCCACGCTTTTCATTACCTAGACCAACAAGTACTTCTAGTTCATCATCAAGAGCCTCTTATACATTAACAATTAAAGATGTGTATAAAAACGAAGTTGTTAAAGAAATTAGTAGTATCACTAATACTAGTAGTTATTCAAATACAACCTTTGATGGTGATAACGTAGTAGATGAAGCCGGAACATTATATTTGGTTTCAATGAAATATAATTATAGTAGCGGATACCCAGCTAGAAGAACCATGACTTTAACAACTACATATGAAGATACTAAAGCAGTAGCAACATTTAATCATGATTCTTTAATAGTTGAAATTGATGGAGTTGAACAATTAGTTGAAGAACGCAATTTTAAACTTCCTACAGAAGGATATAAAGCAGGAGATATTATAAATTTAAGATATAAATTATTTGATTCTACAACAAATTATATTGCTTCAATGTATTCTGATGAGATTCATTTTATCTTTGATGGTGATGTTTGGAGCATTTATAACAGTTAAAAAATTGGGAGTTTAGTCGTATAAAAATATTAGCACTAAAATAGTAAGTTGATTGATTAGCAATCATACTATTTTAGTGTTTTTTTATAGGTTTAAAGGTAATATTAAGACATGTATACTTTATTGAATTATTTATTTTTACCATAAAAATAATGGTGAAATTCCAATAAAAACTAAAAGCGCTTTTTGGCTTTGTTGAGCCATGAAAACGCTTGACAAAAGTATACCGGGGGGTATAATTCTTGTGTAAAAGAAAGGGGATATTTAAACAATGAGAAGAAAATTTAGATTATTTTCAACACTAACTGCAATGGCTTTAGTTTTAGTTGTATTATGTGTTGGTATTTGGGCTGCTACAGCAGCTAAAATTACAGGTAGTGATGGTAAATTATCAGTTACAGCAACAACTGATATTTTAGCTACTGTTAAATTTATTTTTGGTGATAGTGAATCACAAACTATAAAATTTGATACTAATGATGAAGATGATGAGTCACAAGCTTATGCAACAAAGACTGTGAATTTACCTTCATATACTTATGCAGAAACAGATGAGGATAAATCAAAATCTTTTACCGTAATCATTACAAATGATTATACAGACAATTCGACCACTTTAACAGGTGATTTAAGTGTAACTTTAGCTGATGAAGTAAATTTTAGTTGTGAAATTACAGGTAATGGTTATAATGATGGTGCATTAACTATAGGAGCTTCAAACGGCACTAACAAAACATCAATCACCTTAACAGTTACGATCACTTATAATGGTAACTATGGTGCAGCGATTACTAACTCTAATTTCTCATTAAAAATGAATTTAAATGTCGTAGGTAAAAATTAAATTTAAAATAGAATAAAGGAGGTCTTAACAAATGAAATTATCAGAAAATAAAACCTTATCATTTGTTTTAAATATGATACTAGACCTCCTTTTTCTTATTGTTTTAATTTTTTCTATTGTTTGTGCAATTATTACATTATCTACTCATGCTAATATTTTGGGGGTTAGACTTGGAATAATTCAGTCTAAAAGTATGGAAGCAAGTGAGATGTATGTTGGTGATATCGTTTCTATAAAAAAAGAAGATAGTTACCAAATTGGTGATGTAATAGCTTTTTATCGTGATGTAAGTAATTATGATAAAGATATTAAAGATTTAGATATGTCAAAAAAGCCAATTTGGATACATGAAATTATCGATATTAAAATAGATGAAGCAGGAAATTATTCATATTTAACTAAAGGTACTAGTAATCAAAACGACGATTCTTTTTACGTACCTTATGATTTTGTTTTGGGTGTAGGTAAAGTATTAAGCCCAACACTAAATAGTATTATTGGATTTGTCGTTTCTAGAATTGGTATTATTTGTTTAATAATTATACCATGTATTATTATGCTAATTTATTTAACTTGGGAATTAATTATGATTTTAACCGAAGAACCAGAAGAAAAAACTAAATATGTAAGACCTGCACATCCTAAATCTACTTATGAACTAGCACTTGAGTATTATAAAAAGTATCAAAAACCACTTACTATTTACATGAATGTTAATACTAAAAATGTAAAACCAATTACTTATAATCAAGATGCTAAGAACATAAATATAGGTATGTATATTGTGAAAAAAAGAAAGGGTAGTGATAATAATGCATAGAAAATTGCGCTTAATAACGACATTATTCACTTTATTATCAATATCTATTTTATTGATGATTGCTATACCATTAGGCGTTTATGCAGCTACATCAGCTTATATTACTGGTAGTGGTAAATTAAGTGTTGAATTAAGTCCATCTAATCAAAAGGATTTGTTAAAGTCTGCTGGTTTGCATGCTACAGGTAGTGGTTCAACTTATACTTTAGCTGATATGGAGATAGATGACTTAAATAACCCTGCTGAAAATAGACGTGTAGCGATGGAAGATGCTAACATTTTAAGCTTTAATTTATATAAAAAAGCATCATGTGAACAAAATAACGAACAAATTTATCAACTAGAAGTTAAGCTGGATTTTTCTAATTATGATATTCATTCCTATGCTGGTGATTGTATAAATTTTTATAACATTATAGTTTTTGCTAAAAATAATGATGGAAGTGATTTTACTCAAAATTTACCAGTTATAGATTATTATACGGGCAAACAACTAGAAGATGAAAATGGTAATTTGTTAAATGCGAACGTTGTATTTAATTCAGAAGATTATGCTATAGTTACTACCATTGGGGGAAATAGTATTGATGTAGTGTTCACATATAATATTTCATTAAATACTTTACCAAAAAAAGAAGATGATACTAGTAGTAATTATGGATATAGAGAAGATTGTTTTAACATAGATAATGAAACAACTTTAGGAAAAGTACCAAAATTAATAACACTGGATTTATCTGAAACTAATATTAGTATAGATGAAAATGGCAATTTAATTGGATTTGAATATGATGGTAATTCAGAGGGAAAATTATCTAATGTATCTCATATTCATTTTGTGGCTTCGGCTGATTCACAACTTGAAGCAGCAATGTTAGTGGCTAAAGGTTATGCAACTAATGCTGTTTCTAATGTAGAGATTGCTTTATATAAGAAAGTTTCTAACAATGCTTATAAAATTGAATGTAAGATCAATATTGATACGGACATTATTAATATTATTGTTGTTGATATTACTGAAAATGAAATTAACAAAACAGGTATTATTAATATGGTAAAATGGTGCATAAACAATATGACTAATGAAGAATATGTTATTTATAGCCAGCCTGTAGATATAAACCATATGTTTATTGGTAATGCTAAATTAGTAACGATTGAAGAGACTACTACTGAATATATTATAAAAATAGAAGACGAAGAAATTGGTAGAATTCCTTTAACAGCTTAAATTCTTAATTGACAACATTTAATAGTTTTGATATTATTAATTACGGCAATGGTGCCTATAATTAATAATTTGTTTAGCAAGGTCGCAAAAGTTTTTTTGTGACCTTTTTAAATGAAAAAAATAAGGAGAAGAAATGAAAAGCTACACTAAAGAAGATATTAGAAAGATCTGTAAAGAAGAAGATGTCCATTATATTCGTATGCAATTTACTGATATTATGGGAATTGTTAAGAATGTAGAAATTCCGATTACTAGACTTGAAGATGCGCTTGACAACAATGTCATGTTTGATGGTTCATCAATTGAAGGTTTTGTAAGAATTTATGAAGCTGATATGTTCTTACATCCAGATCTTAACACATTTTTAGTTCTAAATTGGGAGAATAACTCATATGGCAAGGTTGCTAGATTTATATGTGATGTTTATCGTCCTGGTAAGAATGGAAAACATGTGCCGTTTGAAGGTGATCCTAGAGGGATTTTAAAGAGAAACTTAGCTAAGATGCGTGAAATGGGATTTAAAGCTTTTAATGTTGGCTTAGAACCTGAGTTTTTCTTATTTAAGTTAGATGCGAATGGTAAACCAACCTTAGAATTTAATGATAATGGTGGCTATTTTGATTTATCACCAATTGACTGTGCTGAAGATTGTCGTCGTGATATAGTTGCTGAATTACAAAGAATTGGCTTTGTTATTGAGGCTGCTCATCATGAAGTTAGTATGAGTCAACATGAAATTAATTTTAGATTTGATAGTGCACTTGAAGCTTGTGATAACGTTCAAACGTTTAAAATTGTAGTTAAAAATGTAGCTAAACGTCATGGCTTACATGCTACATTTATGCCAAAACCTATTTATGGAATAAATGGTTCTGGTATGCACTCTAATTGTTCTTTAGTTAAAGATGATGGTAAGAATGCATTTTATGATGAAACTACTCCAAATGGTTTGTCAGAATTATGTAATAAATGGATCTCAGGTATCCTAGATCATGCTAAAGGATTCTGTCTAATCACTAATCCAACTGTAAATAGTTATAAACGTATTGTTCCAGGATTTGAAGCCCCATGTTATATTTCATGGTCTGACTCTAATAGATCAACCATGATTCGTATTCCTGCAGCTAGAGGTTTAAAAACTAGAACGGAAGTTAGAAGTGTAGATGTTACAGCTAATCCATATTTAGCTATATCAGCTATTTTAGCAGCCGGTTTAGATGGTATTAAAGGCAATTGTAAGGATTATCCACCTATATATGACAATTTATTTGCCATGAATGATGAAGAAAGAGCCAAAATAGGTGTTTATAGTTTACCTGCTAATTTACATGAAGCTGTTAAAGAATTCTTAAAAGATGATGTCATTAAAAATGCTATGGGAGAACATGTTTGTGAAAAACTTGTTCAAGCTAAAAACATTGAATGGGATCAATATAGAAGACAAGTTACACCTTGGGAAATTGAACATTATATAATGCGTTATTAATACATAATAAAAAGTTGGTTTTTTTTGAGACCAACTTTTTATTATGCAGTGAAGTGAAGCCACATGCTATGCGTGTAGGACTAGAAATAGCTTCTTGCTTTGTTATATAAAAGAATCCGTTATATAATTAATAAGGCTGACAACCAAAATTAAAAATATAACGGAGGTATCATATGGCAAATAAAGCAAATGACGATAGTAGTTTATCACACACTAGATTTAATTGCAAATGTTGTGTTCATCTAAAAACATAGAATTAAAGCAATATTAAAATAACTATGTGAATATAAAGATGTAGAAATAATAGTAGCTAATGCAATTATTATTTAACTAAAGTTAATGAATTTATTAATTTTTTAATGCTGTTATTGGTAATACAAAAACTCCGTCATCCCTTTTATAAGCCACATTAGTTAATCCACATATTATACATAGTATATTTGGGGCAGTTCCGCCATTTTTAATTATTTTATTTTTAATTTTAATTAGATTTTTTGCGGCCTTATCTATTTGATTAGCACCTAATTTAATTTCAAAAGCACAGTAATTACCATCTTCTAACTCTATTATGGCATCTAGTTCATTACCGTCATAATCTTGATAATGAAACAATTTAGCATTAAATGACTCGGCATAAATCTTTAAATCACGTTCACATAATGCTTCAAATAAAAAGCCAAAAGTTTCTAGATCATTAATTAATTTATTTGGTGTTAGATTCAATATTGCAGATGTGATAGATGGGTCACAAAAATGATATTTTAAAGCTTGCTTAACCCTTAAAGATGATCTAATATTTATTGAATATGGTTCCTGATTATCTAAAATAAAAAGTCTATTTAGTAAATTTAAATATACAGATATGGTATCGGTATCTATCTTTTTTTCGCTAATATCAAGTATATCATCAGCTAGTTTTCTTATTGTTACAGTAGTTGATTCATTTCTAGCTAATGATTTTAAGAGAAGTTTTAATTTATTTAAATTATATTTTTTAAAATCTAATTTAAAAACATCATTATTTAATATAGATTCAATGTAAGAAGAAATAACAGTTAATGCCTCATTAGTTTCCATATTAATACATCCAGGGAATCCACCTCTAATGATATATTTAGCAAGATCTACAAGGGTTATTTCACCAGTATATATCATTTTAAAATCTTTATTTAAACATATATCTTTTAATGATATCATTCCGCTAGAATCACCAGATTCATATAGCGACATTGTTCTCATTCTAATTTTGCCAATTCTACCCGCCCCACTATGTAAAATTCCTTTATATATTGGTGTTGAGGAACCGGTTAAAATAAAATTCCCTTTAGTTCCTAAACGGTCTACTTCATATCTAACGGCATCCCATAATGCAGGAACTTCTTGCCATTCATCAATTAGTAATGGCTTAGCACCATCTAGAACATATGAAGGATTAATTTCAGCCAACTTTTTATTTTGAAAATTATTTTTAGGATCACCAACTAAAAAATCGCATTTGGCATGATAAGAAGCTAACCATGTTTTACCACACCATTTAGGACCTTCGATACAAACCGCTCCAAACGATTTTAATTTTTTTTCAAGTATTTCATCTAAAATTCTTTTTTTATATTTTGTTTTATTCACTATCTTAACCATTATTTCATCACCTTTTCTGAGTTTATTATAATATAATCGGTTAAATTCGGCAAACAAAATCGGTGAAATTCGGAAAATATAATCGGTTAAATTTTCTTTTTGCAAACACTAAGCTAAATATCAGTCAACTATTTAGTTAAATTTGGTTAATTGTAAAAGTGAATTTTGATATTTTTTAGTAGTTTTAAGTTTAAAATAACTTTGTTAGGTTTGATAAGAGATACACCAAGTTTATCGAGTATTTCTCTAACCTATTTTAAAGAATTAACGTGAGAAGTTATTAAATTAGCAAATGAACTACCTTTAGGTAATATATCTAAATAATTTAGGTTTTTTTATGCTAAACTATAGAAAAGTACTATTATATAATGGTATAATTTCAAGGATGGATGTGATGACATTATGAAAAAAATAGTAGTTTTAATAATATTATTAATATTAGCTTTAACATCATGTGTAGATAAAAAAGAAGACATAAAATATTATGAAGTTAATTTTATGTATAAAGATGAAGTATATTGTAATACTAAAGTTAAAGAAAATGAAACAGTAAAAAAACCTAAAGATCCAGGTGAAGACTTTTTATATTGGTCACTTGAGGTAGAAGGTGAAGAATTTTCTTTTACAACTAAAATCACAAAAAATACAACCCTTTATGCAGTTTTATATAAAGAACAAGACCCATATCTAAACATGAGTGAAACTGAGTTTTATGCTAATTATGAGGTTGCTGATTCTTACCTAGATTCTTATTATAGAACAAAACATGGCTTTATGTCAGGCGTTTTAGGGATGCCAAATCAAGAACCAATTATAGCTAAAAATCAACCTAAAGAAGGTGACACATATTTAAGAAATAGTGACGAAGCCTATGTTGATGATGGTAAAGGTTGGCAAATTAAAGATGTAGAAGGCAATGTTGTTACAACTATATATGAAGGTGGAGCCTATATTAGTTTAGATGAGGTTGCTGCTTACTTATTAGCATTTGGTGATGTACCTGCTAATTATATTGAAGAAAAAAGTGGTAATCCTAGTAGAAATAAATGGGGAGAATATTTAAGGTTAAATAATTCTTACTTTAGTGGTGATACTTCAAAATATCCTTATGAACCAGAATTACCTAATATAGATGGTGGAAGTGGCGAACTTAAATATTATGAAATAGATTTTGGAACAACAGGTACTGATTGTGATCCTAGTTATCCTTCTGTTATCTATAATGATGGTAAGGTAATCACAAGAGGAGCCGCTAGATTAGTTTATACTAGATGGGATAAATATTATGCTGAAATTACAGATATTAACGAAAAGTATGTGTTTTATACCTATAATCATTATAATGATTTTCAAGAATATTTAAATTATTATGGTGGTTTTGGTGAAATGTTTGGTAATATAACTGGTGGAGGAACAATATCTTCTCGTTATGATTATAATCCTACCCCATATGTTGTTAGCAAAAAAGTAAGTTTCAGTAATATGTAAGAGGTATAAAATGATTACAGATCCGAATATTCTTTTATCTTATATCAACACTAAATTAAGAGATAATTATTCTAATTTAGACGAATTATGTGAAGATTTAGATCTAAATAAAGAAGAAATAAACACTAAATTAAACAGTATAGATTATTATTATGAACAAAAGGAAAATAAATATATAAGGAGGTAGAAAAAATGGCTGAATTAAAAGCTTTTGAAATGGGAGCAAACGTTATAACATCATATAAAAACAAAGATTTTGCGGCTATGACTTGTGCTTGGAGTATGATGTGTGATTATGACAAAATTTTAATGTTGTTAGGTAAACAATCTGATACAGCTAAGAAAATTATAAAAGGTGACAAAGTTGGGGTATCAGCTTTAAGTAAAGGACAAATCATGATCGCTAAACATTTTGGAGAAACCCATAGTAGCCAATTTCCTAAATTTAATCAACATTATTTAGAAAAATTAAATGGGGTATATGTTGTTAAAGAAGCTAAGGTCAAAATGGAATGCGAAGTTATAGATGTTCTTCATTTACCAGGTATAGAAGAAGATAGTTTATTATATTTAAAAGTTGTAAATTTTAAAGATGATGCTAATAAAAAATTTTTAACATATGATGATTTTTTAAATGTTGAGGAAGAATAATGTTAAAAGCTAATTATCATACGCACACTAAATTATGTAACCATGCTGAAGGAATGACAGAAGATTATATAAAAAAAGCAATTGAGCTTGGTTTTAAAGAAATAGGGATGTCTGATCATAGTCCGGTTCCTAGAGATTTTATGAGTGAAGAGGAATATATAAATAATTGGTTACAACGAAACATGACTTTAGAAGATTATTATAATATTTATTTACCTTCTTTAGATGAAGCTATTAATAAATATGGTGATAAGATTAAAATTTATCGTGGCTTAGAATGTGAATATATTCCAGGTCATGAAGAATATTACATTGGTTTAAAAGCTAATTTAGATTATTTAAATTTAGGGATTCATTATTTTTTAGATGTTGATGGTATTCAAAAGAATAGTTATGATGATGTTAATTATAAAACTATTTATCAATATGCAAAGATTGCTTGTCAAGGCATGAAAACGGGGTTATATAAATGCTTAGTTCATCCAGATTTGTTTTATTTCAATTATAAAAATGAAAAGGGTGAACATATTTTTGATAAACATTGTGAAGCTGTAACTAGAGAAATATGCCAAACAGCTAGTGATTTAGGTATTTATTTAGAAGTTAATTGTAATGGTATAGCCAATTCTTTAAAATATGGTTTTTCTAATGAATGGTTATATCCGAGAAAAGAATTTTGGAATATTGCTAAAACATATCCTAATTTAAAAATAATTATAGGTTCTGATGCTCATAATATTAATAATTTATATAATGACAATGTTAAGCAAATTGAGGATTTTTGTCATAAATTAGGATTAAATGTTTTAGAATTTATGGAAATTTAAAAGCTGAATTACAGCTTTTTTATTTTTAAACATTCTTTTGTTAATAACTATATTGTGGTAAAATATTACTAAGAAGATTGGATGTGATAAAGTGAATATTGATGTTTTATTAAAAGCTGAATTGTTAAGGAAAAGAGCTAAATTAAAAGCTGAAAGTAAGTCTAAAGATAAGCCAGTAGTAATAACTGATAAAGAAATAGATACTTTAGTTGTTAATAAGCCTTTAACTAAAGAAGAATTAAATAAACTTGTTAAAATAGATTATCGCTATCAAGAGGAATTTTTAGTTATTATTAAATCTATTGTTAGTAATAAGACTAATTACATTGATTTAAGTGAAAATGTAAAAAATACGATTAAAGAATTAGAAAAAAAATTAGTAGAAATAAATAAAAGAAATAGAATGTTATATTTACCAAAATTACCAGCTGCTTCTTATGATTTAAATTCATCATTAAACGATCCTTTTGATTTAATTTTTCGAGGTAAAACCTTTAAAATCACATCTAATAATAGCGAAACATTCAAATTGTTCAATTCAGTTTATCGCGATGTTTCTAAAACATATCGCGATAAAGGTATTATGGATTTATATGTTGGTTATCCTTTTATTAAAGGGAAGATAGCTGAAGATTTTTATATTCATGCTCCTTTAGCTTTATTCCCAATAAGCATAGAAAAAGGAATAGATTATATTAGACTTAAATTAGATAGTAAGAGAGAGATCTGTTATAATTCTCATTTAATTTTGGCTAATTATAAATTTAATGATGTGTTTAAAAGTTTACCTAATACGATTATAGAAGATGTAAATTTAGCCACTTTTATAAATGATTTAATAGATTTTTACGCTGAAGAAGGAATTCATTTTTATGCTGTTCATAAAAATTTAGAGCCCTTTGTTTCGGTTAATGCTGATAGTTTAAAATATTATAGGGTTGGTGATTTTTCTATTGAATCATATGCTATATTAACAAGATTTTCATCATATTCTACAATTTTACAAAAAGATTTTGAACAAATATTACAAACTAATATAATCACTAAAAATTTAAATAAATTGTTAGCTAATGAAAATGCTGATTTTAGTACAGAGGTTAAAGAATATAATTTAGATTATGTAGGTGAATTAAATAGTTCGCAAGAAGAAGTTATTAAAAACATAAATTTAAAAGATGCGGTTGTGGTTGAAGGTCCACCAGGTACTGGTAAAAGTCAAACAATAACAAGTTTAGTTACCAATTTTGTTTTAAATAATAAAAGTGTATTACTAGTTTCAGAAAAAAAGGCGGCATTAGATGTTGTTTATTCAAGGCTTGGTATATTAAATAAATTTGCTATGCAAATTGATGATATAAATGATAAGGATACTTTTTATAGTTCTTTAGTTAAAATGTTTAGTGAAGAAGATATCTTAACTTTAACTAGCAGTGAAGTAGAATTAGCTGATATAAACAATAAAATAAATGATATAATTGAAAAATTTAAAGGTATTGAAAATACATTTTATAAAAAAGATGTTTACAACGTTCCTTTAAGTCAATTATATTTAGAATCTTCAGGTTTTAATTTAGATAAACCAGGAGATAAGATAATTTACGAAGCCTTAAATAACAATTTAAGTGGCTTTAATTTTACTAAATTAGCATATCAAGAAGTTAAAGATAGTTATGAAAGATTTAAAGACGCAGGATTTTTAAATAAAGTTTTATTATATAAAAAATATGAAAATAGCTTTATTTCTTATTTAAAAGAAGACTTATCAGATTATGATTTAATTAATGTTAGACTTGAAGCTAGAGAAATAGTGAAAGTCATTACTAATTATAATAAGAAAAAAGGTTTAGCTAAATTATTTAAAGGTAAAGTTAAAAAAACAATTAATAATTATGCTAGAAAGTATTTTATTACAATCAATAAAAAGATTAGGAATAATTTAATTAATAATAATATAGATGTTTTAGACATAGATGATTATTTAAATTTTGTTGATGGTAAAAAGATGTATAAGAGTCTAAATAAAAATAATATATATTATTTAGATGCGCTAAGAATAATAATTAAAAATGTAGAACATAATATATTAGAAGCTAATAATAAATTATTAGACTATATTTTATATAATTTTATTACTAGTAAAGAACAAAATGAAGCAGATGTTTTAGCTGATATTCATAACTATAATGAATTATATAAGTCATTAGATGGCCTATATGAAAAGAAAAAAGATGTGGTTTTAAATATAGTATATAACAAGCTATTAAAAGGAATATTAAATATTAAGCAAAGTGATAAATGGGATGAGATGAACCATAATATAGTTTCAGCTAAAAGAAAGTATAACTTAAGTAGATTCTTGAATAAGTATTATACTTTATTTGATGAAAACATTAAGATTTGGCTTATGACTCCTGAGGTTGTCTCTGAGGTATTCCCACTTTATCAAAAATCTTTTGATTTAGTGATATTTGATGAAGCAAGTCAGTTATATATTGAAAAAAGTATACCTACTATATTTAGAGCTAAAAAGCTAGTTGTTGCGGGAGATAGTAAACAACTTAGACCTTCAAGTCTAGGTTCAGGGCGACTAGATTATGAATATGATGAATATGATGAAGATAATATTGCATTAGAAGAAGAGAGTTTATTAGAGCTTGCTAAATATAAAATTTTACCACCATTAGTTCTTAATTTTCATTATCGCAGTCGTTATCAAGAATTAATTTCGTTTTCTAATTATGCTTTCTATGATGATGATTTATATATTTCACCTAACACGACTGATAAACCTTATGAAGCTATTACAGTCTATAAGATAGATAATGGACTTTGGATTAATAGATCTAATCGACCTGAAGCTATTAAAGTTACTAATATTTTAAAAAATATATTAAATAACCGCGAACATAATGAAACGATAGGTATTATAACATTTAATAGTCAACAACGCGATTTGATTGAAGATGTTATCGATTTAGAATGTAGTAAAGATAGCGAGTTTGCTTCTTTAGTTAAAAGCGAGTATCAAAGGACAAATAATGGCGAAGATATAGGCTTATTTGTTAAAAATATTGAAAATGTTCAAGGCGATGAAAGAGACATTATTATCTTTTCAATTGGTTATGCTAAAAATGAATATGGGAAATTGGTTCATAATTTTGGTTGGCTTAATCAAAAGGGTGGAGAAAATAGACTAAATGTAGCAATCACAAGAGCTAAAGAAAAAGTAATAGTTGTAACATCTATTTATCCATATGATTTAAAAATAGAACAAACCGCAAATAATGGACCAAGGTATTTGAAAAAATATTTAGAATATTGTTTTGCAGTTTCTAATAATGATGCCAAAGCTGCAAAAGCAACCCTATATTCCTTAAGAAATAGTAATATGACTTTCCAAAATAAAGAACAAGCTTTAATTGCTGATGTTTATCAAGAAATTAGAAGACGAGGCTTTAATGTTTTAGCTAATGTAGGAATAGGTAAATATAGTATTGCGTTAGCTATTAAACAAGATGATAAATATATATTAGGAATTGAATTTGACACGTTATTATTTAATAAAATTAATAGTGTTAAAGAAAGAGATTATTCAAGACGAAAATATATGGAAAGTAGAGGTTGGCATATTTATCGTATTTGGGTTATGAATTGGTGGCGTAATAAAGACCAAGAAGTAGATAATATTTGTAAAACAATTTGGTCAATATGTAAGAACAATACCTATAAAATGGAGGAGTAGAAAAATACTCCTCCTAAATTTATAATATGTGATTTAATTATGTTGGCATTTACAAAATAAATATTCTAATGATTTAGGTATATAAAAAGGTTAAACCTTAAAATTAGATTTAACCTTTTTAATTATAGAACAATTTCATTTTCATCTATATTGTAATAATTACCAATAGAATCACCAACTAAAAATCTTGTTATAGGCATATCAACTTGATCAAAAGCATATGATAATTCTACAAATTCAATTTGATTGTCTGAATTAATTTTATAACATTCTACCAAATATAATTTAAAATCATTACATGAATTATAACTTACTATAACAGGTTTGTCATATTCATTAACATATTTTACAGAAGAATGTCCTTCAAAAATACCTCGTAAAGAGTCTTTTGGATATTCAACACTGTTTATGCACCAATCATATAAAAACGAATCTTTTTGTGGCATGTTTGCTTCATAGCCAAATGAAGGAGCATAATATTTGTTAAGCGCTATATCTACCATTTCTTCCCGTGTAAGAAAGAACTTATCGTCATAAGTCATAGTAAACATTTTTTCTTGACCTGGATCTAAGAAAGCACCTATATAATTAGTCATTTTTACTATTACAGTTTTATCGAATTCATAAAAAGTATAAAAATAAGAAGCATAACCACTAGTTATTACATTATTTTCTTGATCGGTATAAATTGTGTTAGTGTAGTTATAGTTCTTATATTCACTACTTGGAATTGTTATATTATTGATATTAATAAGGCCTACATTATTATTTTTAGAATCATTAGAATTACACGAAGATAATGCTAAAACAAATAAAAATATAAGTAATACTGCTTTTTTCATTATTATTCACCTCCGTTATATTGGAAAAATCTAAATTAATTATAAATCGCATTGACTATACATATATAAAGTTATCGTATCCACTACCTATAAAAGTTAATTCATTATTAGAATTATAAGTGTAATATGATACTTTATAATAAGCTGAACCAGATGGTACGAGTACATAAGCGTTTTGTTCGTTAGTTTTACTTACGCTATAATGATACAAGACATCTAAATTAAATAGACCAGAAGTTGTTGTGGTTGTATTATATTCGTATGTATATACTTTACAAGGATATACTTTAAAAGTTTGTCTAAAGCAAAACAATACTCTACATGGTTTGTCTTGTAATGGGTTAGTTAATTTTTCCACATAGTTTATTTCAAATTCTTCTGTAACGGTATTAGCTGTATTATATGTTAGTGCAGTTTCAAAAGTTTCGCTATTTTCTATAGATTGTGAGACTTCAGTTTGAAGAGTAAAGATATCTAAATTGACATCAAGTTGTTCGTTTATTTTATTCATAACGGTATTTGAAACACTATAGGCGTTAGTAAATGCTGTTTCTTGCGTTATTGAAGCCGAACGTGTTCTAGTATAAGAATAATCCAAGCTTTGTCCAGGATTTAATTCTATAGTATCGATTTCACCCACAACAAAATCAACGTTAAAAGAACATTTATCATATAATTCATATTTTTTATGTGTTATCGTTGTATTGTAACTTGTCCATGGTGCCCAATAAGAATCATATCCTTGAACTTCTTTTGTAAGTGTAGCAGTTGATAGCAATGTTTTATAAATATTCTCTGATGAACCACCACCATCAATGCAATCAAATGAAAATTGTGAATCGATTGAATTAGCTGCTAATGGTGGCTCAGTTGTTTCTACTAAAACCCCAAAATCGTTATAATACTTGTACGTATCATCTAAATTATCAAAAGATGTTAGGCATAGACACATTATTATAATTCCAATTAACATATAAATTTTTTTCATTATTATTCACCTCTCGTATAATAGTAAGTGTAAGAATTGGTTACTCTTACACTTCTAAGATTCTAGATATTTTTTATCTTGATTCTAGTAAACAAGAATAATAGCTC
>CASFCK010000005.1 GCA_949293265.1 uncultured bacterium
TGCTCTCGCACTATTTGATTCTTTTTGCTCAATTTCCTTATCGAAATTGTTATTTAATTTCGACACGCTTCGTCATATATAGTTTTCAAAGATTAATTTACGGCTCTCGAATTAGCCTTTGCTATTCTATCATAACTAGAATAGCTTGTCAACAACTTTTTTTAAAAAAGTGGTGGTTGGGGACGGTTTCGAACCGCCGAACCCTTAGGGAGCAGATTTACAGTCTGCCGCGTTTAGCCTCTTCGCTACCCAACCATATTTGCCTTCTTTCGAGTGCTTTTTAATGATACTACAAACCAAATCTAAAATCAAGCCTAATTTTTATTTTTTTTGCTAAAAAATCAATCATGTAACTTAATGATTTAGATTATAAATAATAGGTAGAATGACTCTACCTATTAATATATTATATATACTATTCTTGATTGTTGTGTTGTTGGTTATATTCTTCTAAATAAGCAATCTCTTTCTTACTTAAAATAGGCTTTATTTTTTTATCCAATTCAAAGGAAGATAACATTATTACCCTTCCACATCCTAAACATTCTAGCTTAATATCTACACCTACACGGATAACTTTCCATTTATTAGAACCACAAACATGATTTTTTTTAGTGAATACAATTTGATTTAATTTGTACATACTCGCTCCTATAATGGGTTGTTTTTAATTTTAGCAAATGCCCGTGGATATTTTTTATTACATTCTTTTATTTTACGAAAAACATAGATTTGTCTTAACCCTTTATCCTCAGGCAAATTAAATTCCTGCTTTTCAACTAATTTTGCTCCTAAAATCTTAATTGCCGCATCAGCTTCTTCTAGTTCTTCTGAATTACTACCCTTCATAGCTATAAAATAGCCACCAACCTTAACTAACGGCAAACATAGCTCGGCTAAAATATTAAGTTTAGCAACAGCCCTAGCGGTAACTACATCAAAACTAGATCTTGCCGTTATAACGAATTCTTCTGCTCTTTTATGTAAAGCTATTACATTTTTTAGATCAAGTTCATTTATTACTTCATTTAAAAAACTTATTCGCTTTTGTAATGCATCTATAATTGTTATTTTTGCTGAAGTATATATAGCTAAAGGTAAAGCCGGAAAACCAGCCCCTGATCCAACATCACAAACAGTTATATCAGTGAAGTCTTTTATCTTAGTTAATAATAATGAATCATAAAAATGTTTAATGTAGACATCTTCATAATCAGTAATGTTTGTTAGATTCATCACCTTGTTTTTAGCAATTAATAATTCATAAAATTTATCTAATTTAGCTAATTTAATTTCATTAGAATCTTTCATTAACTCAGTTATTAACAGTTTAACGTCCATAATAAGCCTCTATATAAATGATTAAAACTGATATATCTGCCGGATTAACTCCACTAATTCTTGTTGCTTGTCCAATAGTAGCAGGTTTTATTTTTTTCAACTTCTCACGGGCTTCTAAGGCAAGATTACCAACTTTATCATAATCGATATCTTGGGGGATAATTTTATTTTCATAAATATGCATTTTCTCTGCTAAAGCTAAAGTTTTAGCTATATATCCTTCATATTTAATGCTGATTTCTATTTGTTCTAATACATCTTTATCTAATTCTAATAATTCAGGATATAGATTGTTTTTTGCACAAATATTTAAAATGTCATCATAATTTATATCTGGTCTTTTTAATAATGTATATATTGTTAATGATTCTTTAACACTAGCTATATTTTTAGTTATAAAATAAGCATTAATATGTTCAAACCTTATTTTATCTTCTTTAAACTTTAAGTAATATTTATTAATATCGGCTTTTTTCTTTGTGAATCTTGCATATTGTTCTTCATCTATTAAACCATAATAATAGCCATATTCTCTTAATCTTAAATCCGCATTATCATGACGCAATAATAAACGATATTCCGCTCTTGATGTTAATAAACGATATGGTTCATTAGTTCCTTTAGTGACAAGATCATCAATCATAACCCCTATATATGCTTCATCTCGCTTTAAAATTAAAGGTTTTTTGCCTAGAATAGAACTTGCAGCATTAATACCAGCTACTAAACCTTGTCCGGCAGCTTCTTCATAACCGGATGTTCCGTTAATTTGGCCAGCAGTATATAATCCGGCAATAATCTTAGTCTCTAATGTAGGATAAATGTTAAGTGGATTAATCGCATCATATTCAATTGCATAGGCATAGCGCTTAACTTGACAATTTTCTAAGCCTTTTAACATATGAATCATCTTATCTTGAACTTCGACTGACATTGAGGTAGAGAAACCTTGAATATATATCTCATCTAATTCTAAACTTTCAGGTTCAAAGAAAATTTGATGACGATCTTTATCCTTAAATCTAACAATTTTATCTTCTATTGAAGGACAATAACGGGGACCAATGCCTTCAGCTACCCCACCATACATAGCACTATCTGTTAAATGTTCTAAAATATAATTATGAAGCTTTTTATCAGTATAAGTTAAATAACATGGAACGTTAACATTTAAAAGTGAATTATAGCCAGGATCAAAACTAAAATGTCTTGTTATAGCATCACCTGGTTCTTCTTTAGTAACTGAAAAATCAATACTATTAGTATATATTCTAGCTGGTGTTCCTGTTTTTAATCTTGCAATTTCAAACCCTAATTCCGCTAATTGCTTAGATATACCATAACTAGTTCTTTGGCTATCAGGACCTTCGTTTTTAATTACCTTACCTCTTAAAATACGACTATTTAAATAAGTTCCGGTAGTTAAAATGACTTTTTTACCACATACTTTCTGTCCATTTTCTAGTATTACTCCTTCTACAGTACTACCATTTATGATCAAATTATCTACAATACCTTCTAATAAATCTAAATTTTTAGTATTTTCAAGATGGCGCTTCATCTCTTTAACATATAACAATTTATCTTCTTGAAAACGCAAAGCCCATACTGCCGGACCTTTTGATGAGTTTAAAAGCTTAGTTTGAATTTGACACAAATCCGCATTTTTACCCATGTATCCACCTAAGGCGTCTATTTCTCTTACTACTACACCTTTAGCTGGTCCTCCGATTGAAGGATTACAAGGCATAGAACCTACCATATTTAAATTACCTGTGATTAAAATGGTTTTAAGTCCCATTTTAGCAGTAGCTAAACATGCTTCACATCCGGCATGTCCTCCACCTACTACAATAATATCATACATAATGACACCTCATTAATTTGTTAAATAAAGGAAAATTAATTTCATAGTCTCTTTTATAGCATCTAAATGGGTTCTTTCCATACCATGACTTGCTGCTACACCAGGACCAATTAAAGCTCCTTTACAATCTATACCAGCATGCCATGCAGCCCCAACATCTGAGCCATAAAAAGGAAAAATATCTACCACATAATTAATTTTATTATCTTTAGCTAATTTGATTAATTTAGTCGTAAGCTCATAACTATAAGGCCCACCACTATCTTTAGCCGCAATGCTACAAGCATATTCATTACCAGCTAAATCTAAGCCAATACAACCCATATCACATGTTACAAATTCACTAATCTCCTTAGCTAAAGCACTAGCTCCATGTCCTACTTCTTCTTGATGGACAAAATAAAAATAAGTCATAAAATTAGGTTTTATTTCTTTTTCTTTGAATTCTTTTAAAACGCCTAATAATAAACATACTGAAGCTTTATCATCTATAAAACGTGATTTTAAAAAACCAGATTTTGTTATAGTCGTTTTAGGATCAATAAAAATATAATCACCATTATTAATACCTAGTTTTAAAACATCATCTTTATTTTTAACAACTTCATCAATTCTAACGACCAAATGATCAAAATCTCTTGGCATACTTTTACTATCAGGATAAACATGTACAGAAGGACTTTTAGATAAAATAGTTCCTGTGTAAACACCATTAAATCTAGTCTTAATTTTACAATATTCACCATCTAGTGTAGGTGCTAATGGTCCACCTACATTAGTAATATTAAGTGTTCCATCACTATTTATGCTTCTTACCATTAAGCCTAATGTATCGGCATGGGCAGATGTAGCAACAACCTTAGTATTATCTTTACCTTCTACTTTTACTAAAATTGTATTTTTATGTAATATTTCATAAGAATATCCTATTTCCTTTAGTATTTCACCAATTACATTATTAACTTCTCCATCATAGCCACTAGGTGAATCAGTTAAAAAAACTTTAGGTATAATTTCTTTAATGAATTTATCTTGCATAAGTTACTCCTAAATAAAATAAGTGGAATATTCCACTTATTTATAATTTGAATGATGATTTAAGTTCACAACTTCTATTAAATACTAAATGTGAAGCTGTGCTATCTTTATCTAAAATATAATAACCATTTCTAATAAATTGATAATGGGTTCCAACAGCATCATTCTTAAATGATTCTTCAACAAATCCCTCATAAGTGTGTAGTGAATTTGGATTTAATTTTTCCATAAAATCTAAATCTTTATTTTCTTCAGTTTCATCAAGCATCAAAGGCTCAAACAAATTAAAACTTGCCTTAATAGCTGTTGTAGCTTCAACAAAATGAATATTACCATTTGGTTTACGACCGTTAAATCCACTACCTGATTTAGTTTCAGGGTCATATGTACAATGAATTTCAACTATGTTTCCAGCTTCGTCTTTAATGACTTCATTACATTTAACATAGTATGCATGCATTAAGCGAACTTCAACATCTTTAGCTAAACGTTTCCAATGTTTATTTGGCTTAGTTTCAACAAAATCTTCTTGCTCAATATAACAATATTTAGAGAATGCAATCTTTCTGTTTCCTAATTCTTCATTTTCTTGATTATTAGGACAATCTAAATATTCAACTTGACCTTCAGGATAATTATCAATAACTAATTTTAATGGATGAATTATTGCATGTTTGCGTAAAGCCTTTAATTTTAAGTCTTCTCTTAAAGCCTCTTCTAATTGTGAGCTTTCAACAGTACTATTAACTCTAGATAAACCAGTACTAACAATAAAGTTTTTAATTGCTTCCGGAGTAAAGCCTCTTCTTCTTAAACCTACTAGCGTTGGCATTCTAGGGTCGTCATATCCACTAACCTTTTTAGCGTCTACTAATTGTTTTATGTAACGTTTAGACATGATGGTATTTGTAATGTTTAAACGGCCAAATTCATATTGATGTGGTACATGTTTTACTTCACAATGCTCAATAAACCAATCATATAAAATACGATGATTATCATATTCTAAGGAACACAAACTATGTGTTATTCCTTCAAAACTATCTTGCAATGGATGAGCAAAATCATACATCGGGAAAATGCACCATTTATTTCCTTGACGATGATGGTTAATATGCATAATTCTATACATTGCTGGATCACGCATATTCATATTTGGATGAGCCATATCAATTTTGGCTCTTAAAGTTTTTTCACCATCTTTATATTTTCCTTCACGCATTTTGGCAAATAAACTTAAGTTTTCTTCAATACTGCGATTACGATAAGGTGAATTAATCCCTGGGGTAGTTAATGTACCTCGCATTTTTGACATTTCTTCTTGTGATAAATCATCAACATATGCTAAACCTTTTTTTATTAAAAGGATTGCTTTTTCATATGTTTCTTCAAAATAATCAGAACCATAAAAAACATTTTTTGGGGTATAACCTAGCCATTTTAAATCCGTAATTATTCCTTCAACAAATTCTTGTCCTTCTTTAGCTGGGTTTGTATCATCAAATCTTAAATTAGTATAACCATTAAAAGCTGAAGCTAATTCAAAATTAGTTATAATAGCTCTAGCATGACCTATATGTAAATAAGCATTAGGTTCAGGCGGAAATCTAGTAATGATTTCATCTACTTTTCCTTCTTTAAGATCATTTTCCATTATAGTTTTAATAAAATTATTGATTTCCATAAATAATCACCGGGTTAATTATACTATTTTTTATTCTTTTTAGCAAAAAGAAAATGTTATTATTCAAAAAAAAGAAAAGGACAAAAGTCCTTATCTTAATCTATTTATAAAGTTATTAATTCTACAGTTGTTCCTGTAACCTTTAATACTTTAGCTCCTTCTTCTAATCCTAATGCTTCTTTAGCAGCTTTTAATGCATCATCAACATTGCCTACTAAACCTTGAATACCCCATAAAATTGAAAGAGTACGACAATCTCTATCGTTGTTTACTGCATAGAATACATCAGCAGCAGGACGATAAGTAGAAATAGCGCTAGCTAAAGCAACATCACCACAAGCTACTACTGCAGCCACATCATATTTTGCACAAACTGTAGCTACTTGTAAACCTGTAATAAATTCATCTGTAACTTCTTCGTTGAATAATACAACGTTATCGATCATTGCGTCATGATCAATAGCTTCTTCTGCTTTTTCATCTATTTTAGCCATATAAGAAACTGATTCATAAGGATAATCACCTTGAGCAGATTCACCAGATAACATTGTACAACCTGTACCATCAAGAACAGCGTTGTAAACATCGCTAACTTCAGCTCTTGTAGGACGTGGATTTTGTTGCATTGAATCTAACATTTGAGTAGCTGTAATAATTATTTTACCTTGTGCTTGAGCTAAATAAATCATATCTTTTTGATATTCAGGTACATCCCAAGCATCAACACCAACACCTAAATCACCACGAGCTACCATTACACCATCAGATAGGCTAACAATATCAGCCATGTTGTCAATACCTTCTTGGTTTTCAATTTTAGAAATAATTTTAATATGATCATTTCCTTTAGCAGCTAATATAGCTCTAATATCAGCTATATCTTGAGGACGACGTACGAATGATGCTGCGATGAAATCTAGATCTTGGTCACAAGCAAATTCGATATCAGCTTTATCTTTAGGTGAAATATAATCCATATTTAAGATTACACCTGGAACGTTACAATTACGTTTATTCTTTAATTTACGATCATTTTCAACACGGCAAATTAATTCTTGTTTTGCTTCATCTTTTTCAATTACAGTAAATGTTAAATTACCATCTTCAATTAAGATTTTGCCACCGATATGAATGTCGTCATATAAACCAGCATAAGAAATAGCTACTTTATCTTTATTTCCTAAATAAGAATAATCCATAGTTACTCTTATAATATCGCCTTTATGTAACATAACTGGTTCATCGTTTTCTAAATAACCAGTTCTAATTTCAGGACCTTTAGTATCTAACATCATACCAACATGCCAATTGTTTTCAGCATTCAATTCTTTAACGTTTTTGATACGGAATCCTTGTTCATCGTAATCACCATGAGAGAAATTCATTCTCATGACGTTCATTCCTGCTTCACCAATTAACTTTTTTAAAGTTTCTTTTTGTTCACTTGCAGGTCCAATAGTACATACAACTTTAGTTTTTTTCATTTTTACTTTTTCTCCTTTTATTGTGTTTTTGTTAACATTTTTTCTAAACTTATATCTCTATTATTTGTCATATTTAGCGCATCTTCTAGTTTTGTATAGGTAAGTGAGTTTTTCATTATACCTACCGCTACTCCAAAAATATCTTCATGTATTAAATCAATAGCGTAAGAACCTAATCTAGAAGCTAGTAACCTATCCTCTGGGGTCGGTGTCCCACCACGCTGAATATAACCTAAAATAGTAGCTCGACATTCATAGCCTGAATATTCTTCTACTTCTTTAGCTAATTGATAAACATCAGTTAAGTTTTCAGATATAACTACAATGGCATGTCTTCTACCTTGTAGTCTGTTTTTCTTTAAATCTTTTAACAATTGATCTTTATCTAGGCCAGTTTGACTAGTTATTATATATTCTGCACCACAACATATACCCGAATATAAAGCTAAATCAGGACAATGACGTCCCATAACTTCAATTATTGAACATCTTTGATGTGATGAGGAAGTATCTCTTAATTTGTCTATCGCATCACAAGCGGTATTTAATGCTGTAGAAAAGCCAATCGTAAAATCCGAAGAAGCTATATCATTATCTATAGTTCCTGGTATTCCGATACATTTAATTCCCATCTCTGTAAGTCTAAGTGCACCGGTATATGTTCCATCTCCACCTATACAAATCAAAGAATCAATGTCATGTTTTTTTAATTGTTTAACCGCTAGTTCTCTAACTTGCGGATAAGCAAATTCCGGAAGTCTAGCCGTACCTAATATAGTACCGCCACGATTAAGGATCTCACTAACATCTTTACGATCAAATTCTTGAATTTTACCTTCTATTAAGCCCTTGTAGCCATCATAAACTCCAAACACTTGATCACCATAAGATAAGGCTGTTCTTACTACGGCTCTTATAGCCGCATTCATGCCTGGAGCATCACCACCTGATGTTAAAACACCAATTCTCATTTAAATCACTCCGAAGTAAATTATAACAATATTTTATGCTGTAATCAAGAAAAATAGCATTTTTAGCTCACTTAATTAAAAGAAAACAATAGTTTATAAAGTAGATTAATAATGGAAACGCTTTTATAGTTTTTTATTGACAAATAACTACTTAATTATTACAATTAAATTAGTAAATTATGATTAGGAGATTTTTATATGAAAAAACTTATTGGGGCAGCAATATTAGGGCAATCAGGAGGTCCTACATCAGTTATTAACGCCTCTGCTGCAGGTGTATTTATTGAAGCATTAAAACATCCTGAATATATTACCCATGTATATGGTGCTAGACATGGTATTAGAGGAATCTTAAATGAAGAATTTTATGATATAAATCTTGAAGATCCTGAAGAATTAGCTCTATTAAAAACTACACCATCATCTGAAATTGGTTCTGTAAGATATAAATTGAAACCATTAGAACAAGACGATTCTGAATATCAAAGATTATTAGAAGTATTTAAAAAATACAATATTCGTTATTTCTTCTACAATGGTGGAAACGATTCTATGGATACTTGCAATAAAGTGTCAAAATTCTTTAAAGATTCAGGCTATGAATGCCGTTGTATTGGTGTACCTAAAACAATCGATAACGACTTATGCGTAACTGATCATTGTCCCGGTTATGCTAGTGCTGCACGTTACGTAGCTACTACATTAATGGAATTATCAAAAGATGCTAACGTCTATGATACACCTATGATTACAGTTGTAGAAATTATGGGTCGTAATGCTGGTTGGTTAACTGCAGCTGCGTCTTTAGCATCATATAAAGGAGCAGGTCCAGATTTATTATATTTACCTGAAGAAACATTCGATATGGATTTATTCTTTAAAGAAGTTGAAAATGTATTAGCTAGACGAAATGGCAAAGCTTTAATTTGCATATCAGAAGGTGTAAAGGATAAAAACGGTAAATATATTCCAGAAATATTCCAAGAATTAGAAAAAGATTCTTTTGGTCATTCACAACTTGGTGGTTCAGCGACTATTTTAGCTAATGAATTAAAGAAGAGATTCAAAACTAAAGTTAGAGGTATCGAATTTAGTTTAATGCAACGTAGTGCTCAACATCTAGCAAGTAAAGTCGATGTAACAGAAGCCTTTACAGCTGGACAAAAGGCAGTAAAAACTGCCTTAAGTGGTAAAACTGATTATATGGTTGGGTTTGAAAGAACATATGATCATAATGGCAATTATAAATGTAATTATGTATTAATTCCGCTTGAACAAGTAGCAAACGGCGAAAAGAAAGTTCCAACTGAATGGATTAAATCAGATCATTCAGGCATGACTGAAGACTATATTAATTATGCTCTACCTTTAATTCAAGGTGATTGTAAAGCTCCATTAGAAGATGGACTTCCAAGATTTGCTAGATTAAAGAAAATTTTAGTAAATAAATTATAATTAATGCCTTCCAAATAAAGGGGATTGACAATCAATCCCCTTTATTTATGCTTATTCATTTTTTATTTTATCAATATAATTTTTAATTATTTCTTTTCTTTTTACAATTCCTATAAAAACAAATCTATCATCAACAATCGGTATAAAATTTTGATTTGTTGCTGCTTCTAATATTTCATTCATATCTGCCTCTATTGATAATGCTTCATATGGCCTATGAAGTTTAATATCTTTAAAATGCTTGCTTTCAGCAACCTCTTTGTCAAAATTACATTTATATATAAATCTTAAAATATCACCATCAGAAATTGTAGAAACGTAGGTCCCATCATGCTTTAAAACTGGTATAACATTAAATCTATGAACCTGCATTTTTTCGATAATTTGTCTTACCGTATCATCATCATAAACAAAATCAACATCTTTTTTGGGAGTTAAGAAAAATAAAACATTCATAAGTAACCTCACTAATTATGGGATAAATTTGCTAAAAAAGCTTGACTATATCTTTTTTCATAAGGAATAAAATACTTCTTATTATCTTTAATCACAAAAGCCCCTGTATCAAAAAAATAAAAAGGGATTCCTAATTTTAAGGCATCATCACTAATCTTTTTAGCTGCTAAATAATCTAATGGCCTAGCCCCCTTACCATTTTCACCGCCACAATCTATATAAGCGATATCTGAGTTGTTTTTTATTAATTTAGTAATATCAATTTCACCTAATAACGGAGCTATCATTAACGATTTAGACTTAGCTTTAATTTTAAGTAATGCATCTACTCGCGAAAGGAAAGTTTCTTCATCTTCACAACTTACAGTTATAGTAACATTATCATAACCATCTTGCCAATCAACAGGTAATAAAGATGCTGCCCTTATTATTCTTTTAGTTAATAAAATAAAGTGTAAATCGCTCCTTTCTTTAATCATTTTAAAAACATCAGCTCGCCAAACATCTGCCTCTTCAATAAAAAAATCACTTTTTTGACAAACAATTACATCTTGTCCACCATTTATTATATACCTACCTTGACGATTCTTTTTAGTTATAATATCAAAATTCTTATTTTTAATAATTATATTAGAATCAACCTTATCATTATCAAAGGAAAAAACATAACAATTTTGACAAGCCAAACTAATCTTATGGCAGCCTAACCACGGGTTATAAGTGAACATAAATTCACCACCTTATCTACTTAAATTATAGGCGATATCCTTGATTTTTACAAGTAAAAAAATAGTCATCTATAATCTAATAGATGACTATTCATAATACACTTTATATAAATATAGCCCTTTACCTGGTGCTATATATTGACATGCCTTAGGATCTTCTAAGTTTAAGATATATTTCATATAATCTGGTTGGAATTTACCTTTACCAATTTCTATTAATAGTCCCATCATTCGTCTAACTTGATATTTTAAAAAACCATCACCGACAAATTTAAAAATTATCAAGTCTTTATCTTCTTTTACCTCAATGTTATATATAGTTCTTTCAAAACTTTTCAATTGATTAGTATGAATACTTGAAAAAGATCTAAAATTATGTTTACCAATTAAATATGTTGTTCCTTGCTTCATTGCCTCTAAATCTAAGTTATAGTAATAAGCTGTATAGCGTTCCTTAAAAACGTCATTATCTTTTTTATTAATTAGATAATGATATTCTTTTTTTAACGCTTTAAAACGCGCATGAAAATCATTATCTACTAATTTTACTTCCATTATTTTAATATCAATTGGCAAAAAACTATTTAAAGCTTTTTGAATAACTTCCGTTTTTAATTTCTTAGTTAAATCAAAATGAATCGTTTGTCCAACCGCATGAACAAACCTATCAGTTCGTCCTGAGCCAACAACTTTAATTTCTTCTCCTAGCCAATTAAAAAAGGCAGAATTTAGGCTTAATTCTATAGTTGGTAAATCGTTTTGTTTTTCAAACCCATAATAATTAGCCCCATCATAAGCAATTATAGCCATATATCTATAATAAGACATTTAATAAAATAACTCCTATAAATAACAATACTGAAAAGCTAATCGCTATATAATCTCTTGCCTTAAGTTTAAGTTCATCATATCTACTTCTTTTAGCACCTACTATATATCCTCTTGTTTCCATTGCGTTAGCTAAATCATCAGCTTTATTAAAAGAGATAACAAACATCGGGATTAATAGCGAGATTATTTGCGTGATTTTTTCTTTTAAACTACCTTCATTAAAATCTACACCGCGAGAAGCTTGAGCTTTCATGATTTTATTAGTTTCATCAAACAATAATGGAATAAACCTTAAAGTTAAGGAAAACATCATCGCAAATGTACCAACTGGTATTTTTATTAAGGCCAAAGGGCTTAATATTGATTGTAAACCATTATTTATATCAATTGACATTGTAGAAAATGTCAATAAACTAGTTATTCCAACCATTAAAACAATTCTTAAAAAGATAAATGAGCCTTGGATTAAGCCACCTTCAAATACGTCTAATTTATAATTTCCCCACATAAATTGGTGAAAATCAATTAGTTGTATAGCAAAACAAGCTATAAAAATTAAGATTAAATATAAAAACTTAAATGGAATATATTTATTTGTAAATATATATATACCTACTAAAGCTAAAATAATTAATAAATGATATAACCCAAAATGAAAATTAAACGTATATAGTAAAGTTCCGCTTTTAGTATATATAATTTGTAATATAAAGGTAAAAGTTAAAAGAAATAAAATCGGCTTAATACCTTTTACTATTTTAATAAATGGCAATCTAGTTGTAAAAAACAACACTAAATAAAGACCTAATAAACCAAGCATAGCATAAATATTAGGAACTATAAATATTAAGATAATCCACAAAATAGTAAGCAAAATCTTAATCCGAGGATCAAGTTTATGCAACCAACTACTACCAGGAATGTATTGTCCGATTGTTACACTATTCATAAACACACCCCTTAAGTTTTGTTAATAAATCTGTTTCACTATAAATATCATATCCTAAATTTAGATTTAGTTTAGCATTTAAATAATCTATTAAATCTAATAAATCAGGTTTTGTTAAATGACATTCTTTATAAATATTTGAACTAAACAAATCAATCGGTTTACCATCAAAAGCAATTTTACCATCGCGCATCGCTACAATACGAGTAGCATATTGATAAACTAAATTCATATCATGAGTGATCATAACTATTGTCTTATGATATTTTTTATTTATCGTATTAAATAAAGTCATAACTTCAATAGCTGTTTTAGGATCAAGCCCTCTAGTTGGTTCATCTAATAACAAAATGTCTGGGTTATATGCTAAAATACCCGCAATAGCAACCTTCCTCATTTGTCCACCTGACAAAGAAAATGGAGATTTTTCTAATAATTCTGGTGCTATTTCTAGCATTTTTGCAGCTTCTAAAGCATTTTCTTTAGCTTGTTCTTCTGATAGACCAAAATTTTTTGGTCCAAACATAATATCTTTTAGAACTGTTTCTTCAAATAATTGATATTCAGGAAACTGAAATACATAACCTATTCTTTTTCTAATTTGTTTTAATTTTGGGTTTTTTCTTTTTTTAGGAGTAATTATATAATCAAAAACAACAACATTTCCTTTTGTTGGCAATAATAAGGCATTCATATGACTTACTAAAGTCGATTTGCCACTGCCTGTTTTACCTACTATTGCTACAAATTCATCTTTGCTAGCGATATCTAAGTTTATATTAAACAAGGCTTGAACACTATCTTCTTTTCTTATACCACTATAATCATGGTCTACTTCTCTAAATGATATTGCCATAATACTTCACCTAATTTTTTATTTTTACTTAAAACTTCATCTTTTTCTACTTCATTATAAATACGCATTTTAAATGGCATATCTAAATTAGAACTTTGTAACATTTCTCTTTGTTTAAAAACCTCTTCTGGTTTACCTTGGCCAATAATTTGACCATCTTTCAATACAACAATTCTATCTGCTAATTTAGCTATATCAAGATCATGAGTGATAGTTATAATAGTTTTCTTATAATTGTCTCTTAAATTAACTATTAAATTAGTAATATCTTTTACACCCTCAGGATCTAACATCGATGTAGCTTCATCAAGAATTATAATCTCACAATTTAAAGCTAAGATTCCCGCTATAGCCACTCTTTGTTTTTGGCCTCCTGACAAGGTATTTGGCTCTCTGTCTAGATAGTCAAACATTCCGACTTCCTTAGTCCATTTATCAACTAATTCATGCATCATATCACGGGGCATGTTTCTATTTTCAAGCCCGAACGCCACATCATATTTAACATTCACACCAACAAACTGATTATCAGGGTTTTGGAATAAAATACCTACTTTTTGTCTAATTTTATTTAAATTTTCAGTATTTAATAATATATCATCATACTTAATCGTACCCTTATTAGCTTCTAAAAGCCCAACTAACAGTTTAGATAATGTTGATTTGCCACTACCATTATGACCTAATATAGCTAACCATTCACAATCATTAATTGTTAAATTTATACCTCTTAAAGCTTGATCGTCTTTTGTATATTGGTACCACAAATCTTTAATTTCAATCATTTATAACCACTCCAATTATTCTAAAACCCGAACAACAACACATTTTAAATATAATTCTAAACCATTTAATAACATTGGGTGATCAGGGCTTTGGATCCTAAAATCAACCATTTGACAAATTCTATTACTATCTATTATAGCTTCATTTATCATCTGTAAAAATAATTCTAATGTCATGTGTTGTGAACAAGAAAATGTAAATAAATAGCCACCCTGTTTTAAGGCCTTTAAAGCACATAAATTAATATCTTTATAGCCTTTATAAGCCTTTTTTACAGTGTCTTTACTTTTAGTAAATGCTGGTGGGTCTAAAACGATTATATCATATTTATTGTTTATTTCCTCTTCATGTAAATAAACAAAAGCATCTTTACATATGGTTTTAATATTATAAAAATTATTAAGCTTAGCATTATCTAAAATTGTACCACAAGCAAATTTAGATATATCTAAAGCTACTACTTCTTTTGCACCCCACTTAGCCGCATTTAACGCAAAACCGCCTGTATGGGAAAAACAATCTAAAACTATCTTATCTTTAGCATAATATTTCAAATAATCTCTATTAAGTTTTTGATCTAAAAAATAACCTGTTTTTTGACCATCTTTTACATCAACATAAAAAGATATATCGTTTTCCTTTACTAAAACTTTAGTTGGGAATTCTTGATATAAATAGCCTTTTTCTAAAGGTATACCTTCTTTTTCATTAACATTTATATCATTGCGGTAATAAATACCTCTTGGATTTAATACTTCAACTAATATATCTTTGATCATATTTTTAATTTTATACATGCCAAGTGAAGTGAATTGACAAACTAATATATCAGCATATTTATCTACAACTAAGCCAGGTAATAAATCAGCTTCACCAAAAACTAATCTTAAACAATTAGGAAAACCTAAAGTTTGACGATGATTAGTAGCACAAATAATTCTTTTTTTAAAAAAATCATAATCAATTTCCTCGTTTTTTAAAGTTAAAACTCTAACCATGATTTTACTTTGTGAATTAAAAAAACCTTTACCTAAAAAAACTTCATCTTGACTATATATTTCACAAACATTTCCGCTTACAATTTCACCCTTAAATGAAATAACTTCATTATTATAAATAAAAGGTATGAATTTATTTAATTTCTTTGCAGCATTTTGATTGACATATACTTTAAACATAATTACCTGAATGAAACTATTATGCCATCCTTATTAGCATAAAAAGTTGTTAAACCTCTAGTCGGATATAAGGAAACATTAACATTTGCATATTTGTTCTTAATATTAGCAGCTAATTTATTTGCTGTTTCGAGATTATTACAATATGTAATTACAACTTCACTAAACTTAGGGCTCAAATTTGGCATCTCATCAATTAAACTTTCAAGTGATTTAGTTAAAGTCCTAATTTTCTTAATTAATTTTATTTCTCCGTTATGAGCACAAAAAAGTGGTCTAATTGATAATAATGAGGCTACCATACCTGTAAATTTGTTCATTCGTCCATTTTTAATTAAATTATCAAAAGAAGATAAAACAAATAACAAATTATAATTTGTGTTATTGATTATGTCGACTATTTCTAGAAATTCTTTACCCTCATCTAGATATTTCATAATATCTAATACCATCAATCTAGCTACACCAGCTACAGCCTTAGAATCTATTACAGCAACCTCTTTATTTTCATTTTCAACTATATTTTTAGCTAAAATTGCTGAATTATAAGTTCCTGAAAGTTTACTAGATATAGTTATACAAAATGTATAATCAGCCTCTCTAAATAAACTAGCAAAAACTTCTGGGCTAGGACATGACGTTGTTTGTTTTTCTTTTGACTCAGTCATATTTTTTAACAACTCATCTACATTTAAGTTTTCATCATCAACAAATTCTTTTTGACCAATTTTAATTGTTAGCGGAGCTACATTTATTTTACAATTAGCATTATTAAATTCATTAACTAAAATATCAGCAGAACTATCAACTACAATTTGAAACTTCATAATTTTTCCTCCTCCTAAATTGATATATCTAATAAAATAGGAGCATGATCGCTACCTAAAACATCATCATATATATCAGCATTTATAAGTTTATCCTTTAATTCGTTAGAAACTAAAAAATAATCTATTCTCCATCCTATACCTTTTTCTCTAGCTCGCATCCGATAACTCCACCATGAATATTTTACATCATTTGGATGTAAAAATCTAAATGTATCTATATATCCTTGATTTAGCAAGGAACTAAAGGCATTGCGTTCTTCGATTGTAAAACCGGCATTCCTTTCATTACCTTTAGGGTTTTTAATATCTATTTCTTGATGAGCAACATTTAAATCACCACAAATTATAACCGGTTTATTCAATGTTTTTAAATAGGCTTTTAAATCTTCTTCATATTCTAATCTATATGGCAACCTTTTTAATTCATTTTGACTATTAGGAGTATACATAGTTATAAAATAAAAGTTTGAATATTCTAATGTTATAACTCTACCTTCGTCATTATATTTTCCGTCAATTAAGCCATAATTTATAGATAATGGTTTTTCTTTAACATATATTAAAGTCCCACTATATCCCTTTTTTATAGCACTATTCATATAGTAGGTATATCCATTAACAGATATGTCTTTTTGACCTTCTTGCATCTTAGTTTCTTGAATTGCAAAAATATCTGGTTGTTCTTGATTAAAAAAATCTAAAAAGCCCTTATCTATGCAAGCTCTAATTCCATTTACATTCCAACTAATTAATTTCATATTACCTCTTAAAGCAATAAATAAGACAGTTCTACTGTCTTATTTAACTGGTTCTAATTTTTTTGTACCACCCATATATGGCCATAAAACTTCTGGAACATCTACACTGCCATCTTCATGAAGATGGTTTTCTAATAGTGCTATAAGCATTCTAGGTGGAGCCACAACCGTATTATTAAGGGTATGTGCAAAATAATTACCATTATCACCCTTAATTCTAATTCCTAACCGTCTTGCTTGCGCATCGCCTAAATTAGAACATGAACCAACTTCAAAATATTTATTTTGACGTGGAGACCAAGCTTCAACATCTATTGATTTAACTTTTAGGTCTGCTAAATCACCACTACAACATTCTAAAGTTCGACAAGGAATTCCCATTGAAACAAATAATTCTACTGTATAATTATACATTTTTTCAAACCAAGCCATAGAATCTTCTGGTTCGCATACAACAATCATCTCTTGTTTTTCAAATTGGTGAATACGATAAATACCTCTTTCTTCAATACCATGGGCACCTTTTTCTTTCCTAAAACAAGGACTATATGAAGTATATGTATAAGGTAATTTGGTCTTATCTAAAATTTGACCAATAAATTTACCAATCATTGAATGTTCACTAGTTCCAATTAAATAAAGATCTTCACCTTCAATTTTATACATCATTTGATCCATTTCACTAAATGACATTACGCCATCAACAACATTAGATCTAATCATAAATGGTGGAACGACATAAGTAAAGCCTTTGTTAATCATAAAATCTCTAGCATAAGCTAAGACAGCGCTATGTAATCTAGCAATATTCCCCATTAAATAGTAAAAGCCATTACCAGCAACTCTTCTAGCTGAGTCTAGATCTATACCACCTAATTTTTCTATAATATCTAAATGATAAGGAACTTCAAAATCATATTTTGTTGGTTCTAGGAATCTTTTTCTTTCAACATTTTCAATATCGTTTTTACCAATAGGGACAGATTTATCAATGATATTTGGTATAATCATCATGCGATGTTTTAATTCACTTTCTAAATGAACTAATTCTTTGTCAAATTCTTCAATCTCTAAATTTATTTTAGAGATTTCTTCCTTTATTTTATTAGCTTCATCAATCTTTTTTTGACGCATTAATAAGCCGATTTC
Source organism: uncultured bacterium (assembly GCA_949293265.1). Taxonomy (GTDB): domain Bacteria; phylum Bacillota_I; class Bacilli_A; order Acholeplasmatales; family Anaeroplasmataceae; genus CALUXS01. Next base: position 18,362 of record CASFCK010000005.1, read on the forward strand.
GCCACTACCCTTATTTCTTTTAGCACGACACGTTTCAACATTACCCTTGATTTGTCTAATCTTAGCATCTAGTTCGATAACTTCATCAACTAAAGGTAATTTTTCATCTTGAAATTTATTTTTAATATTTTGTTTGACAATTTCTGGATTTTCTCTTAAAAACTTAATATCAATCATCTTATTACTCCCATTCTAATGCCTTAATAACATGTTCAGATATTTCATATTTACTTGCTTTATTTAAAATTTTATTTAGCGTGTTATTTATTTCAAATTTTTTTAGTATTAAAGATACTGCGGCTAATACTCTTTTTTTATAACTCCTTAATGATACAATCTTAAATAAAGCTGATTGACTATATTTACTAGCAAAATTTTTAAAAAAAGTGTATAAATTTTCATAATTAATATTTTCAAAATCTTGAATATGTTCAATTAGTTCTAAACAATTAATGATATTATAATAACTTTCATTACGGTAATCTACATCTAAATAAAAGATAGATAAATCACCTATTTTTCTAATACTTTTAATCAGGAAAATGTTTGTAAATACATAATTAAAGTCAATAACATTATCACTAATTCCTAAATCACTATACATTTTACCGCCAACTTGGCAACCATTACGACCTTTATTTGTTAAGAAATCAATAATATCCTTAGTACTAGGTTCTTTATTAAAATCATTAGAGTATGGTTTATAATACAAACCTTTAGAAATACTTTTAATTGTATTTTCTTTAGAAAGACGAGCAAGTAACTGATAAAATGTGTTTTCTTGCATATCTTCAAAATAATCTGCATATGTTTGTTTGGCGAAAAATAGTTCGCCTTCTTTTAACATATCAATCCAATTTCTAATGTTTTTTGTAAACATTATTGCTCATCCACCTTTTCACCAGACTTGTTTTTCAAATGATTTACCCAAAAATAAAATACGGCAGAACCTAAAAGAAAAACTCCAATAAAAACAATAATACCAAAATAAAATTTAGTTTCTTTTATAACCCAATAACTATAAATAATAGCTATTATAATTGTATAAGATAAACTTAAAACAAATTGATAACGATACGTTTTAAAATCTTCCTTTTTTAATTTATTAAAGGTCATTATACATCATTCCTTTTACATACTTTTTAATCTTGCTGTAATATTATCTAATGTGAAACCAAAATATGAATAAATAGCACTAAGTGGCATCGATTTACCAAATTCATCAACACCTAAAACTTGGTTTGCATAGCGATACCAAGGCATGCTAGCCCCAAGTTCAATAGCTAGTGTTTTAGCTCTATTTGGTAAAATTTTATTTTTATATTCTTCACTCTGTTTATTAAAAATAAACATAGATGGCATACTAACTACTCTTATGCCGATATCTTGTTTAGCTAATTCTTTAGCTACATTTAAACATAAATTAAGTTCAGTCCCACAAGATAATAAAATATAATCTATTTTTTGTGGTTCATAAACTATATATGCACCTTTATTAAAGTCTTCGTTGGTCTCTGCTAAAACTGGCACATCTTGACGTGAAGACACGATAACTGTCGGATAATTATTACCTTTTAAGGCATCAATAATAGCATAAGTCATTTCCTTAGCATCAGCCGGTCTTACAACATTTAAATTTGGCATAGCTCTTAAACCAGCTAATTGTTCAACTGGTTGATGAGTAGGACCATCTTCTCCAACACAAACACTATCGTGTGAAAAAATAAATAGAGATGGAATACTCATTAAAGCGGCTTCTCTAATTGAATCTTTCATATAATCAGAGAAAACAAAGAAACCTGCTACAACGCTAACTAAATTACTTAATGTAAGACCATTACAAATACTTGCCATTGCGTGTTCTCTTACGCCATAACAAATATTTCTTCCTTGATAGTTCTCTTTACTAAAATTACCATCAACACCTTTAATCATTGTTGAGTTAACTAAGTCAGCAGAACCAGCCATAATACTTTGATTAGCTTCTGCCATTTTAGTAATTATACTTCCAGCAACTTTTCGTGTTGATATTTGATTAGTGAAAGTTGGTAAATCACTAGGTATATCTATTTTTTTATTTAATGTTTGATTTAATAATAAATAATCCGCATTATATTTTTCACTATATGATTTTAACTTTTCTTCATAAGCTAAACGCGCTTCTTTACCTCTTACAATAACGGCCTTTTTATATAATTCATAAACTTCATTAGGAATAGTAAAATTATCATAATGATAATCTAAATTATCCTTTAATGAAGCCAATTGCTCATCATTTAATGGTTTACCATGAATAGAGCTTGTCCCAGCTAATGAAGTACCATAACCAATAATAGTTTTAACTTCAATAATGGTTGGCTTCTTGTTTTCTTTAGCTTTCTTTATAGCTTCATCAATAGCTAAAACATCAAAGCCATCATCGACTTTTAAATAATTCCAATTCATAGCTTCAAATTTCATTTTTATATTGTCGTCACAAGAATTACTTGTTGGACCATCTAATTGAATATCATTAGAATCATATAAAACTATTAGATTATTTAAAGCTAAATGACCAGCTAAACTACAAGCCTCCATCGCAAGACCTTCTTGTAAATCACCATCACCACATAATACATAAGTATTATAATTAAACAATTTACAATCTGACTTATTAAATTTAGCATTAAAATATTTACCACTAATAGCCATACCTACCGCAGTAGCTAAACCTTGACCTAAAGGACCGGTTGTTACTTCTACTCCTGGTGTATGCCCATATTCAGGATGTCCTGCTGTTTTTGAATCTTTTTGTCTGAATTGTTGCAAATCAGAAACGCTAATATCAAAACCACTTAAATGTAATAAGACATATAGTATAGCTGAACCATGACCTGCGCTTAATACGAAACGATCACGATTAGGCCAATTTTCCTTGCTAGAATCTATCAGCAAATGCCTTGTAAATAAAGTGTGTAAAATTGGGGCACTACCAAGACAAATTCCCGGATGGCCACTTTTAGCTTTACTAATCATTGAAGTACTTACTACTCTTAAAGCATTTATGGCTAAATTATCTAGATTATTCATGATTATCTTCTACTTTTTCTTTATTTTCATCATCAGCAGTCGTTGTTTCTTCTGTTTTAGTCTCTACAACTTCATCTTCATCAACATATTTATCTTCGCCATGGTCCTTAGCATCCTCAGCTGCTATTTCCGCATCTATTTCAGCTTGTTTTTTATCAAAGAAAGTATCAATATATTCTCTTTGGCGATTTAAAACATCTTCAAAACCTTCTGGCGTTAATGTTTGTTTTATTAAATCTACACTCTCTTTATTAAATGTATTCATCTTATTTTTAGTAAATTTATTTAAAAATAACATACCGATAATAAAGACTAAAAATACCCCTAATTCCGCATAAATAGACCACTCAGCTGTACCAAATAATAAAGCTATAATTAAATAACAAGCCAAACATAATACAGCTAGTGGAACTAAAATACGATAATTAAATTTTTTAGTAACATCGTCACATTTATCCCAAAAATCTAGCCAAATCTTATTTATTGGTTGACTATATAATTCTTTAACGTGTTCATAAAATCCTTTTTCAATAAACAAGCGATAATTAGTTCCATCCATACTAGTCCAAACTACAAATTTACCTTTAGTAACATTTTGATTGTATAGTGGATCAAAATCATCTAAATAATACAATTCTACAATTCTACCATCAAACTCTTGAGTTTCAAATGGTTCATAACCCTCTGCTAATTGATATGCTTTAGCATTTAAACGCATAAATCTTTCACATTCCTTTCTACTCTAGGTATTATATCAAATATTAAGATAACTTTAAAGCAAAAAAGTAATAAATATTACTACACATTACCTATTTCATCTAGTTTTTTTACTATAATTAAATCTAAAGTTTATCTGTTTTTAAAATGTACAATCTAAATTTAGAAAACAAATTCACTTTATTCAGCTTGTAAGATTTCTTTTAATCTATCTATACTTACAACTATTATTCATTATATTCATCTATAACTTTAATTAAAAATAAATCATTTCTTTCTTTACTCAATGATATTAAATCATCACTAAAACCACTTAGACTAAATAAAATATAATATTTATTACTATATTTATTTAATTCATTAACTGTTTTCACTTTACTTTCTAATTCATATAAAACACTTAAACCAACTTTATGTTTACTATATTTACATTCACCAAATAAAGCTATATTTCTATCATCATTTAAACCTACTATATCTATTTCTAAGGTTTTATTATCCCAATATCTGCCTATTCTATTAATATATATTTTCTTGTCGACAGCAAATTTAAAACTAATCGTCCTTGCTATTTCTTCATAAATATATAGCATATAATTTGCTTCATAACTATTTTTAATTAAATCTAAAACATAATTTATATTGTTTGTTTCTAAATAATTTATGTTAGGATAAACATATCTAAACCAAAAAAGAATAAAATTATCTTTAATTTTATAGATTCCTTTTTTACTTTTACTAGGATCATTTTCCGTTATAGGAACTTCTCTTTCAATTAAGTCTAAATCTATTAATACATTTAAATATTTTGTTAAATTAGTTTGTTTAACATTTAAATCTACGGCTATATTTTGTAATTTATGACATCCTTTAGCTATACTTTTAATTAAACTGAAATAGCTACCTATTTCACTAACTTCTTTTTGTAATAAAAAGTAAGGCTCTTCATATAAAAACGAATTTTTATTTAATATATTGTTACTAATAGCTTCATATATATCATAACAATTATTAAATATTTCTATATATCTAGGTATACCACCAGTAACACCATAAAACAATAATAGCTCCTTACATTTTAAATTAGGATAAAACCTATGATAATCTAAAAAACTTATTTGTTTTACTTTTATTTGAGCTGTTCTTCTACCATATAAAGGACTAGAATAATTAAGTGTTTGAGAAATCATTAAATTAACTAATTAACCACATAATATTAGCATTACGTTATTATCTTTTAATATTAAATCCCATATTTTTTGCATAATAGAAGGAAAAGCTGTATTTTTTAATCCTAAATACTGAAATTCATCAATTACTATAATTTTTTAGTACTTGTTTTATATTTCACTAGATAATTAAATATATCATACCAATCTATTAACGCATTATTTAATAATTTATTATTAATAAACTTGCTAACTAGATATTTAAAGTTCCTTAGATTATTTTCTTCTTTTTCTTCAGTAGCTAAAAAATAAATACTATCATTATGTTTACTTAAGAATTCTCTAATTAAACTAGTCTTACCTACTCTCCTTCTACCATATATAATAACCAAATTTGATTTTTCGCTATTATATTCATTTTCTAGCGTTGATAATTCTTCAATTCTAGCTATAAAAGTCATATTAACGCCTCTATAATTATTATACTTTAAATTATAATAATTACTAGTATAATAATTCGACTTCTTTTCATAATGATGTTATTACAAAATACACAGAGATTTAAGCAAAAAAGTAAGCTATTAAAACATTTCCGCTTCATCTGGTTTTTTGCTATAATTAAATCTACAGTGAATCTATTTTTAAAATATGGTATAATTAAAATAGAAAATATTTCTGGATGTGATAGTATGCGTAAAAACAATATATTAATAGTTGAAGATGAAACTAACATTTTAAGAATTATCAGCAATTATTTTAAAAAAGCTAATTATGAGGTTTATGAAGCTACTAATGGTGAAGAAGCTTTAAATATTTTTTTCAATACCAATCTAGATATAATCATTTTAGATATCATGATTCCTAAAATAGATGGTTTTGAAGTTGCTAAAAGAATTCGTTCTACTTCTAATATTCCTATTATTGCTATGACAGCCTTAAGTGAAGAACAAGATATGATTACTGGTTATAATTTAAAGCTAGATGATTATGTAGTTAAACCTTTAAAGCCTAAGATACTAGTAATGAAAGTTAATAATTTATTAGCTAGATTAAAAGAACCTGAAAGTATGAAACAAAACTATAAAATAGGTAATATAGAACTAGACTTTGGCGGGTTTAAAGCTTATTTAAATGGTATAGATTTAAATTTAAGCAAGACAGAATTTAAATTATTAGCATATTTAATTAAGAATAAAAATAGAGCTTGTTCTAGAACCTTATTATTAGATGAAATTTGGGGTATGGAGGTCTATGTAGATAGTAGAATAGTTGATACTTATATCAAAAGTCTTCGTAAAGCTTTAAAACCTTATGAATATATTAAAACAATATTTGGTTTAGGTTATATGTTTAGTGAGGATCAAAATGTTAAAAAGTAAATTATTTTGGTTGTTTCTTTCCTATTTTATTTTAATTATCGTCTCTTTTGTTGTTATTAACTTACTATTAAAAAATTATTCTTATTTATATTTAATTAATATCATTCTTGGGTTTATATCAAGCCTAACAGGTTTTATTCTTATTTATTTTTTCTATATTGTTCCTATATTAGCTAGTAACAACCTTGCTAAAAACTATAATGAAGCTAATTATGCTTATAAAAATTATAATTTTAATAACCCTGATTTAATTAAATTAAATGACAATATAACTTCGTTAGCTGATAAATTAAATATCATTACCCAAAAATATCAAGAAATTAGTACAGAAAATCAAAATTATTATGAACAATATCAGAAAGATATTGAAACAAAAAAACAATTAGTAGCTAGTATATCTCATGAAATTAAAACTCCTCTAGCTGTTATCGAAGCTACTGCTTCAGCACTTTATGATGATATTTTTCCTAAGGAAGATGAAAAAAAAGAGTTAAACAATATTATCAACGAATGTGATAAAACTAGTCAAATGTTGCAAGAAATAGTAAACATTTATAAATTAGATAGCAAAAATACTAAATTAGATGCTAAAGAATATAATATTAAAAACTTAATTTTAGCCGTTATAAATGAATATAATAATTTAATTATTAAATATAAAAAAACTATTAACATTTTAAATGATTTAAACTTTAATTATAAAATTAATTATAATCAATTTAAAAAAGCTTTAGAAAATATAATTTTAAATGCGATAACTTATTCTCCTTTAAATGAAGAAATAACAATTTCTTTAAATAAAAAAACTAATTATTTTGCCTTAGAAATTATAAATTATGGAATAAATATTCCTAAGGAAGCTATCAATAAACTTTTTGAGCCTTTTTATAGAGTCGATGAGGCTAGAACAAAAAAAGAAGACCACGGCAATGGCCTTGGCCTTTATATAGTTAAAGAAATATTAGATAAACACCAACTTAATTATGGCATTATAAATATCGATAATGGTGTTAAATTTTATATTCTATTTCCTATGCCAATTCTAAATTAGCATAGGCATTTAAAGAAAGATTGGCAAAATCTTTCTTTTTTTGTAACTTGTAATAACAAGCTACACCGATCATTGCTGCATTATCAGTACAATATTTAATACTTGGAATATTAATATTATATGAACCATCATTTATAGCATTAAATCTAGCTTTTAAACCGCTATTAGCTGAAACACCACCAGCTACTATAATATTTTTTACTTGATATGCTTTACAAGCTTTAATAGTTTTATTAACTAGTATTTCAGTTACTACATCTTGAAAAGATGCGGCTAAATCGGCTTTTCTTATTTCATTTTTTCTTTGTTCTTCGTTATGAACTAAGTTAATAACCGCACTCTTTAAGCCTGAGAAACTAAAATTATAATCATCAACATAAGGATGTGGTAATTTATATGTTGCCTTTCCTTCTTTTGCTAGTTTATCAACTGCCGGGCCTCCAGGATAACCAAGTCCTAAAACTCTTGCCACTTTATCATATGATTCCCCAACTGCATCATCATAGGTTTCACCAATTATTTCAAATTCATAATTATCTTTCATGTATACTAACTCAGTATTACCACCACTAACAACTAAAGCCATAGCCGGGAATTGCATATTATGTTCAATTCCATTAGCATAAATATGCCCAGCTAAATGGTGAATTCCTACTATTGGTTTATTATAAATTAAGGCAAATGTTTTAGCGGCTGTTAAACCTACTAACAAAGACCCAATTAAACCTGGAGCATAAGTAACTGCCACAACATCTATTTCTTCTGGTTTAACACCAGATTTAATAAAAGCCTCTTTAAATACTAAAGAAACTTGATAAACATGGTTTCTTGATGCAACCTCAGGAACTACACCACCAAATTTAGTATGGATATCTATTTGTGATAAAACAATATTAGCTAAAACTTCTTTACCATCTTTAACAATGGCTACACTAGTTTCATCACAACTTGATTCAACACCTAAAACTAACATTTTAACAACTCCATTTCATTAATATAGCATCACTATTATCGCTATAATATTTTAGCCGTTTATTATATTCTTTAAAGCCTAATTTTAAATATAAATTATAAGCATTACAATTATTACTAGCTACATCTAAAAAAATGGTTTTACAACTTTCTTTAAGTTCATTAATAAGTTCTGTAGCTAATCCCATTTTTCGAAATTCTTCTTTAACAAAAACACTTATTATTTCTGCTTCATCAAATACAACTTGATATATTAAATAAGCTTTTAATACGCCGTTTTTTTCTTTTACTAATACTTTAAAATTACTTAAGTTATTAAATGCATTACCAAAATAATCAGTTTCTATTTTTTTTATTTCATCATCATAATTTAGCATTTAAATTACGCTCCGCTTCTGTATCTCGTAAATAATTAGGAACTAATAAATCACTATTTACTACCTCTTTAGCAAGATCTATGACCTTAAGTGGGTTAACAACATAATTTTCATTACAAACTACCTTATCATAACATTCTTTTTCAAATTCTACTAATGACTTAAATGAATCGGCAATAATAGTTTTTCCATCTTCATATATTGCCCCAAAAACATTACCATTACGCGCATCAATATAACTTAAAACCTTACCTTCTAAATTACTTGCCATCAAAGCTAAAGTAGAAATTTCATACACCTTAGTTTGAGTAAAAGCCCCAAACATTTTCGCCACTGTAACCGCCATTCTTACCCCAGTATATGAACCAGGTCCGATCCCGCAGATAAACTTATCTATATTTTGTGGTATAACATTATTTGTTTTTAACATTTCTTCAATTCCTGAAACAATATTAACGCTATGCATCTTACCATCACGATAATATTTTTCAGCTAAAACTTCTCTATCTTTTAATAAAGCCATATATAAGGTTTTAGTAGCTGAATCACAAATTAAAGTATACATTTATAATCACGCTCCTCATATCTTTTTCCAATTGGAGTTATGGTAATTTCTCTTTTTTCTGCACCTAAATCTAAAAGATTAATTAATAAATATTCTTTAGGTAATAATTCTTCTATATTATATGGCCATTCTATAACACATATACTATCATTAGTAAAATATTCTTCCAAATCAAAATCATTATTTAATCCATTTAAACGATATAAGTCAAAATGATTTAAAACTACATTATTCCCCTCATAACTTTTAACAATATTAAAAGTTGGTGAATTAATAATTCTTTTTACCCCTAAACCTTTTCCTATTCCTTTTGTAATAGTTGTTTTACCACCAGATAAATCACCAGTTAAAAGAATAACATCACCCGGTAATAAAATATTACTAAGCTTTTCACCTATATTTATTGTCTCTAAAGGACTATTAGTTTTAATCTTCATATTCTCACTTCCTAAGCTCATAAATTATACCACTATTTATAATAAAAGACCACAATATTGTGGTCTATCTTTTAATTAAACAGTTCTTTAAAATAATCTACATATTCTTTTTGTTTTAAATATTCTTCTTTAATGCTTCTACCTTGATTAAATTTTTCAAAATAATTAATTACATCATTAACACCAAAATATATACTTTCATTTAATCCTAAGATAAAAACTACATTATATTCTTCTAAATTTGCTAGTTTATTAATAACTACAGGGGTAAATATAGTAAATATTTTTTCTTGATCATCAGTATATAAATTATATTTTTTATCAAATATAAAAGATTCAGTATCGACAATTTTAAAATTATCTGGACTCCGATCAAAATATTCTTTTTTTAAAATAAAATTAGATTTTAATTTAACATGATTATTAAATTTATAAACTCTACCATTAAAATCTATTACCCTATTTTTACCACTACTATGACTAGCACATAAATCTAAAGAAATATAATCTTTTTCTTCTATTATATCGGTTTCCGAAAAATATGTAGCATTATTTATTAACTTAAAACTTTTTATAACGGTAGAAAGAATAGGCTTTTTAGCTTTATATCTATATTTAATGTTATTATTTATTTTATTAATTTCTACTTTGACTATCTTTTCTTTATATGACCTATAGATTACAAAATAATAAATAGCATAACCTATAGATACAACTATTAATAACGAAATAAGTATGATTGGTAATACTATTCCCATTCTTCATCTCCAGATATAGATGAAAATTTAATCTTTGATTTGTCATATTTTCCACTAACTTCTAAATCACCAGATACACTTTTTATTTTTAATTCACTATCTAAAATGACATCATCAAGCAAAACATCACCAGAAACCATATCTATTTTACTATCTGTTGTTATTTTTGTGTTTTTAATTTCCATATCGCCAGAAATTAGTTTAGCCTTTAAGATATCAATAACACTATTTTTTATATCTAAATCACCACTAATTAATTCAATATTTAAATTAGCAAGTACGATATCTTTAATTTCAACATCTGTGCTAACGCTTTGGATTTTTAATATATAATTATTAGTTCCAATCTCTATTGTTAAAGTATAATCATTATTATCAACTACATCATTTACGGCTTTTTCACGAATGAATAAATCTTGGCCATCTTGACTAATTTCTAGAATATCACGAGCCTCATCATCATAATAATATTTTATTCCTGGCTTATTTCCTTTAATTACTCTTAAATCTGAAAAACTAATTAGATTTAGATTAATAGTTCCTGCTTCTTCTACATATTTAGTATTATTTGCTGATTCTAGATTAAAATTATCTAAATCTGGTAATTCTTTAATTATATCTTCTTCACTTAATCCTTCTGTTTCTAATTTAGCTATTTGAGCTTTTATTTGTTCTATAACTTCTTCTTTAAGACTTGAATTTGCTAAGACTTTATTTAATTCTTCTAAATAAATATTTAATAACATTATTATTCCTCCATTTCTTTTATAATTTTTTCAGCTTCAATAAGTGAAAGTTCACCATTTCTAATAGCTTGTAAGACTTCTTTTCTATTATTAAATGTTTTTTCTACATTTATCTCAACTTTATTAAAACCTAAGGCACTAATTAAATCATCTAAATTCTTTTTAACAGTTGGATAAGAAATATTTAGTTCCTTTTCTATTGCCTTTATATTACCGGCATTTTTAATAAATATTAAGGCAAAGTCTGCTTGTTCTTTATTTAGGCTTGCTAGTTTAGAAAAATGAAACTCCCCTTTATATTCTGTATTACAATTTTTACATTCTAAGCTAGTTATGACTAACTTTTCTTTACAAATCGGACAAATGGTTAATGCTTCTTTTTTCATTTTACTATCTCCTTCTATTTATTATTTTAATTATAATCTTAATTTTGTCAATATATTTTTAAATATTTTTTAATTATTTTAATTTTAATATTAATTTATTTAATTAATAAACAAAATAAAAGCCTAGATCTTTAAAATCTAGACTTATTATTTTATAGGCAATCTTTAACTAATTCTAAGAATGAATTAGGGTCTAAACTAGCTCCGCCAACTAAACCACCATCTATATTTGGCATTGCTAATAATTCTTTAGCATTGCTTGGTTTCATTGAGCCACCATATAAAACTTTAGTTTCATCAGCTGTATAAGCGTTATATAATTCTTTAATAGCTATTCTAATGTTTTTGCATTCTTCTTCAGCATCTTTAGCAGAAGCTGTTTTACCAGTACCTATAGCCCATATTGGTTCGTAGGCAATAATAACATTAGTAACATCTTTAATTTCTACGCCATCTAAAGCTAGTTCTAATTGTTTTCTTATTACGCTTGAAGTAATACCTAATTCTCTTTGTTCTAAGGTTTCACCTACACAAAGAATAGGTTTTAAATTATGATTTAGAGCTGCTTTTACTTTACGATTAACCATGTCATCAGTTTCGCCAAACAAACTACGACGTTCACTATGACCAACTATTACATATTCAACACCTGTAGTTTGTAACATTACAGGACTTACTTCACCTGTAAAAGCACCAAAATCTTCAAAATACATATTTTGAGCGCCAATTCGTAAATTGTCTCCTTGTCTTTTTACAAGGTCACGCAACAAAATACTAGGAGCACATATAACTGTCTCCACTTTATCGCTACTAGGAAGACTTTCATTGATAGCATATATAAATGCTAAAGCATCATCGCGAGTTTTATTCATCTTCCAGTTTGCGACCATCATTGGTTTTCTCATTTTTTAATACACCTTTTCTATTATTTAGATAATATAGTAGCAATATCATCGATTGCTTGACTAGCTTGATCACCTGAAGCTTCAATAACTACATTTTCACCTGCAGGGATAGCTAATGACATAAGACCAAGAATTGATTTAACATCAATAGTCTTGTCATTATAAATTAAATTAATGTCTACGTTGTATTTAGATGCAGCTTGCACAACTTTAGCTGCTAAAGCAGCATGTAAACCAACTGTACTCTTAACAACAACAGATTTTGTCATAATTTACTCCTTATTACTTTTCAGAAAGGCAAGTAATACCAGGTAAAGCCTTACCTTCTAAATATTCTAATGAAGCACCACCACCAGTAGAAACATGGCTAAACTTTTCTGCGTAACCTAATTTTTCTACTGCAGCAACGCTATCGCCACCACCAACTATAGTTGTAGCACCATCAAGATGAGCTATAGCTTCACAAACACCAAGAGTACCGGCTTCGAAATTCTTCATTTCAAATACACCCATAGGTCCATTCCATACTACAGTTTTAGCACTCTTTAATTCATTAGTGAATAATTCAAGTGTTTTAGGACCAATATCTAAGCCCATATCATCACTAGCCATAGCATTTACATCTTTAACTTCACCTGAAACATCAGCAAATTCTTTAGCACAAACTGTATCAACAGGTAAAACAATTTTGCCATCAGCTTCTTTTAATAATTCTTTAGCTAAGTCTAGTTTATCATCTTCACATAATGATTTACCAATATTATGACCTAAAGCTTTTAAGAAAGTGAACATCATACCGCCACCAATTAAAATCTTATCAGCCTTTTTAACTAATTCAGAAATAACACCAATTTTATCAGAAACTTTAGCTCCACCTAAAATTGCAACATATGGATGAACTGGGTTATCAACAGCTCCACCAATGAATTTTATTTCTTTTTCTAATAAGAAACCAGCAGCACTTTCTTTAATATGTGATGCAATACCAACATTTGAAGCATGTGCTCTATGAGCAGTACCAAATGCGTCATTAACAAATACATCGCCAAGACTAGCCCAATATGCACCTAGTTCTGGATCATTAGAAGATTCTTTTTTACCTTCTAAATCTTCATAACGAGTGTTTTGGAACATTACTACATCGCCTTCTTGCATTTTAGCGATTGCATCTTCTAATTCTTTGCCTCTAGTTGCGTTTACAAATACAACTTTATGACCTAATAATTCTTCAAAATGATGAGCAACTGGTGTCATATCACCTTTAGCTAAATCTTCAGCTTTTTTAATACGTCCTAAATGAGAGAATACGATAGCTTTACCACCATTATCTAATACATATTTAACAGTTGGTAATGCAGCTCTAATACGTGTATCATCAGTGATTACACCATCTTTCATAGGTACATTAAAATCAACTCTTATTAATACTTTTTTTCCTTTTAAATTTAAATCAGAAACAACTTTTTTAGCCATATTATAATTACCTCCATTATAGCTAACTTCTACTCTTAATTATAACAATTTTTTTTATTGTTTTAAAGTATAAAAACATGTAAACGTTTAAAAAAGGCCTCAAAGCCTTTTTTAAATTATTTTATTACCATTTCAGTTTCTGCATCAAAGAAATGACATTTATTCATATCAAATGCTAATTTAACTTTGCCACCAATATATAAATCATCTCTAGCATCAACTGAAGCTGTAACAGGATCACCGTCCATAGTAGTATAAATATTAGTATCAGCACCTAATAATTCTGAAACATCAACTGTTAATTCTAATGTTGCGTTTGGATATGTTTCAAAAATAATTTCTTCATCATGAATATCTTCAGGACGAATACCTAAAATAATTTCTTTGTCAACATAACCTTTTGATTTTAATAAATCAGCTTTACCCTTAGGTACTTCTATTTTATAAGTACCAGCACTAGTAGTAAATACTCCATTACCATCAATATGACCATGAATAAAGTTCATTGGAGGTGTACCTATGAAACCACCAACAAACACATTAACAGGATTTGTATAAATTTCTTCTGGTGTACCAACTTGTTGAATACGTCCATCGCACATTACAACAATACGACTAGCCATTGTCATAGCTTCAGTTTGATCATGAGTAACATAAATTGTTGTTGAACCGATACGACGGTGTAATTTAGTGATTTCTGTACGCATTGTAACACGTAGTTTAGCATCTAGGTTAGATAATGGTTCGTCCATTAAGAAAACCTTAGCGTCACGGACAATAGCTCTACCTAAGGCAACTCTTTGTCTTTGACCACCTGATAAAGCTTTAGGTTTTCTCTTTAAATATGGTGTTAAACCTAAGATTTCAGCTGCATTATCAACTCTTCTTTTAATTTCATCACGAGGAACACGGCGTAAAACTAAACCAAAAGCCATATTATCATATACAGTCATATGTGGATATAAAGCATATGATTGGAATACCATGGCAATACCACGATCTTTAGGTGAAACATCATTCATTAATTCACCATCTATATATAACTCACCTGATGAAATATCTTCTAGACCTGCAATCATTCGCAATGTTGTTGATTTACCACAACCAGAAGGTCCAACGAAAACGATGAATTCTTTATCAGCTATTTCTAGATTAAAATCAAAAACAGCTTGAACCCCATTAGGGTAGATTTTATTAATATTTCTTAAACTTAATGTAGACATAATATCCTCCTTAATATCTTGTCTATATTATAGACTGTTTAGTTCTTATAAAATATGGACAAATTGCACAAAAATCAATTTAAGTATGTGTATAATATAGCACAATCTTTAAAATCTTTAAGATTAAAACCTGTATGTTCATAGAAATTATTTATTTTATATAACATAGTATTACGATGAAGATAAATGTCATTAGCTGTTAAAGAAACATTTAAATTATTATTAAAATAAGAATTTAATAATTCTTTAAAATTATGATCGTTATAATAATTAGCTAAAACTATCTTTAATCCTTCATTTTTGTTTTCAATTACTTTGATTAAATCAGGAGCTAAATTAAGAGTGTTATCTAATTTAGCTAAATGTTTATAAACTAATTTTTCTTCTCCATCGAGATCCCCTTTACTACCACTTATATATATTTTATTTTGTAATAATAAATCTACATATAGGGCTTTCATAGTTAATATTACATCTTCTATTGTTATATTACTTATATAAATAATAGTAACATCGAAACTAAACTTAATGCTTTCAACAGTAAAAAAACTAGCAATTTGGTTTATTAAATTATTATTTGTTGAATTAATCATAATAAATTTTTGCATAAATACTACCTTCTTATTGTAATTATAACAAAAAATCACAGATTACTGAAATAATTTTATTTAAATTTTCCTATCATTATGCTATAATTAATTCAATGATAACGTTTTCAAAGAAAGAGGGTAATAAAATATGATATATAATGCAAACAATATCAGAGACGTGGCTATATTAGGGCACTTAGGTAGTGGTAAAACTACTCTAGTTGAAGCCTTTGCGTATGCCACAGGATTAATAAAACAAAAAGGTGAAGTTGAAAAGAAAAACACATTAAGCGATTATGCTGATGAAGAAAAAAGTCGTGGTTCTTCAATCAACGCTAGCGTTGTTCCTGTTTATTATAATGACCACAAATTAAATTTAATAGATTTGCCAGGAAATGATGATTTTGTTGGTGAAATATTAAGCGTAACAAGATTAATTAAAGGTGCTATTTTAGTGATTGATGCTTCTAGTGGTGTTCAAGTTGGAACAATTAAACATTGGAATACTTTAAGAAGAAGAAATATCCCTACTATCATCTATGTAAATAAAATGGATAAAGAAAACATCAATTTTGAAGATATTTTAACTGAAATTAGAACTAAATTAGGTAAAAACGCCGTTCCTTTCACTTATCCAATCGGCCATGTTGCTGATTTTGATGGTTTTGTTAATGTCGTAGACTTAAAAGCTAGAAAATATAATGGTGTAGAATGTGTAGATGATGAAATATATCCTGATAAAAGAGCTAAAGTTTATGAATTGCATAATACAATTTGTGAAGCTGTAGCTTCTACAAATGAAGAATTATTAGAAAAATTCTTTAGTGGTGAAGAATTAACTAGAGATGAAATTCATAAAGGACTTCGAGAAGGGGTTTTAAATGGAGAATTAATCCCTGTCATTGTTGGTTCTGCTACTAAAAATATCGGTATTCATACTCTTTTAAGCATGATGATTGACTATCTTCCTTCTCCTAGCGATTTAAAGCCTTATATCGTTGAAACTAAAGACGGAAAAACTGAAGAACGCAAAACTACTGATGATGAACCATTTTCAGCTTATGTATTTAAAACTATTGTTGATCCATATGCTGGTATTATAAACATCTTTAAAGTTAATTCCGGGGTTTTAAAACTAGGTGATGAAATATATGTGCCGCAAACAGGTAAAACTGAAAAAATTACTACTTTATTTACAATGTGTGGTAAAAACCAAACTAACATAACTGAAGTTCATGCTGGTGATATAGCAGCAACCACAAAATTGAATAACGTTGTGTCAAGCTACACTTTATGTTCACCTAAGAATATTGTTATTTATAAACCTGTAAAATATCCTACTGCAGTTATATTTTTAGCTCTAGTACCTAAAAATAAAGCTGATGAAGATAAATTGTCTCAAGTATTACAAAAGATAATGATTGAAGATCAAACTGTTGAAGTTAAGCGTAATCAAGAAACAAAACAACTACTTCTTGGTGGGGCTGGTCTATCACATTTATCATATATTCTAGAAAAGATGAAAAACGTTTATAAAGTAGAAGTTCAAACTGAAGAACCTAAGATAGTTTATCGCGAAAGCATAACTAAAGAAGCTACTGGTGATGGTAGATACATCAAACAAAGTGGTGGAGCTGGTTATTATGGGGTTGTTACTATGCGTTTTGAGCCTGCTGACCATACTTACTTTACTGAAGAGGTATTTGGTGGGGCTGTACCTAAAAACTACTTCCCAGCTGTAGAAAAAGGTTTCCTTGAAGCAATGCAACAAGGCTTACTTGCTGGTTTCCCTGTTATTAATGTCAAAGCTACTTTATTAGATGGTAAATATCATAGTGTAGATTCTAATGAAATGGCCTTTAAAATGGCAGCTATATTAGCATTTAAAGATGCCTATATGAAGGCTAACCCAATCATTTTAGAACCAATATATAAAATCGTTGTTAATGTTCATAATCAATATTTAGGTGATGTCTTATCTGACTTAAATCAAAAAAGAGCTAAAGTATTAGAAATGAACGATAAAGGAAACGGGGAACAAGAAGTCATAGCCACAGTACCAGAAGCTGAAATATTAAATTATGCTCAAGAACTTAAAGCTATAACGCAATCTAGTGCCTACTTCAATCGTGAATTCTTAGATTATGAAGAAGTACCAGCTTATTTAAAAGATAAAGTTATTGAACAAAATAAACTAAACTAATGGAAAGAATTACTTTAAAATTAAATAATTACATATATCATATTGATATTATTATTTCTAAGAAAATAAAAGGCACTATTGATGCCTTTTACTTTCTTGATGGACAAAACGCTTTTAAAGATTCTTATGCTACTTTTCATAAAAGCTTAAAAGCTAAGAAACACTTAAATAAATTGCATAAGCCTTATCTAGCAATAGCTATTCATAGCCCTAATAATTTAGAACGTTTTTCCTTATATACTCCTTTTAAATTAAAGGATATTAATAATAACACTATGTTATATGATAACTTTATTAATGATCTAACTAAAACTATAATGCCTAAACTAGAAGCTAATTATAACATTAAAAATCGGTATTTAATTACTTCTTCTTTAGCTACTTTACCAGCTTTAGCATTAAGTAATTATTATAATGGGATAGCTTTATTTTCTAGTGCCTTTTTCTTAAATTATGAAGAAACAAAAAAATTAATTAATATTAACAAAACTTATAATTTTATAGCCGTAGGTGATAAAGAACATTCAGATTACAAATATGGCCCTAATGATTATTTAAGTGCTAGTAATTGGTATTATAGTTATTGTTTAAAAAATAACATTAACGCTGATTTATATATTCATCATAAAGGAAAACATGATGAAAAATCTTGGCGTAAATATTTAAAAATATTTATTAAAAAAATCAGAGAATTTTAAAAATCCCCTTAAAAAAATCATCCCCTAATTTAAAGAGGATGATTTTTTATTTATTATTCAGCTGGAGTAGTTTCTGCAACAGAAACTACAAAACCAAATACACAGAATTGATTACTTGTATTATCAATAGTTAATCTTACACTTTGACCAGCTTCAACTGTAAATTCAGCTACATAAGCAGTTTGAGGTGATAGCTCATTGCCAACTTCAGTAATAGCTACACCATCAACTGTAACTTCGCCTTTTTTGTCTTCAATTGAACTATTAGTTACAGTATAATAAACTTTAACTGTAATGTTATTTTCTTTAGCTGTAACAGTATATGCACGTTTACTTCCTGTAGGACGTAAAACTGATGTAAATTCATAACCTGATTCATCATTAGCTGTCGCTTTAACAGGCTGATTTAAGGTAGCATCAGTCTTATGTGTGTATTCAGATACTACTTCAATCATACCACCACTATCAGTAGCATTAGCAATTGTTACATAAGAATCATCATATAGTTGTTCACCTTTGCTAAAATCAGTTTCTGTTAAATCACCAGCAAAAACTTCAGCGTTATATTTCCACCAAACAGCATGTAAGTTAACATTAGCTGTTACTTTACTTGTTTCAAAGTCATATAGTTTGTCATCAGTTGTTGCTGACCAACCAACAAATTTATAACCATCACGAACAGGAGCAGCTACAGCACTAGCTAAACCATCATGTGGAACACCTACTGTAACGCTTGTTGTTCCATCTTCATCAAATGTACCACCATTAGCATCAAATACTACATCATGACCATAAACAGCCACTAATTTTAATGGGGCAGTAACTGGAGTTTCAAAATCATATTCAGTTTGACCATTTGAAGTCCAATATAAGAATTTACCAGTAGCTGTATCAGCCATAGTAACTTCTGGTTCAGCAACGGCCTTACCGCACCTTACAGTAACTGAAGAAACAGCTGTACCGTTATCACCAGAATCAAATGTAACGGTTGTATCCCATACAGCATATAATACTAAGTTTGTTGTAACTGGAGCAGAGAAATCATATGCTTCATCAGAATATTGTTCTTTTGCCCAATGAACAAAAATATATCCTTCTTTTTCTGGATCTGTAGGTTCATCTACTGCTTTATTTTTATCTACCTTGACAGTTGGTGTAGAAACAGTACCACCAGTAGGATGGAATGTAACTGTGAATGATTTAGCGCCAGCTTCAACTTGCCATACAGCAATTAAAGTAGTATTAGCATTAACTGGTTTTGTAAAATCATATTCAGTTTTACCATCTGCAGTCCAATATAAGAATTTATAACCATCATATGTTGGATCAGTAGGTTTTATAACAGTCTCCCCATCTTTAACTTTTACACTTTCTACAGCACTTCCGCCGTTTGAATTGAATGTGACTGTCCATTCAGCTTGTTGTGTTTCAGTGTTATCACAAGAAGCTAGTGTAACAGCTGTTACAGAAACACCTGTAACACAACATAATCCCAAAATTGCTCTTGAGACTATTTTTTTAATCTTCATTAAAATCTCTCCTTCCACATCTATAAGATTTGATATTAATTATAACGTTTTTTTACATTTTTTCAATAAGCGTATCGCTTTTTCTTCGTTAGAAAGCGTTTACAATAAGTTGTTAAAAACGTTAACACACTAATTTTAAAAATATAAAATTTTGTTTTATGGCCGTTTTTATGAATAATATTTTATTTAGATATGTTCGGTGGGCACAATAAAAATTTTTGTTCGAAATTAGTTAGATAAATAAAATAAAATTTTGTTTTTTCAAAATTTGGTATTTTTACATCTTCAAATTTTATTCTCTAATAAGAAAGAAAAAAGAGGTCATTAAGACCTCCGAAAAATAACTAGATTTGAGCAAAATGTTTAATTGTTCTTACCATTTGGCTAGTGTATGAATTTTCATTATCATACCAAGAAACAACTTGAACTTGATAATGAGTATCATCAATTTTTGCAACCATAGTTTGAGTAGCATCAAATAATGAACCTTGAGTAATACCGATAATATCAGAAGATACTAATGGTTCCTCAGTATAACCAAATGATGGAGATTCAGCAGCTTTCATAGCAGCATTAATAGCTTCTTTAGTTACTTCTTTTGCACTTTCAACTACAGCAACTAAAATTGTTGTAGAACCTGTACATACAGGAACACGTTGAGCTGAACCAATTAATTTACCATTTAATTCAGGAATTACTAAACCAATAGCTTTTGCAGCACCAGTTGAATTTGGTACGATATTGATAGCTGCAGCTCTTGCACGACGTAAGTCACCTTTTCTATGTGGTCCATCAAGAATCATTTGATCACCAGTATAAGCATGAACTGTAGTCATAATACCAGAAGATATAGGTGCAAATTTATTTAATGTGTTAGCCATAGGAGCTAAACAGTTAGTTGTACATGAAGCAGCAGAAATAATTTGATCTTCTTTTGTTAATGTATCTTCATTTACACCATAAACGATAGTTTTAACATCGTTACCAGCAGGAGCTGAAATAACTACTTTCTTAGCACCAGCTGTAATATGAGCCATTGCTTTATCTTTCTTAGTATAAAAACCAGTACATTCTAGTACTACATCTACATCTAATTCTTTCCAAGGTAGATTAACTGCATCTTTTTCAGAATAGATTTTGATAGTTTGTCCTGCAACTGTGATTGAATCTTCACCACAAGTTACTTTATCAGCTAATGCATAACGTCCTTGAGCTGAATCATATTTTAATAAGTGTGCTAACATTTTTGGGTCTGTTAAATCGTTAATAGCAACAATTTCATAACCTTCTGCACCAAACATTTGTCTAAAAGCTAGACGACCGATACGACCAAAACCATTGATCGCAACTCTAACAGATTTACCTGCCATTTTTATTTTTCCTCCTAAATGTTTTACATTAATACTTATCTAAAGTATTTTTACGCATATATTTTAACACATTTAAAAGACTTTTCAAGTTATAATTACCACATAAAAAGCGCTTTGAAAACGTTTTATAACTTAGTTGTTTTCTTTATCAAAAAAAGATCTTTTTATTCGACTAATAAAGCTGATATCTGAATTTGATCCTACCTTTACATAATTACTTCCCATATGAGCTGTTAAACGCTTAAAATTTTGTAGTTCAATCGATAAAGTATCAACTGTCAAATAAATACCCTTATATTTACCAACTGCTTGTAGTTCAACATAATATCCATTACCTAAAACTAATGGGGAATTAATAGTTTCAAAACTTGTTGAATTAATTCCCGCTATTTCTGTTAACTGCATAGCTCTTATATTATGATCAATTATTGCCCCACCTAAAGACTTATTATAGGCTGTTGAACCTGTTGGGGTTGATATACACATCCCTGTTCCTCTAAAATGTTCAAAAAATTCATTGTTGATATAAACATCTAATTTAAGTGTTCTTGGTGGACAAATTATAGTCATTTCATTAATCGCTGTAAAATTATAAATGTTATCAGCAAAAATTTGAACTGATAATAAAGGGATTCTATTTATTTTAAAATTATTATTATTAATGTCATTAATCAAGTTATCTAAATCGTCAATGCCATAATTTGAATAAAATCCTAAATGACCTGTATGAACACCAAAAAAAGTTGCGGTCGGATATTTATGACAAGCTCTAATAAAAGTACCATCACCACCTACAGTAAAAACAATATTTGGCGATTCATCATTATAAGGTAACTTAATACCTTCTTTTATTTTTTTGGTTATAGCTAATGTGTTATCATCAAATTTATTAACTATTGCATAACTTAGCATAAATATCACTTACTTTCTGCTAAAATTATACCATTATTTTAATAAATAACTAGTAAAAAAAATAAAAAAATGGTAATATATGCATACGAGGAGTTGATATAATGCCTACTAATATAGAATTGGAATTTAAAACAAAAATAACTGAGGAACAGTATAATAAATTAATTGCTGAATTTGAACTAGATAATAATATTTTTCCTCAAACTAATTTTTATTTTGATACTCCTGATTTAAAACTGTATAAAAAAAATACAGTTTTAAGAATAAGACAAAAAGGAAGTAATTTTAAACTAACTAAAAAAGAACGTGGCGAACAAGCTAATGAAGCTTGTGAATCACATATTTTTTTACAAGAAGATAAAGCGCTAGAATTCTTAAAAAACGGATTTGATGCCAACATTATTGAAATAAATTCGTTTGTTAACAATGTTTGCGAACTTACTACATACCGCGCTAGAACAACTTATAAAGACGGAATATTGTTCTTTGATAAGAGTGAGTATTACGGCCATACTGATTATGAAATCGAGTATGAAGTAGACTCAATTGAACAAGGCAAAAAAGATTTTACTTCTTTTTTAACCGAACATAATATTCCTTATGTTGAACCTGAACGAAAAAGTACAAGGGCTTATAAAGCTATAATGAATAAAGGGCTAGAATAGGCCCTTTATTTTTCTTCTTTAAAGCTATATTCTAACCCTTTTTGGTATTCACAATTATCTTGATTTAAGGAACATGTCCATTGTCTTCTGATTTCTCTAGGTATAAAAACCCTAATTTCTTCATCATTATAGCCAACCTGCATTTTGTTATCATCAACTATAATAGGTCTTTTTAACACACTAGGATGCTTGATGATAAAGTCAACTAAATCATTAAACTTCATATCTTCTAGATTTAAATTCGCTTCGCTAAATACTTTAGATCTTGTAGATATAATATCTTCAAAACCATCTTCTGTATTTTCTAGCATACTAATTATATCAGCCCTAGTGATTGGGGTATTAAAAAAATTAACTTCTTTATATGGAATGTTATGCTCCTTAAACCATTTTATTGCCTTACGGCAAGATGCACAACTATTTGTTGTATATATTTTAATCACTAATCATCACCGAAGTAATTATAGCATATTTAGCATTTTATTACTAGTTTTTACCTAATTAAACTTTACATAAATCTAAAACGTGTTATAATAAAAACGTCGAAGAAAGATGTAGGTTAATATAATTTAGCATAAAGAGAGTGGTTGGTAGGTGTAAAACCATACTATTATTTTAATCATTGGGCATCTGGAGACTTAAGTTGACTACTATATAGTTTAAAGTGCTAGATTATATATCTAGAATTAAGGTGGTACCACGCGGAAGCGTCCTTTAGGGATGTTTCCGTTTTTTATTAAGGAGGATTTTATGAAACGTGTATTAACCGGAATTCAGCCATCAGGTCATATTACGCTAGGTAATTATTTAGGGGCTATTAGACCTTTAATTCAACTACAACAAGATGATGATGTAGAATTATTAGTTTTCATTGCTGATTTACATGCTATAACCGTGCCTCAAGATAGACAAGCACTAAAGAAAAATATCAAAGAACTTGCTGCATTATATTTAGCATGTGGACTAGATTTAAATAAAGCTCATATGTTTATTCAATCAGAAGTTCCGTGTCACAATCAGCTTGGTTGGGTTATGGAATGTAATTCTTATATTGGAGAGTTAGAAAGAATGACTCAATTTAAAGATAAAAAACAAAAACAAACTGAAGGTATATCAGCTGGGTTATTAACATATCCACCTTTAATGGCAGCCGATATTTTATTATATGATGCTGATTTAGTACCTGTAGGTGAAGATCAAAAACAGCATTTAGAAATAACTCGCAACTTAGCTGAAAGATTTAATAATAAATATAGTGAAACTTTTAAAGTACCAGAACCATACATCCTTAAAAATGGAGCTAGGATTATGTCTTTAGTTGATCCAACTAAAAAAATGAGTAAGTCTGATGCTAATCCTAAAGCTTATATAACCTTACTTGATGATATTAACATAGCTAAAAAGAAAATCAAAAGTGCAGTTACTGATAGTGATGGTAATATTAAATATGATGTAATAAATAAACCTGGCATATCTAATTTGTTAACAATTTATAGTGCCTTAACAAATATTTCTATATCTGAATTAGAAACTAAATATCAAGATAGTAATTATCAAACCTTCAAAGAAGATTTAGCAAATATAGTAGCTTGTTTTTTAACTAAGATTCAAAGTAAGTTTAATTATTATATTAATGATAGCGAATTAGATTTAGTTTTAAATAGTGGTAGAGATTATGCATATCATTATGCATCAAGAAAAATACAAAAAGTATATCGCAAAGTTGGATTAGGAAGAAACTAAAAAAAGGCTATAACAAGGTAAAATACCTATGTTATAGCTTTTTTTATACTTGATAATATGCTATATAAAACCCGATAGCTATTATCAAAAATATACTAGCAACAATAAGTCCTTCAAATTGAATTGGCTTTCTTTTTTCTTTTCTAATTTCTTTATAATCAGCATATGTACCTGACACTTCTTCATCTATGTTTGGTAATGGTATAAATTTCGCAACTATATATTTTACAGAATAAGATAAACCATCAAATGTTCCTTGATGAGCTGAGAAAGATAGTGCAACCATTCCATATTCCAAAACAGCAGGTATTAATGTTATATCTGAAGAGTAGCGCAATGCTTCTTTTAGATCAGAAGCTGTAAATGGATTTCTAAAGATTAGACATAAAGCCGAAATAACTATACCCGTAATTAAATATTTAATTAGGACAATAATTCGTTCTTTAGTAAAAAACTTTTTCTTCATTATTTATTGCTTTTTTTGTCAATAGCTTCTACTTCTGCCCGATATTTTTCTAATTCTTCTGTATTACATAAGACAAAATGATTAGGAACAACTTCTTTAAATGTAGGTTGTTCTTTAGAATAATCATGTTCAGCTAAAGGGTTATATGTAAATCTAACTCTTTGCTTTTCATAATTAGGATCAGGCAATGGAATAGCTGAAAGAAGAGATTTAGTATATGGGTGTAATGGATGTTTAAATAACTCATCAGAATTAGCCATTTCAACCATTTTCCCAAAATACATAACGCCAATACGATCAGAAAAATATTTAACAACTGACAAGTTATGGGCGATAAATAAAATTGTTAAGCCTAATTTATTTCTTAAATCATTTAATAGATTTAGAACTTGAGCTTGAATTGAAACATCTAGAGCAGATATAGGCTCATCCGCTATAATCATTTCTGGATTCATAATAATAGCTCGAGCTATACCTATACGTTGACGTTGCCCACCCGAAAACTCATGTGGATAACGATCAGCGTGTTCTCTAACTAAACCTACAAGTTCAAGAACTTCATAAACTTTCTCTTCAATATATTTTTTATCTTTAACTCCTTGAATAACAAGTCCTTCAGATATTATATCTTTGACTGTCATACGTGGGTCAAGTGAAGCTATAGGATCTTGGAAAATCATTTGTATTTTTGTTACTAATTTTTCATGAGAAGCTTTATGTTTAGCTTTTTTATATTCAGCCTTTATTTTAGCAAGCTCTTCAGGATTATTTTCAGCAGCAGCTAATTTAGGAGCATATTCCTCCTCGATAGCTGCCACATTCTTCTTAATATAATCCGCATTACAATTAGCTTGATCATGTTTAGCTTTTTTAATTTCTTCTCTTTGACTAGCAATATAAGCACTAGCTTCTTCTTTTATGGCACTTATTTGCTTTGCATATTCTTCTTTTGTGCTCTCTGGTTCGCCACCATTAGCTATCTTTTCATCTCTTTGTTTTTCTAATTCTTTAATTTTTGAATTAGTTTCTTTACGTTTAGCCTTGATATTGTTTTTATAATTTAAGGTACCTGCAACAATGCGAGTATCTTCAAAATATACATTACCACCTGTAGCTTGATAAAGCTTTATGATAGTACGTCCTGTTGTAGTTTTACCACAACCAGATTCACCAACCAAGCCAAAAACTTCACCTTTTTTTATATTAAAAGAAACATGATCAACGGCTTTTAAAGTTGTATTACCTAGCTTAAAATATTGGCTTAGGTCTTCTACTTTTAATAATGGCTTATTATTTTGTTGCATTATTATTCACCATCTCTTTCATTTTCTTAATACGATTTACTAATGTTTTAGGTGGTTCAACTTTTGGTGCATCTGGATGCAATAACCAAGTCGCAGCATAATGTGTATCTGAAACCTTAAACATTGGTGGTTGCATTTCAAAATCTATTTTCATTGCATACTTATTACGAGCAGCAAATGCATCACCTTTTGGTGGATAAATCATATTAGGTGGAGTACCTGGAATTGATTCTAATTTTTCCTTAGTATCTAAATCTGGCATAGATGATAACAATGCCCAAGTATATGGATGTTTAGGATCATAGAAAACATCTTCACTAGTACCTATTTCAACAATCTTACCAGCATACATAACCGCAATTCTATCAGCCATATTAGCAACTACACCCATATCATGAGTAATAAAGATGATTGATAAATTTCTTTCTCTTTTTAATTTGTTAATCAATTCAAGAATTTGTGATTGAATAGTAACATCTAGTGCAGTTGTAGGTTCATCACAAATTAAGATGTCTGGATTAGCTGCTAAAGCTATTGCTATAACTATACGTTGACGCATACCACCTGAAAATTCAAATGGATATTGTTTATAACGACGTTGAGGATCATTAATACCAACTTCCTCTAATAGTTTGATAGCTTTATTTTTAGCCACTTTTTTAGTTACTTTTGTAGCTACATTAGATGCCATTAATTTAAAGTAATCAATCATAGCAATTGCTTCTTTATTTAAATTACGGCTATTATTAGTAGTAAACTTTACTAAATATTCTTCTAAATTATTATAAATTCTAAATAATTCGCTTTTAGATTGTTCCTTATCCCACACTGTTTTTGGTACAACTTCCCAATTAGGTGTTTTACCTTTAGAAATAATTTTATTATATTTTTCAGTATCCTTCTTAAAACGAGCTTCTTCTTTTGCATTGTTTTTATCGATAGCAAAATATTTATCAACTGCGTCAATAATACTAGATCTAAATGTATAACAAGGACTTGTACGATAAATATCTAATTTATCTATAGAATCAACCACATTTTTAACAAAAGGTTTTAATACTTTTACATATTCTTTTTTCGTAATTGTATCTAAGTCCATTGCCATAATTTGTTTTAAGTCATCTAATACTTTAACACTCTTATCAACACTTTCTTTATTGCTATAATTTAAAGCTTTTTCTACCATGCTAATAAAATTAAGCATAAATTTAGCATCAAGTTCTTTTAAAGTAATAGCATTTAATTCATTAAAATCTTTATAATTAGGTAAAGATTCACTAATAAAGGTTAAATAATATCCTAATGAGAAGAAATTAGGTTCAACTTTATTTGCTAATTTAACTTCTTTAATAATTTCTTGAACATTTTTTAGTGCTGCAACTAATTGTTCTTTATTAGCTAATTGTTTAGCATCATCAATAGAGACTTCTAAATTATCAATAATATTAGCTAATGGTGATATATCAGCCATATAATATTCATTTTGAATGTTCTTATATTGTTCTTTAATATATTTAACTTCTTTTTTAGGGTTCTTTAAAGCATTTTTTTCAAGCTTAAAAACCACATCATCAACATAGATTTCTAAGTCTTCACAAGCTTCTTTAGCTTTTTGATATGCTTGTTCTAAAACTAAATGTTTTTCTTCAAATTGATTAAACATTTTAGCATTTAAGGCATTATTTTTCTTTTCTTCTTCTGATGCATCATTATCCATATAAGCAACAGAGTGTTTTAATAAACGATTAAATGCGCGTCTAGATTCTCTACGATTTGCTTTATTTTTTAAAATCATAGCCTCAGTAAGTTGTTTACCAACTCGCATGATTGGATTTAAACTAGACATAGGATCTTGGAAAATCATGGCAATTTTATCACCACGGATTTTATGAAAATCATCTTCGCTAATTTTTAATAAATCTTTACCATCATAGAAAATTTCACCATTTTGAACCATTGCATTACGAGCTAAAATTCCTAAAACGGCTCTCGATGTAACAGATTTACCAGAACCAGATTCACCAACTATACATAATGTTTCACCAGCATATAGATCAAAAGATATACCACGAACTGCTTGAACATTACCATTAACGGTTCTGAAAGATATTGTTAAATTATTAACACTTAATTTCTTTTCCATTTTAATCATCAGCTCCTCTCAATGAAGGGTTGAATGCATCACGTAAACCATTACCAAACAAGTTAAATGTAATCATTAATAATGAAATAAATAGTGCTGGGAACAATATTACGTGTGGATATGTACTTAAGATATTTTTACCATTAGCAAGCATAGTACCAACAGATGTTAATGATGATGAATCTAGGTTAACAATACCTAAATATGTTAATGAAGATTCACTAAAAATAACACTTGGAATTACTAATACAGAAGAAGTTATTAATGTACCTAAAGCATTTGGGAAAATATGTTTGAACATTAATCTCTTATTAGAAGCACCTAATGTACGAGCAGCTAAAACATATTCTTGATTTTTATAACGATAGAATTGCATACGCGTTGTAGCAGCTGTTCCTATCCAACCCGTTATGAAGAATGCAAGTAACAAGGCAGGTACAACACCGACCTTCTTAGCTAAATGTAATTGGAATAAGGTTGTAACAACCATGAATGGCACGTTACCTAAAATATCGCAAATACGTTCCATAATTAAGTCTATCTTACCACCATAAAAGCCTTCAATAGCACCATAAATAGCACCTATAACTAAGTTTACAACAGATACACCTATTGCTAATATGAAACTGAAACGTGCTGCCATAGCAAGTCTTGTAAAAATATCATAACCACTTGAATCAGTACCAAATACAAATGATGGTTCTTCACCATAACAATATTGGAAATAAGCATATTTAGAAACCCTAACTTGCCAATTGGCTGTACCAGAAGCTTTTCTATAACGATATGTACCATCTTGATTTAATAAATATGATGTTTGAATAATAGGTTGATTATTTTCATCATATTCTTCAACTAATGGGTTGCCTAAACGATCAATTTTATAGTAAATATTAGCATCTTCTTTGAAACTATTTACATTAGTATCAATATTTACTACTGGGTATAATAACTGAATACCTGTTTCTTCTTCCCATTGTTCCATTTTTTCATATGTTGCATCATCAACATCTAAGAACAACATACCAAGTCCATAGTAAGAATCATAACGAATATTATAAGCTACTACTCTTTGACCTTGAGCATTGTAAATATATTCCCAACTTTCTAATTTAGCAATTGGGTTCTGACCAGTTTCAAGATACATAGCATAATATTTAGCATATGTATTTTGATTGATTTGCATTGCTTTTGTTCCATCCCAAAAGCCAGTGCCTTCTAACCAGCTGATTTTTGGCAAAACTCTATTATAATATTGTCTATTTTTATCAAAGTTGCCTTTAGTATAGTCATTTCCAGCTAAAATTGGAACGAATATAGCATATAAAATTAAAATACAAATAATTATAAAGGCTACAACAGATGCCTTATTCTTACGGAAACGAATAAATGCATCTTTAAAATAACCAATTTTCTTTGTTTCAATTTTAGTATCATGTATTGATTTGTCAGCATTGACAAATTCAAACATTGATTTTTCAACTTTAACTGTATCTTGCATTATTTCGCCCCCATTCTAATTCTAGGATCAATAAATCCATAACTTAAATCGACTATTATACCTGCTAATAATCCTACTAAACAGTAGAAACCTGATAATAACATAAATAAATTGTATTCTGGTTGAGTACCAGTTATAGATTCAATATATAATGGACCAACACCAGGAACCCCAAAAATTTGTTCAATAATCAAAGATCCACCAATAATACCAATAAATTGGGAAATGATTGATGGGAAAATTGGAACCATTGAATTTCTCAAGGCATGTCTTGTTGTAGCTTGAGCTCTAGTTAAACCTTTAGTTCTAGCTAATAACATAAATTCACTAGTTAAAACTTCTGTTAATTCAGCTCTAGTATAACGTGTTAGACCAGCAATTGTACCAAAAGATAATGATAATATAGCTGGTAAAGCTGATAAGAACATAGACCAACTTAAGAAATCATAACCACTTTGCATTTGTAATGGTAACCATTTCCATTTAAAACAAATAAAATATTGAACAATAAATGCATAAACATATGATGGTACTGAAATAAATACCATAACACCTGTACTAATTAAATGATCTTGCCATCTGTTTTTCTTTAAAGCGGCGAATATACCTAATCCTAAACCAATAGGGACGCTTATTAACATAGCTAAGAAGTTAATATACATAGTAAATGGTAGCTTAGACAAGAAAATATTCATAATTTCTTGGCCTTGATATTTAGCACCTTCTGCTAAACCCCAGTTACCACCAAATAAAGTCAAACGTAAAAAAATAAAATATTGCTCGATGATTGGCTTATTGTAACCAAGTAATTCACGTCTTGCTTCTAAAACGGCAGCATCTTTATTTGCAGCATCTATTGGAGCTAATGGTAGTAGTTTTACTAAGATAAAACACATAGTAATAATTACTAAAAAAGTAAATACTAAAAGTGCTAATCTTTTTAATACGTATTTAAACATAAATTACTCCTTTTCTTGATAACATAAAAATAAAAATAGGTAGATAGAGCATACACCCTATCTACATATTTTTATTGTGTTTGTAAATAAGACTAATGTTAAATTATTAGTTAATATAATCTAATGTACCGCCTTGATCAGCAACATAATCTGCCCAACCTTCATCATCATAATTATATGTATAATATTTCATTCCACCAAAGCCCATACCAAATACGTATTCTTCAGTAGCATAATTAATCTTATGACCTTTCATTTGAGCTGATGAGTCATCTAATAATGGTAACATTGTATATTGTTCAAGAACTGCGCCTTCACATGCAGCTAAAACTGCGATTCTATTTTCATAAGTTTGATCTGGACCACAATTAATTACATATGTTTTATTATCTTTATCTGTAACTACAACATCACCAGAAAGTCCTTCATTAGACCAAGCTAAAGCTGAAGCAGTTAAAGTCACATTAGTTAATGTTTTTTCTGTACCAGCAATTGCTTTACCATCTCTATCGGCATCAAAAGCTTTAATTGATTCAAATGTTACAGGAACCATAACTGTACCATAATCAATACCAGTATCATATGTATATTGAGGATCTGTATAAGCACCAATTAAACCATATGGATCTAATTCAGAGCCTGACCAACCTACACCAAATAGAATATCAACTTGACCTTGTCTTAAAGCATCACCAAATCCATCACCGATTGAATAATCAAATGTGAATGTAAATTTATCTTCAAAAGCAGTACCTTTAGCAGCTTGATTCCAACTATTAGTTAATACATCGAAACCTTTTGAATAGAAACTTGCGTTACTTGGTGCACCAATTACGATTTCAATCTTAGAACTGCCGTCCCATGCACCAGAATCTTTTAATTTTTGAGCAGCTTCATCGAATTTAACTTTTGCTTGAGCTGTATCAACACCAGTGATTGAAGCAATAGCTTCTTCTTTAGTTGCATAACGTTTACCTTCACCAACTTGGTCAGCTAATCCCCAGAATTCAAGAATTACATCTTTAGCTACTTCCTCAGCACGATATGTTAAACCTTGTTCAGGATCTGAAACAATTAAATTAGAGAATAATGCTAAACCGGCATTGTTCATTGGAGAACAAGCAAGTGCGAATGCTTTTCTATCAACCGCAAATGATAATGCTTGACGGAATTCTAATGTTTCTAATGCCTTATCGCCAGTAGTTTCACCAGTTGGGTTGATTGCGATAAAGAATGTTGAAGCACCTGTTGCATAATAAGTATATGGACTTGATGAATATGTTTGCATATCTGCTTCTGTTAAACCATAACCATCTAATTCACCATTTAAGAACATTTGTAATCTAGTTGCATCATTAACTTGATGTACGGTTCTGATTACATCAGTTTGATAATAACCTTCACCTGGTTCTTGATCATTATAACCATACCAATTTTCATTTCTAGATAAAACTAATTCTTTATCCATTTGGAATGTTGTTAATTTATAAGGACCATATGATGAATATGTTTCTACACTAGTACCATATGAGTTACTATAAACACCACCACTTGTTGAAGCACATTTATTATATAATTCAATATTTACTAAGAATGTAGGAATTGAATATTTTAAGTAGAAGCCTGATAATGGTTTATCAATGATGTAGTCAATTGTATAATCATCAACAACTTTAATACCTACATCTTCCCATTTAACTTCTGGCCAAGTGTAATCTGCAACGCAGAAATCTAATTCTTCATCTGCCATACTTTGCCACCAAGCAATTAATCTATTCCATGCAGCACTCATAGTAGGATCAGCTTTGATTTGAGCTAATGTTTTACCTTCCATGTTAGCAAATGTAGCTAATAAAGCAGATTTACCATCATTATCTAAAGCTTCATAAACTGTACCTGCACCTTCACCATAACCATCTGTAACTTTACCGCCAATATAGTTAGTAATTAAATAGCTTGCAACCATATTTGCATCATATGTAGCAGGGAAACCAATAGCAGCTCTAATTGAAGCTTCAGCATCTGGTTCTTCCTTAGTTGCAGGGCCTAATTTAAATACATATTTGCTATCTTTTGTAGAATCATAAGGATCATTTGCTATATCAGCAGCATAAACGCCTTCTTTTCCTTGATATAGATATTTTTGAGCATTATGAATTACAAAGTTACCACTATATGCACTATCAGCACGATAGTTTTGGGCTGCTGGATCTAGTAATAATTTCATTGATTCAACAAAAGTTTTAGCAGTGATAGCTGTACCATCATCGAATTTTAAATCATCACGAATTTTAATACGCCATGCACGAGAAACATCAGTATCAGCAATACCCCAAACTTTGTCTGCGCCTTTATAATCAGCAGTAACATCTTCTGGGTCAGCAACTGCCATACCGTTAACTAATTCATACCCTGTTTTATCTTCATTATAATCAAACTCATAAAAGCCTGATGAAGTATAAGATAATACTAAATCATTTGCTGTAGCAGTTTGATAAGTAAATGGGTTAAAGTTGTTAGGGAATGTTGATGTAGCTTGATTATAAGTGTGAGTACCATCGTTTGAATAACTTGGACCAACTGGATCAACTGGATCAACCGGACCTACTGGAGGTGGAGTTACGCCACCACCATCATTTTCTTTATTTTCACAACCGGCAATTGAAACTCCGGCTACAACAGCTAAACCTAAAAAAGCTAGCTTTTTAAATAATTTCATTAAAATCTCTCCTTCCAATAAGATTTGTCTACTATTATAACTATTTTTTGCCTAAATGCAAGAAAAAAAATAAATTTTTTAAAAGAAAAGCGTTTACTTTTGAAATAAAATAATAAATAATTTTTACTTATAAAAATATAAAATTCATTACAAACGGTTTTAATCGAATTTTATTCAATTTATTGACAAAATCTTTTTTTATTTAAATTTTTATTTTGCATATAACTGCTTTTGTCTAACTAAATTTTGTTTAGCGTTTAGTATCAATTAAAAAAAGATTTACAGTTTTTAGGACATAATATATAATTTAATTATTATTTTTGAAATCTCGATTGTTTTAATTTTTTTCAAAAAACGAATTATAAACAGTCTTCTCTGATCTATATTTTATTTTTAAGAGTTAAATTCAACCATTAGTTGAGCATTTTTAACTAACTGTTTAGAATTTAAACTAATAATCGCTAGCTATTTCATACTATGCGTTGTAAAATCTAGCTGTGATGAAAATAAATTTTAAATGGTGGTGAATTATATGGAGTACAATTTTCTTAGAACTGTTAAAGAACAATTTAAAAAAATAAATGAGGCAAAATATAAAAAAATTTATTTTTTGTATCTTATTAATATTATTGCTGCAGTAGCAATCCCACTATTAAATATGTTTTTAATGCGTATAGTCATTGAAAAATTAAATACTAGTGATTTTTACGAATTATTAATCATTATTTTAGGATTTGGAATTAGTTTAATCCTTATATCTTTCATTACTTTTTTTTGTCAAAACTTAACACAAGTTATGTTTTTTAAACTACGTATAGTAGAATTTAAAAAGATGGCCTATATATGTAAAAATATGGATTACGAGTTAGTTGAAGATTCAAAATTCCAAACAAAAATGAGCGCAGCATATGAAGCCTTAGATTCTGATCGTAGCGGTTTTGAAGGTTTTTATTTTAATTTATTTAGTTTATCTGGCTATATAGCTAGTTTTATAGTTTATGCAATAATTCTTGCTATATTTAATCCTTGGATTATTCTAGTTTGTCTACTATCTTATATAATTGCTTATTTAACTAATAGCTACATTATTAAATTTATGGGAAAAGTAAAAAAACAAAGGCAAGAAGCGTTTAAACAAACTGATTATTTCTTTAAAACTTGTTTTGATTTTAGTTATGGTAAGGATATTAGAATTTATGATATGGCCCCTTTAATTAAAGAAAAGTATGATAAAGGAATTATTAGTTATATAGGAGTCTTAAGACAAATAGCTAATAAACGGTTCTTGTTAGGCTTAATTGAATTAATTTTTTTATTGTTACAAGATGGTGTTGCTTATTTTTTAGTAATTTATGCTTATTTTAAAAAAGGTATTAGTGTGGGTGAAGTTACATTTTATCTAAATTTGGTTGTTGCTTTATCACAAGCTTTTAGAAGTTTTACTGATGAAATGATTTCTACGACTAATAATTTAAAACTTTCAAGTGAATATTTTAGTTTTTTAAGTGAATCTAATTTTTATACTAAGGGTGGTAATTTAGATGCTTTACCTAAAACCGAAACGTTAGAAATTGAATTTAAGAATGTAAGTTTTAAATATCCTAATTCCAATCAATATGTCATTAACAATCTGAATTTTAAAATCAATAAGGGAGAAAAATTAGCAATAGTTGGGGAAAACGGGGCTGGTAAATCAACAATTATAAAATTAATTACCGGGCTTTTTAAACCAACTAGTGGACAAATTTTAATCAACGGAATAGATATTTTAAAATTTAATTCCGTGGAATATAGAAAAATGTTCGGGGTAGTTTTTCAAGAAGTTAATGTCTATTCTGGTTCAATAATTGAAAATGTTTGTGGTTCTGATAAAAGTATTGAAAGTATAAATAGGGCTAAAGAATGTTTAAAAGGGGTTGGACTTGATAAAAAGATTGAAACATTACCTAATAAATATGACACCGAACTTTCAAAACTATTTCATGATGATGGTATAGAATTATCTGGTGGTGAACAACAAAAAATAGCAATCGCAAGAGCTCTTTATTTAGATGCTAATATGGTTATTTTAGATGAACCAACATCTGCTTTAGATGCCTTAGCTGAAGCTAATATATATGAACAATTCCAAAGTCTTGTTAACAATAAGACGGCTATCTATATTTCCCACCGACTTTCTTCAACTAAATTTTGTGATCATATAGCTTTATTTTCTAAAGATGGATTATTAGAATATGGCAATCACAATGAATTAATGGCTAAAGGTGGCCGTTATTTTGAAATGTTTACTCTACAAGGTAAATATTATCAAGGAGGTGACGAAAGTGTCTAAAACTCGTTTCCCAATGCTAAAATTATTTATTTTAATAATTAAAATAAAGCCTAGTTTCTTAATTGTATCATTTTTTAAAAGTATAGTTATGGCTCTTATAACTTTACTAAGTGCTTCTTCTTTAAGTGTTTTACTTACTTATTTAGAAAATAATTCCTATCAAGAAGCAGTTGTTGCTGGTCTAGTTCTTGTTTTCTTAATTGTTTTATTAGATTTTTTTAATAAATTGATAAATCGTTTTAAAGAATATAAAGATCATGAAGTTAATGATGCTATCTTAGAATATATAAGTCTACATATGACTAAGATTAGTTATGAACATTTAGAAAGTGCAAATTATCAAGAAATTAAAGAGAGGGCTAAGTACACAATAACCTCTCAGGGGGCAATTTTTAGTTTTGTTTCTATTATTTCATCTTTAATTAGTAATACTATTACTGCGTTAACACTAATTACAACATTAGCTTTACTAGAGCCCTTAATCATTTTAATTTTAGTAATAGGAATTATCGTTATTTGTTTATTAACTTTACTTTCTATTTCTTTACAAATAAAACAAAGTAAAGAACTGATACCTTTAAATAGACGTTTTAGTTATTATTTTGAAAATCTTTTAAACAAAAGATGTCAAAAAGATTTTCGTTTCTATAATATAGGTGATTATTTCGTTGATCAATTTAGTTGTTTTTGTGATTTAACGTATAAAAGTTTACTTAAAAATATGAAAAAAATAGGATTAAATGCTGCCGCAACAGGTGCTATTTCTTATTTGGAAACAGCTATTTTATACATTGTTATTACATATAAAACCATCGTCAACAAACTTTCTATAGCTAATTTTAGTTTACAAATTTCGGCTTCTACGACTTTAGCATCAACTTTTACTTTATTAATGCAAAATATTTTTGAATTAATTACTATTGCTAATTACATTGAACCAATTATGCATATTATAGATACAAAAACAGAAAATACAGCTGGTATAACTCTTAATAAAATTGAAGAGATTGAATTTAGGCATGTGTATTTTAAATACCCTAATACAGAACGTTTAATTTTAGAAGATGTTTCGTTTAAAATTAAAGGAAAAGAAAAAATATCCATTGTTGGTTTAAATGGGGCAGGTAAAACAACTATTATTAAATTATTATGTCGTTTTTATGTACCAACTAAAGGAGAAATTTTACTTAATGGTATAAATGTTAATGAATATAGTATTAAAAAATACCGTAAAGAAATAACAACAGTATTTCAAGATTATAAATTGTTAAATATTTCTCTTAAGGAAAATATTTTATTAAATTCAAATAAGAGTGTTGATATTACACCTTATTTAAAAGAAATAGGTATTGATAATACTATTTCTAAATTACCATATGGTATAAATTCAGTTTATGGCAAGGAATTTAGTGATGATGGTATTGAATTATCTGGTGGTGAACAACAAAAAATAGCAATTGCTAGGGCACTTGTCAAAGATTCTAGTTTATTAATTTTAGATGAACCAACATCTGCTTTAGATCCAGAAAGTGAAGCTAATATTTATGAAAACTTTAACCAAATGGTCTTAAATAAAATGACAATTTATGTTTCTCATCGTATGTCATCTTCTAAATTTTGTGACAAAATATTAGTAATAGATAATGGCAAAGTTACTGATTTTTGTTCTCATGATGAATTGATGAAGAAAAAAGATGGACTTTATTATAAACTATTTATGCTACAAGCAAATAATTATAAAGAATAAATTTATATCTATCCGTTATATTAATAATATGACGGATTTTTTAAGCACTTAAAAAGGTGCATTATTTGCACCTTACTTTCTAACTCTTATAACTTCAGTATAGGCCATTATGAATGGACCTACCCCTTTAGCATCATTTTCTACAACTGGTTCACTAATGTAGTATTTAAATGTTCCATCTCTCCTACGATTATTTTCTGGTCCTAATCCGGCAACTAAACATATACCACCTAAATTTAGATCCCCATCTTCTTTAATGGTTAGATATTTATTACAAACACCATCAAATATCGCTAAACCAATTTTTTGATATCTATCTGGTAACACTCTTAATCTTACGCCTTTTAAAATAGCATAAGCTACCATTGCTGAACCACTAGTTTCTAAATAATTACCTTCTTTATTACCTTTATCAATTACTTGATAGAACATATTACTATCTTTATCTAAATATTTTAAGATACCATCAATCGCTTCTTTAAATAATGTTTTATAATATGCATAATCTTCATATATTTGTTCATCCATATATCCTAAAACATCAACTAAAGAAACCATATGCCAACCAGTTGCTCTTAACCAAAAGTTCTTAGATAAACCAGTTTCTTTATCACACCAGAATGATTCTCTTGAAGAATCATAACCATGATAATGAAGACCTTTTTTAGTATTAAACATTAAATTTCTAACATTTTGATATTGTTTTTTAATATCTGCATAATTCTTATAGCCGTTAAACTCTGTTTCGTAACGCATATAAAAAACTTGCATCATATATAATCCATCTAACCAAACTTGGTTTGGATAAATTAATTTATGCCAAAAACTACCTTCTTTAGTACGTGGATGAGTTAAAATTTGACTATATGATAAATCAATAGCTTTCTTATATTTTTCTTCTTTAAAATATTTATATAAATCAAATAAAACTCTTGATTCTGCTACATCATCAGTAGAATATTTTTCTTTATCATAACCTAAAATTGAACCATCTGGTGCTACATAATAATCAACATAATTCTTAACGAAATCTAAATATTTTTTATCCCCTGTAACTTCATATAAAGAAATAAGTGAATTCATCATACAGCCATCAATATAATTCCAATGTGGTTTTTTACCTTGTCTTATTTGTTCAATGTTCCACAAAGGTTCATTTGGTTTAGATGTCATTAACTTTTTAATATAATTGTCAACTGCTTGCATATATCCTCCTTAAATGTTTTTAATTTCTTCTAAAGAAATTGCACCTTCTCTAAGCATTATTATATCATATTTTGTTAAATCTACAACACTAGAAGGAAGATGACTTGAAACATTCATTTTTGGATATATTTTAGCCACTTTATCTTTATATAATTGATTAATTATTGCATAATCATCTAAACTTGTCTGCCCACTTTCATTAACACTAGTAACAAACATAGGTCCATTTTCTTTTAATATATTGATAGCTAAATCGAGGTTTGGTATTCTAACTCCAATTGTCTTTAAACCTGTAAGCTTTGCGGTTTTTTCTTTAGCATTTAATATTACAGTTAATGGCCCTGGCATATATTTATTGATAATCCGTCTAGCTCTAGCATCTACAATAGCTATTTCTTCAATTTGTTTTAGGTCTGCACATAATATAGCTAATGGTTTTGACTTTGGCCTTTTCTTTATACTATAGATTAAATCTATACCTTCTTTATCATCTAATGTTGTACCTAAACCATAGACAGTATCGGTAGGAAAAATAATTAATTTATTCATCAAAACCACCACCTATATATATAAAAGTCATTCGATCTTTGCCTTCTAAATCTTTAATTGTTTCTACTTTAGCTGTTGTGAAATTTAATTTAGCTAACTCTTCAATTTCTTTCTTTTTATCATAGCCATGTTCAAAACAAATCATAGCGCGATCTTTTAAATTTTTTTTAGCATTTTCTAAAATAATTCTATAGAATTTTAAACCATCATTACCGCCAAATAAAGCGATATTTGGCTCGTTATCTTTAACTAGTGAATCAACGTTTTCATCTTGTGGTATATAAGGTGGATTAGATACTAAAATATCATATTTTTTTATTAACGGCTCTAACATATCACCTTCTAAGAAAGTGATATCTACACCCAATTTATTAGCGTTTGCTTTAGCTACAGCTAATGCTTTACTAGATATATCTGTAGCTGTTAAATGAAGGTGACTTTCTTCTTTAGCTAAAGATATAGCTATAGCCCCTGAACCTGTACCAATATCTATGACATCTAGATCTTGACCTTTAAAATATTTATCATAACGGTATAAGATATTTTCTACTAATTCTTCAGTTTCAAAACGGGGAATTAAAACATCTTCATTAACGATAAAATCATAACCATAAAAGGTGGTGTAACCAACCAAATATTGAATTGGTTTATTATGATTTAGATAAAGATCAAATAAGGAATTGAATTTAATACTATCTTCATCGGAAATCTCTTCGTTTAATTTGTTAAAAAGAGTAGTTGCATTACACTTTAATACATCTTCAAGTAAAAAGATAACTGCACTTTCTTCTTTAAGGGCAGTTATAGCTTCTTCTTGTTTCATTTTAATAAATTTGGCTAGTTTCATTATAAACTAGCCTCTAATTTAGCTTTTTGATCAGCGTTTATTAATTCATTTATCACTAAATCTAATTTGCCTTCCATTATGACATCTAGACGGTTAAGTGTAAAACCTATTCTATGGTCTGTAACCCGGTTTTGTGGATAATTATAAGTTCTAATCTTTTCACTACGTTCACCATGACCAACTAAAGATTTTCTTGTATTACCTTCTTGTTCTTCTTTTTCAGCTAACATTTGATTATAAATTCTAGTTTTCAATAATTG
Organism: uncultured bacterium; assembly: GCA_949293265.1. Taxonomy (GTDB): domain Bacteria; phylum Bacillota_I; class Bacilli_A; order Acholeplasmatales; family Anaeroplasmataceae; genus CALUXS01. Next base: position 59,332 of record CASFCK010000005.1, read on the forward strand.
AATCGCAGCCGCCTTATTTTCATGTTGTGAACGATGAATTTGACAGGCTACCGCTATCCCTGTTGGTATATGTGTAACTCTAACCGCACTATAAGTTGTATTTACACCTTGACCACCAGGACCAGATGAACAGAATGTATCAATACGGCAATCATTCATATCTAATTCAAAATCAATTTCTTCAGCTTCTGGCATAACTAAAACAGTTGCGATACTAGTATGAATTCGACCTTGAGATTCAGTCTGTGGAACTCTTTGAACTCTATGACCACCTGATTCATATTTTAAAAATGAATAAGCGCCCTCACCTTTAACCATAAATTGAATTGATGAGTAACCACCCATTTCACTATATATAGCATCTAAAACCTCAATTTTCCAACCTTTTGATTCTGCATATTTTGAATACATTCTATATAAGTCACCAGCAAAAATATTAGCTTCATCACCGCCTACAGCTCCTCTAATTTCCATAATAACATTCTTATCATCATTAGGATCTTTAGGTAATAGTAAGACTTTAATTTCTTCTTCTATTTCCTCTATTCTTTTATTAGCTGCATCATATTCTTCTTCTGCTAAAGCTCTAATTTCTTCATCATCTTCTTTTTTCATTTCCTTTAAATCATCTAAAGAAGATAATAGCTTTTTCTCTTCGCGATATAAAGATACAACTTTTTCAAGTCCTCTAGCTTCTTTTGCATAATTAGTAACTAATTTAATATCCATAACAACTTCTGGATCTTGCATCAATTGTTGTAATTCATCATATCTCTTTTCCATTAATTCTAAACGATCATTCATACCTACACCTACTAATCCATTTTATCTGTAAAACTTGAAAAGGCGCCATTAAATAGTAAAGGAAGACCATTTTCCTCAGTCGTTTGACCACTTCTATTTTTAGAAATAATCAAATCAGCCTCACCTTTTCTAGCTGATTGTTTATTATATACTTCTTCACGATACAAAAACATAACTATATCTGCATCTTGTTCAATTGTACCTGAATCACGCAAATCGGCCATCATCGGTCTTTTATCATCACGCTTTTCAACTGCTCTTGATAATTGTGATAAAGCTAAAACCGGAATATTTAATTCTAAAGCCATCAATTTTAAAGCTCGAGAAATTCTAGACACATCTTCAACAATTGATCTAGATTGACCTTCGGAATTAATTAATTGTAAATAGTCAATAACGACAAAATCTAAACCATTTGATTCTTTTAATTGTCTAGCTACTGATTTAATTTTAGCTACGGTAATACTAGATTCATCACTAAAATAAATATTTAAATTATTTAGTCTAGTACAAGCGCTTTGAATTCTCACCCATTCAGGCTCCTTTAAAAAACCAGTTTTAATGCTTTTTAAACTTATTTTACTGTCACATGCGATCATTCTTTCTACTAATTGTTCTTTAGGCATCTCTAAAGAAAAAATAGCACATGTGGCTTTCCCACCTTTATTTTTAGTAGCTATATTAGTAGCTAGATTTAGAGCCATGGCTGATTTCCCCATAGCCGGACGAGCAGCTAAAATTATTAATTGACCTGGTTGAAAACCTAATGTATATTTATCAAGCCCTTGAAAACCTGTCTTTAAGCCAATAACATTTTCCTTTTGTTTTGACATTATTTCGGTTTTTTCTAATACTACACCAGTAACATCTTTGATGTTTGTAAATGAACCTATTTTTCTTCTTTTAGAAAGTTCAAATACACTTTTTTCCATGTCTTCAAGAAAATCATCAGTTTTGGCTTTAGGATTATAACCTTGTTCAGTCAAAACTTGTAATAATTTTAAAGCGTCTCTTCTTAAACTAGCTTCCTCAATAAATTTTATATAACTATCAGCATTATAAGGAGAATATGCTTCATCAGCTAAAGAAGATAAATATTCATATCCCCCCGCTTTTGTTAAACTATTTTTATTTTCTAAATCGCTAATTAAGGTTGTAATATCAATACTAACTTGCCTACGATATAAATCAACCATTGAACTGAAAATTATTTTATTACGAGGATCATAAAAATCTTTTTCAAACAACCTACCTTCAACTTTACTTAAAATAGTATAGTCTAATAAAATAGATCCTAGTAATCCAATTTCAGCCTCAACATTTTGAGGAATAATAATATTATTTTGCATTTTAACAACCTACAACATTAATTTGGAAGGTAGCTTGAATGTCTTTATCTAAATTAATAACCCCTTGATAAATGCCAATAGCATTAATATCGGCAGGTAATTCTAATTTTCTTTTATCTAAATGAATACCATTTTGAGCCTCGAATTCATCAACTACTTGTTTTGATGTGACGTGGCCAAATAATTTGCCATCTGTACCTTGTTTAATGTAGATAGTAACAGTTTTATTTTCAATTTCTGATTTTAATTGTAACAATAAATTTCTTCTATTTTCTCTATCTATTTCTTCTTGACGTTTATTTTCTTCTAATTTTTTTAAGTTTTGATCATTTAAGATAATAGCATCTTTATTATTAATTAAGAAATTACCATAACCATTATTAACTTCAATAATATCATCTTTCTTGCCTTTTCCTTTAACATCTTTTAATAAAATAACCTTCATTGTGCCTTCTCCTTCTACAACTTCATAATCTCTTTTAATAATACTTACTAACCATTCTTTAATTTCTGATAATGATTTGTCATTTATTTGGCAAGCCGCAGCTTGTAGGTGTCCACCCCCACCCATTTCTTCCATAATGATTTGTACATTAACATTCTCTAAACTACGAGCTGAAATTCCAACTTCATCATTACTTAAATGCGCGATAGTAAAACTTGCCTCTACACCTTCTATCGTCAATAAACGATCGGAAATTTTAGCTAAAATAGTTCTGTCATCAAACTTTTTATCGATAACGACAATCGCAAATCTATTTAAAACGATATCAGTATTAACAATAGCTTCTGAAATTATTTTTTCAGATTCATACGAATCTCTTAAAATCAATTTAACTTTAACCATATCAGCTCCATATTCTTTTAAAGTTGAAGCAACTTCAAAAGTCCTATATCCAGTTCGATATGTAAAGTAATTTGTATCTACAACCATACCAGCAAGCATAATTGTAGCTTCTAATGCTGTGATCGTCGTATTAGCAGTAAACATAAACATCTCAGTTATTAATTCTACTGTAGATGAAGAATATGTCTCTACATAACTCATTTCAACATTTGAGAAATCAACATCTCCAACACGATGGTGGTCTATTACTGCCACATGATTTGCGTTATTAATAAGTGATTTAAACATTACTAAATTAGGAGACTGGGTATCACAAACTAATAATAATGTATTAGAGTTTAAATAACTTAAAGCTCTATCTTCATCAATTATAATATCACTATATTCAGCACTATCTTCAATTAACATGTTATAAGCCTTCTTAGCTGTAACATCTAATTTATCTTGATTTAAAGCGATTTTTGCGTTTGTGTTAAAAGTTTTAATCAACCTGTACGCACCTAGTATAGCTCCTAAGGCATCACAATCTGCCATGTCATGCGCCATAATTAAAACTCTTTCATATGTCTCTGCTAACTCCCTTAAAGAGTTAGTTTGCATTCTAACTGCAACTAAAGTGTTTTTCTCTAAAGCATTAACTTGACCGCCAACATATTGAATCTTAGCACCTTGAATATTAACAACGGCTTGATCGCCACCTCTTTTTTCAGCTAATTCAACCGCATTTAAAGCTAAATCACCAACTTCATTTGGTTTTAGATCATAAGAAGCTATACCGATACTAATTGTTGTTTTTAATCTACTAGCTTTAGATACAGTTCTAATCTTATCTAAAATAGAGAACTTATCTTCTACCATTTTTAATAATTCTTCTCTATCAGTTATAACCAAAATTCGATCATCATCTAAAATTTGAAAAAAACAATTATAAGAACTAGCCCAATTAGCTATTTCACCTAGTATTTGACCACTTATATTTGTTTTATCTTGTAAGTCGTAACGTCGTAGGCTTTCTTCTAAATTATCTACTATAATTATTCCAATCGCAATATTTCGATTAATATACCTAGTTTTTAATTCTGTTTCGCGAGTTATGTCAAAGAAATATAAAATTCTATTTTCTTTTTTTGCATTAAATTCATAAGTTGAATTATTATCATTTAAAACAAAATTTGTTTCATCACTAAGTAAAAACCTTTGTAAATCAGGACTAATATCATTTACAGCCACATCTTTTAACGATTTTTTTAAACATTTTTGAGCGTAATCATTAAACCACTTGATATTGAAATCCTTATCATAAATCATAATACCAATTGGCAAAGTTTGAAAAGCCATGTCTCCTGCCGCATTAATATGATATGTAGTATCTGCCCATACTTCAATTTGCGTTTTCAATTTTTTTATTTCTTTTATTTTCTTTTGATATAAATAGATAAAGATAATTACAACCGCAATAAAAATAGTTAATATCGCACAAATTAAATAAATGGTTTTAACCAAATTATTCTTCTCTAAACTATAAAAATACCAAAATATACTTGACCCACCTAAAGTCAATATTGCTAATAAAACAAAATACATCGGTTAATCACCTCGCTTAATTATATCAATTTCTACTATCTTTTACAATTAAAAGGCTAATTTTAGGCAAAGAAAAAAGGTATAAATAATTATACCTCACTATTCTTTAACAAATGGTAATAAAGCCATATGACGTGCTCTCTTAATAGCTATAGCTAATTTTCTTTGATATTTAGCACTAGTACCAGTAACACGACGTGGAAGAATTTTACCTCTTTCAGTTATGAATTTTTTTAATAATTCAACATCTTTAAAATCGATATGTTCAATTTTATTTTTAGTGAAGTAACATTCTTTTTTTCTAGGACGACGAACATAATCGCGTTTTTCACCTTTATTTTGCATAATTATTCTCCTTTCTAAAATGGTAAATCATCATCATCGACATTAAGTGAAATGTCATCTTCATTATTGTTATAACTTGGTGCTTGATATGTAGGTGCCTGATAATTATTATTAGGCATAGGTTGATTAAAAGTACCATTACCTACTAGTTCGTTATTATTTTGTCTAGGGGTTAAATTTTCAACTTGATCACAAATAATATCAGTAACATAACGATTTGAACCATCTTGAGCTTGATATGTACGAGTTTGTAATCTACCTTCAACAGCTAACATATAACCTTTTTTTACATAACGACTAATGAATTCAGCTTGATTTCTAAAAGCTGTACAATTAAAGAAATCAGCTTGTCTTGTTCCGCTTGCATCTCTAGTTTGTCTATCAACAGCTAAAGAAAAAGACAATACGGCAACACCAGTAGATGAATAACGAATTTCCGGATCTTTTGTAATCCTTCCCGTTAAAAACACTCTATTCATTATTATTCACCATCTTTAACAACAATACTACGAATGATGTTTTCATTATAACCAACAATACGGTTAAATTCTTCAACAGCCTTAGGTGTAGCTTCAACTAACATCCATACGTAATAACCTTTACGCATTTTTTGAATTTCGTACGCTAACTCTCTAAGACCCCATTCTTTTACTTCTAAAACTTTAGAGTCATTATCAGTAAAGATTTTACTTACATTATTAACTTCACTTTTAATAACTTCTTGTTCTAGATTTGAACGAAGAATAAACATAACTTCATATTTTTTCATTTACTTTACCTCCTTATGGTCTATTGGCCTAATAGCAAATTAGGCAAGGGCGTTAATTAACGCGTTAGTAATTATATAATATATATATTAAAAATACAAGAATTTTTTATAAAAAAGAGGCCGAAGCCTCTTCAATTATTCAAGTATATAACATTGTGCATTTGGTGATTCAATATTAAAGACAGTCTCATTTTTTAACTTATTAGGAACCTTATCTTGACTTAATTTCATACAATAAAAATGGTATTTTTCACCAATTATTAAATCATCTACATTAGTCACATTTTTAGCATAACGAATATATACTACCCCACTAACATCGCCTTTAAAACATTCATCAACTGTTATTTTATAATAATCAAATGAAGTTAATAAAATACCACTATAATTCTCAACCTTACTCATAGTTAACTCATCTACTTCAGCCGTAAAGTGAAAATCAGCTGTTTCTTCTAATTCTTCTAATTCTAAACCATCAAATACAGTTTCTATATGATATGTACAGCTACAAAGCATTAAAAATATTAATATCGTAAAACTTATTAATGCTTTTTTCATTTTTTACCTCCCTTATGAATAAATTTTAACAAAATTATGATCGATATTTGACTGATATTATTTTTAACACTTACATAACAAATATATACTACCACGCTAACATCGCCTTAAAACGTTCATCAATTATTGTTTTATAATAAGCAAATGAAGTTTAAAATACCCCTATAGGTTCTTACTCATAGTTAACTCATCTACTTCAAACGTTTCTTCCATCAAATACAGTTTCTATATGATTGTATAGCTACAAAACATTAAAATATCTTAAAACTTACTAAAATTTCTTAAACATTATTCTACGCCTTTTTTAATGTAGATAAGATTAAGAATTACTGTTATAACAGTTACTACAATAATAAGTAATATTGGTATAATTAGTGCCACTATAAGAAAGCCAAGTAGACCAGAATCTACATCACCAGTATTACTTAATAACACTAAAAAACAACAATCAATTGCAGTTAAAGAAAGAACAACGCTTGATAAGAAAATATTAAGTGATTTCATTTTTTACCTCCTATTGTGATATTAATTAAATAAAAAATAATTAAATCCAGTCACAGTTTCTTTAGGTATTCTTAAACCAAACAAGGTATATTTATAAAATACCATTTCAAAATCTGTGCGTATACTTATTGCTTCATCCATAATTTGATTTTCTCTAAAATCCAAATCAAAAATATATCCACAATTTAATTCATATGTTATACTAGCAATTTCATCAGTCAAAGTTTCAAAATTCCATTGATATTTATTACTATCTTCAGGTGACGGTTGCGAGCTAACTATCGGATCAGTAGTAGACAAAGTCTTTGAATACCCGAAATCTATAGATGTACCAAATGTTTTATTATCTTCAACGGTCGCACCATTTGATGTACTAAAACCGTTAACAAATGAATATCCAAAAGTATAACCAATATCTACTGAAGAAGTTATAGCTATCATTCCAGTAGATGAACTAGGGTAAGCGTCCTTAAAAGTTGGGAGAGCTCCCAATCTTTTTTGATTAGGCCCTATATCCTCAACAGCTTGTTTTGCCGTTAAATGGAAATATCCAGAATCCAACTTATAGTTCTCATAGCCTTCTTCATTATTTTTATATGCAACTGTACCAGGTGTAAATAAAACACTAAAGTTTGCCAAATATAGCGAATTTTCCTCTGTATAAAAATGTTTATAGACTGTAATATAGCATGTAATATAGCCATATGGCTTATAACTAAGTTGATAACTAGAATCACACAAAAAAGTAAAATATTCGTTTTCAACTACATTTTCTCGTTGTCTATTGCTTTCCTCAACAACTTTATCTAAGTAGTAAATCAATTTATCAGATAAATTCAACAATTCTTCATCATCTAGACATAAAACTACAGAAGTTGGCCTTTCTCGACTATAATCATAATACATAACATTACCATTATTATATATAGACGGTGAATCATCATTACAAGCATTTAAATTGTATATAAAATATCTTTTTTTACTTTTTGAATCTAAAAGATTTGTATCTACACCATTAGTAGCATTTATAATTGTCAATTCATGATCTTCACTTATCAGTCCAAATTTGTTATTCATGGTAGCATGTTCAAATATACTGTCATATCGCATCAATTTGTTCCCTTCATCGGTTGTAAAAGATGCCAAACACATAATCAAACATAAAACTGATATAATAGAAATTACTTTCTTTTTCATTTTTTTACCTCCTCGTATAATAGAATTTTGTTTGATTCAACCACATTATATCCTTATTTCTTATAACAGTCAAGTTGTGCTGTAAACGCTTTAAATGGTTATTTCAGCACTATTTTCAAACATTATACCCTATTTTCACCAAAATTTTAAGCAAAAACATACATTTTACCTTCTTTAACAACCTATTTTACCAATATTATTTTTAATAACAAAAAAGGTTGTCTAAACAACCTCATTGCCATTCGTATTACTACAAATTGATTTCATTTCCTCCCCATGGTTTTTCATCAGGAAGTTCATTAATAGTATCAATGACTATTCCATCATCACTTTTTACTTGTGACATAATGTTAATAGTTAATATACATATTAATGAAATAATAAAAATTGAAAATTTATTAATCATTTCTCTCACCAGTTTCATTTTAATCATTTTAAAATCAATGTCAAATTAGCACTTTCTTAAAATGTGGTAAAAAAAGATTATAAAAAACCATAATATAGATTAAAAAACCAAAAATAATGGTAGATTATCTAAACTTTAAATATTAAAAAATATTTTCTAAAATCTTATATACTGTAGGATCAGTATAAAATATTAAATTTGGATTATTTATTTTAATCTCTTTTTTTAAATAGGAAACTATTATATTTAAAATCTTCTTATTTTCAACTGTTAAATTAGAATTATTATCTATCTCTTTAATCAATTTATTAAACATTGTTTTATTAGTTACATAATAAACTAACAATAAAAACATATTATTTATTAAACCATTATTATCTTTATCTTCTATTTCTATATATTTTAATATATCTTCATATTTTTTTAATTCCATACAAGCAACAAAATAATATATTTTAGTTCGGTAATACAAATTAAAATCTTGTTCTTTCCGGCTTAAGTATAAAAGTTGATTATATGATTCAATATAAACTTGTTGATTTTCACCTAGCATATTTAATGCGAAGTAGTATGATATATTAGCATCCATTAAGCGATTATAATTAGATGTTAATGTAAAAATATTTCGACTTTTTTCTATAAAATATAACATCAAATCATAATTGTTTTCTTTGTATAATCTACTAGCTATACAGCGATATATTAAACCTTTTAAACTAACATGTGCATTGTTTATTTCTTTTAATAATTTATTATATGACAAACTTTTTTTATCAGCTAGTAATATAGAGATAAGTAAATATATTTCTTTAAAACCAGGGCCAAAATAACCATTATCATATTTACTAAGTGATTTAAATTCATCTATATATTGATAAGCTAATTCATGAGGACAACCAGTTAGTTTTAAAAGTAATAATAACATTTCAAAGATTGGTTTTAAATAATTATTTTCACTTATACATTCTTTAATTTTTGCTTCATGTTTTTTTATATTATTACTACGATAATAAAAATCGATTATGCAGTCGTTAATTAATTTGTCATATATTTCATATTTATCTAATGATAAATGAGAAATTTGAAAATAATCTTCTAGTTTTAAAATTATATTTTTAGCATTATCAGTCGTAGTTTTATCTAATCTTTGATAAGTCATATAAGGAATTTTTAATTCTTTAAATATAGATTCCTTTGTCTTTAGATTTTCTTTTATTAATATATCAAAAAAGTTTTTTGCATAACTATTACTATTAAAATATGGCTCTATTTCTAGTATTTTAATCATTTTCTTCTCCCTTTTTATATTCATTTAAATATGGAATATAATTATTCAATGCTAATCCTATTTCATAACCAAGAATTAATGATTTAAAGCTTTTTAAATCTATTTTAGCAAAATTATTTGTTTTTACAGTTTTATTTAAAACATCATTTATGTCATCTACCCTAAACACTAAACTATTATCGACAACAAAGCTTGTGACATCACTAATGGTGAAGATTATCGGCTTTTCGTTTAGTTTTTTGGGGTCTATTGTGATAAGCTTATCTTTTTTAACTAAAAAGTCAGAGAATATGTAAAAATAATACTCATCAAAGAAACAAAATATGTTTTCCTTATTATTAGTCATATTAACTGTATATAAAAAATTATAATTCAAGTAATTAGTAAAATGTGATCTAACAAATGTAATTAATGCATTATTATATAACTTACGATATAGCCAAAATAAAATTGGAATAAAATAAATAATTAATCCAACAACTATAATTGTTAAGATAATGGCTACTAATCTATAATTAACAATAAATAATAAAACACTAATAAGCATTAAAATAACGATTATACCTATAGGAAACCCTAAATATGAGTTAAATTCATAGCCTAGATAACCTTTTAAAAAGGTGTTATCTCTATCATCTAATAAGTATCCTTTTTTTATTTTCTTTAAGCAATTTATAAATTTAATCAATATACTCACCATCAAATTGAACAATGAAATAAAAGTTTCGATCTTTAAATTTATTATTTAACAAACTTAATATTTCGTTTTCTGTTAGTTTTGTTTCATGAGGTAAAACGATGTCAAACAAAATGTTTGTATGGGTATTACCAATAACTACTCTAAAATCATGAAAACTTAATTTTAAAGGAGTTAATAATTCAGCTACTTCCGCTTTTAGGCTATTTACATATGCATTGTCATTTTCTATAGGGTCCATATGAATTGTTAATTCTAAACCATACTTTTGATTTATATCTCGTTCAATATTATCAATTTGATCATGGGCTTCCATAATATTTTCATTAGCTGAAACTTCAACATGTACAGTCATAAATCTTTTATTAGGTCCATACATATGACACCTCATATCATGAATTCCTAAAACACAAGGATAAGTTAAAATGTCTTTAACAACATTTTGAATAAATTCATGATTAGGGTTTATTCCAATTAAAGGATCTGAAGTTTCTTTAATCATTTTAATACCTGAAATTAAAACGAATAATCCCACAGCTATACCAAATATTCCATCTAGAGAAAATGGTATATTAGGTACAAAATAAATAACTAAACTACTTATAAATATTACACTTGTTGATAAGACATCATTTAGGGAATCTTGACTCGAAGCAATTAAAGAAACTGAATTAATTGTTTTACCCATTTTACGATAAAAATAACCTTGCCATAATTTAACTAAAATAGCCAAGCCTAATATTACTAATGTAATAACCTCTATATCCGTTTTATTATTATTAATAATAGCTTCAATTGAATCTTTTAAAACTTGTATCCCAAAAACTATAATTACAACACTTACAATTAAACCTGCAATATATTCAAAACGCTCATGTCCATATGGATGTTCTTTGTCAGCTGGTTTTGCGGCTATTTTAAAGCCTAATAAATTTATTCCTGATGATGCCATATCCGATAAATTATTAAAACTATCACCGATTATAGCTACTGAATTAGCAATAAATCCCACTATTAATTTACCTAAGAACAATAATAAATTAGAAATTATACCAACGATACTAGCTAATTTACCATGCGCATTACGAACAGAAGGATTATCAAGTTCTTGATAATCCTTAATAAATATTTTTCTTAAAAAATTAACCATTATAAAGCCTCGTTATTTTAAAGTAACAAAATATTCTAATTCTTGCCATTCATTATTAATTTGTCGGAAAATAGTGAATTTTGCATCATCACCTTTTAATAATAAGCTAAGTTCATAACTAACATCTTGATTACGAGAAATTTCTTTATCATTAAATTTATAAATAACATCGCCAATTTGTAAACCACCTTCTGCGAGTTCATCATCAGAGGTAGCATTATAAGCATTACCACCTTCAACAACCTCAACTATAACTACACCTTGATTCATTGTGCCAGGAATCTTATTTGCATCTTCGCGATTAAGTGTAGCATTAATAGTTGAAACAGTGACACCAAGAGTTGGTCTAACAATAGCTTCATGGGTGCTTTCAATATCGCCAATTACATCTTTTAGCGTCCACACAGGTATAGCATAACCCATACCTTCAATTGGGATAATTTCGTTTTCTTCTTCTATTATGGTATTCTTACGGGCATTTATTCCTAAAAGTTTACCTGAAATACTAAATAAAGCACCACCACTATTACCCGGATTAATCGCTGCTGTATGCATAATTTCGCTTAAACTTATTTTAGCAACATTCCCCACACTGACATAATTATAGTTTTCTAAATCTAGAGGTGTACCTATTGCTATACAGTAATTACCAACAGTTGGTAGTGATAATTCGCCTTCCATAATGTTAACAGAACTTAAATCATATTCATCTAATTTAGCATCAAAAGATAGAATAGCCACATCATTAGAAGCATCACTGCCAATCGGATCTGCCTCTATATATTTATCATTTCCTAGATAAATATAGTAGTTAGGCTTCCTACCATTTTCTATATTAATGACATGTTCATTAGTCACAACATAACACATTGCATCTTTTGTTTCTTTTGTTATAGCTTGACCAGTTTCTTTGTCTAACATTCGATATATCACACCACTACCTATTGATGCTACTTTTTGACCAAAACTTTCATATTCTACATAAACAGCCACACAAGCACTATCTACTTCTTCTACTGTTTTTGTAATATTTGTTTGAATTATTTCATAAGTAGTATCATCAGTAAATACTTGGCCTATTGTAGCCTTAGGATCATTAATATTTAATGAACAACCAACTAATATTAAAATTAATAATAGTGACGAAAATAATATTCCCAATTTTTTCTTCATACTTACTCCAATCTAAACAATTTAATTGTATTAGCTTCTAAAATTTTATCTAATTCAATTATGTTTATTTTCTTAATTTTACTTATTTCTTCCATAATATATTGTAAATAACTAGGCTCGTTTCTCTTTCCCCTATTAGGCATAGGAGCTAAATAAGGACTATCTGTTTCAATTAACATCCTATCTAGTGGTACAAATTCCGCTACTTCTTTAGGTACTCTAGCATTTTTAAAGGTTACCGGGCCACCTAAAGAAATATAAAAATTAAGCTTTAAAAATAACTTAGCCATTTCAACACTACCACTATAACAATGCATTACCCCATAACAATCAGGATATTCCTTTAAAGTGTTATAAGTCTCTAAAATAGCATCACGCGAATGAACAATAATCGGCAAATTATATTTAATTCCTAATTCAATTTGACATCTAAAAGCTTTAATTTGCTCCTCTTTATAAGTTGTATCATAATGAAAATCTAGACCACATTCCCCAATCGCATAAACTTTATGTTCATTAATAAATTTTTCAAGCTCATTTATTTTATCTAGATAATTTTCATCAACTTCACTAGGATGAAGTCCTGCCGTAGGGTATAAATATTGCGGATATTTTAAAGCTAAATTATAAGCTTGTTCATTGGTTTTTTTTGAAAAACCAACTAATATAATCTTATTAACCTTATTTTCTTTAGCTCTAAATATCACACTTTCTTGATCATTATTAAATTCTTTTTCAAAAATATGACAATGTGAATCAATCAAAATATCACCTCATATGACATATTATATTACGTTTAGTATTAAAAATCATCAGTTTTTTAAACCCTATCTTACAAATCTTTATTTACAATTTAACTAATTTAAGTCTTTAATTTCGTTAAAAAGTTCCTTCTTATTATCGATATCAGCATTAGTACCTATTACGCATACTACCCCTGATTCTAATGCCTCTTTAAAACAACCAGCTAATTCTTTAATTTCTAAAAGATCACAATCTATAATTTCTTTTCTAATTTTATCTAAATCAGCTTTATTTTCCTTTTTTAAATAGCTAAACAAAGCTTTTTCACCCTTAAATTTATTATGTAAAGGTAAATCTAAATTACTAAAAACCCCGATTTTAAAGTCCAATAATTCCGCATTTGTTAAATTAAGATTTGCAATAAAATTTACTATATTTTTATATCTATCTAAAGTTTCTTGTAAATGAGGATCACGATAACTACAAAAACCAATTAATCCCTCATAGCTTAAACTAACATAAACGCCATATGCACCACCTTTAACCCTAACTTCTGGCCATAAATAGTTGTAATTGAGAATATTTGCAAGAACATAAAATGCTCCGTTATAGTCTTTTTTATATGTACTTGCTAGAGAAACATAATTAGTATTAAAGTTTGATTTAAAGGCTTCATTTACATTATTACTATTAAATATTAGTTCGCTAATATATGTGTTTTCTTTTAATGAGTCATAATAATTTAAAATAGTTTTAATATTTAGCTCATTATTTATAGTTTCACTTATAAAATGGCTAACAAACCTCTTTTTATTAAATACTAATTTATAAACTCTTTCTAAATTATTAATTACATCATCATTAAAATCTTTTAAAATTTCTTTTAAAAAGAAATTATAACTTAAACCACTAATTAAATCATTTAAATAATATGCTTTATTTAAATGTGAATAAGCTCTAATTAAACTTAAAATATTAGCCCTATCAGCAACACCATATTCTGCATCTACTTTAGCCTCATTTAATTTTTCTTTAATACGTTTTTTATCCGTAAATAGTGTATTAAAACAAACTTCTTTTACTAATTCATTAGCTTTAAATAAGTTATTTGTAGTTGCACTAAACCTAACTATTAAATATGGTTTTGTTTCTAATTTGCGAGAAATAAGGTTGGTAATAGTAAATGAAATCCCTCCAGTTAAATTTAGAGCCATTTGGTTATAATCTTTATAAGAATAATTAGTAGTATCAATATTAGTTAATAATTTAGTTAATGTAGATAAATATAACATATCTTCATTGTTTAAATTACTAATATCAAATAAATACATAAAATAGTTAATACCATTAGTAAAATAATTACTATAAGTAATAAAATCATTATGTTTAGTAAAATTTAGTTCTTCTGATTCATAATTTAAATCTTCTTTCTTTAATTTCGGCAAATTATTTATTGCTTCTTTTGAATCGCTTGTTTCTTGATATTTTAATAAATCAGCATTTAACTTAATCAATGAATCAAGTTCAAATTCACTTAAACTTTCTTTAAATTGCTTTAATTTAATTTTAGTTTCTTCCTCTTCTAGTTTGTTTAAATCTAAAATTGGACTTAAAGAAACATAAGATTTGTGATTATTATTTAAAATATATTTAGCTAAAATATCTTCAAAATAGCCATTATTAATATCATTAATTAATTCTTTATAATATTTTAAAACCTCAAGTCCTGAAAAGGGATCATTATCAGTATATAAAAAAGAGGAAAAGCTAGCTAATATTACATTAAGTCCGCGCGGTGTTTGACCAAACATAGCTTCTCTTAATTTAAATTCATTAAAATTCATTAATGTTTTAATTTCTTCATGCGGCAAACCGTTAATTATATAATGTTTTAACTCTTCATTTATTAAATTAATAAATTTTTCTTCATTTTCTAAATTAGAATTAGTTAGAACAATATTAACTAAAGGTTGTAATAGCTCAGTAGTTAAAGATACACTAACATCTTCAGCTAATTTTAAATCAATTATTTTCTTTGTGATCGGAGCTCCAGGAGTTTGAAATAAAACAGCTAATATTAAACCTAAAGCTATAATAGCTTTTTGATCATTATTACAAACAACATTATAAGATAAAAAACTTTTATCTTTTAAATTTTCTATACCATTAACACTATAATTTTTAGCTAAATATAGCGGTTTTTCAAAAGGTTCTTGATAAGCTATTTTAGTATTAAAATCACTATATTCATATTTTGTTAAATAAGTATCTAGATAATTCAATCTCTCTTCCATATCACAATTACCATAAAAATATATATAAGCATTTGATGGATGATAATACTTTTTATGAAAATCTACAAACCGCTCATAACTAAGCTTAACAATCTCTTTCGGATCACCACCAGATTCAAATCGATAAGCTGTATTAGGGTATAGAGATTTCATAATATTAGATAGTAAAACTTGTTCAGGGTCTGAAAAAGCCCCCTTCATTTCATTGTATACAACACCATTATATTTAATATCATCAGTTTTTTTATTTAACTCATAGTGCCAACCTTCTTGATAAAAGATTTCCTTATTTTGGTAAATTAAAGGATTAAAAACCGCATCAAGATAGACATCCGTTAAGTTTTTAAAATCTTGTAAATTTTGACTAGCACAGGGATAGATTGTTTTATCAGGATATGTTATAGCATTTAAAAAAGTGTTTAATGAACTTTTTACTAGTTCAATAAATGGGTCTTTAACTTGGTATTTTGTAGAACCACATAAGACACTATGTTCTAAAATATGTGTTAGACCGCTATCATCAATCGGTGGGGTTCTAAATCCAATGGTAAAAACCTTATTATTATCATCATTACTGATAAGACATATTTTAGCTTTAGTTTTATTATGAATATATAGACTAACTTCGGAATTGATTTCTTTTATAAATTTTGAACAAATCTTTTTGTATTTTTCCATTTAAATCATCTCTCAATTTTATTAAACTCAGGATTAAAATCTAGTGGTATATGACTTAATTCAGTATTGAAATCATTAATAGAAATAAAATTAATATCTAAATTTGAATAAGTTCTATAGTATAAACCACCACTATTTAAATCGTATACAACACTATAAATTGTATAATCATAAGGACTAATATCTTTATCTTTAACCGTGATATTAGAATGATCAGTAACCATAACTAATCCCTTAGGAAAAGCCACATTAGACAAAGCATTAAACATACTTGTTACGCCATAATTTATACCTTCTCCTTTATCTAAATATTTTTTTAAAAAAGCAAGTCTAATAAAACGGCTAGGAGAAGAAAAATCACCAGGTAAGCCAACAAGACCATTGCCAGAATAAGTTTGCTTTAAAGAAATATCACAAATATTTAGATCATCGTAATCTTCATTTCTTAAATTCATATAATTACTTAAATTAGTTATGTGATAGCTATACTCTGGACTATTAGTTAAAATACCTAAATTATTTTGATATATTTTTAACCCATCTTTTGTATATTCAACAACAACACTACTAACCTTATCACTAAAAATAAAATGCAAAGTTGGTGTACTACCAAGTAAAGGCTTAGAAATCAAAGAGACCTTATTCTTAATGGTATCTATAACTTCACTAACATCCTTACAACTTGAAAGTAAATGAACTATTAAATAAGCTGCTTGAATAGGATAAGTTCCACTTTTAACTTCATCTAAAAAATGAGCATACCCTCTAAAATAAAGTTGAGCACCTACAAGTCCCTTTTCATTAACCCCATCATATAAAGCCATCGTCGGAGCTAAAACATTAGTACCTATTCCTAATACTTTATATTTAGATAAATAACTATTTTCTTCTTCTAAATTGTTTTCATACTGTGATCCAACAACATAATATTTATAATTACGAGGTATATAAATAATACCTGTACCTTCCGTTATACGATTGAAATCTAAATTCCTACCAAAAAAATATTTATTATCATTAGTATAATTTGTTATTGCACTACACATAAAAACACCTCCAATTGTTTTTTTTATTATACCATATTAGAACGCAAAATAACAAAACATTAAATGTGTAACCATTTATTGTTGCACCACATTTAATTATTGTTGAATAAAATATAGACTTTCTAAAGGCCTCACTCAAAAGCAAATGGCTAAAAAGGTGTTTCTTATAGAACATATCAAGCTTATGAATACGGACAAAACACTCCGCCACTACAAATATTTTATAAATTACAAGAGTTATTTAAATGCTCTTTTGATGATTTATTAAAATAAAAAGTTGATGTTAATAAATGTTTTATATAATTATAGATACGAAAATTATAAATTAAAAAGGATTGTCAGCTCTTTATTTGTACTGATAATCCTTTTTTCGTTTAAAATAGACTTTAAATATTGTAGAAGCAATTATTTAGATAAATTGATTACTGGAATAATTATGGGTTTCATCCCTGGTTGAGATGTAATTAAAGAAATTTCACTCCGAATATATGGCATCATTATAGCCACAGCATTATTTACTAAAATTTCAAATTCTTCTTTGTTTTGAAATTCAACTTTAAAAATCCCTGTTAGCTCAATCTCAATACTAAAATTATTTTTTTGCTGACATGTAGCTTTAATAGATATCATATATATGTCTTTTGAATCCTTGTTTTGTTTTAAAATAAATTTAGGCTCAAATTCTATACTTTCAGTTTCATCTTTTCCTAATCGCTTAAAATTGAAATGTTCAAATTTTAAATCAATAAGCGATAATTTTGTGTTTGGCATTAGAATCTTTCCTTTCATTAATTTTAATATATCTAAAGTTATTCTTTTCAACTTTGTTAACAATATTGTCAATATTATTAAAGCAAAAATTATTAACACTAATAATATTCTTATATTTATATGAGATTCTTATGTATTCAGAAAATGATGAATAATATTTTTTTATTTCTAAAAACTCATCATCATCCACTTCTAAAAGTTCATTCATTGGATAATAATTTTTTAAGAATATTTCATCATTTTTCTCCTCTAATTGTATTTGTCCAAAATCATATGAACCAAAGAATTTTTTAGAGGAACTATGAAATGCATCATATAAAGTAATATTATTAATTAATAACTTAGAAATTATAGCTGGTTCTGTTTTTACAACTAAAAACTTTAAAGATTGGCTTGAAACATCACAACAACAACCCAAGTAATGATTATTAAATTTATCAAATAAAGTAAATAGAATTGGTACATTCATTTCAATCAATATATATTTCACTTGAATTTTTTCACAATTAGGTAAAGTAAAAATTAATTCCATCTTCCTTTCCTCCTTATATACTAAAATTTATATTTACCATTCCCCAACTTTTTCAAAATCAACAGAAGGATCTATATTTTCAAAAAGCCAATAATTTATATGACCATCCTTATCATTCAGATCCCATATTCCAAAAGCTCTATTAGTCTTACCCATAGCTATATTATATGGCTTAGACTTTTTCTTTTGCAAAAACATTGCAATTCTTTTTGCTTGTTTTAACTTTCTAAAAAGTGAAACAGAAAGTTCCTCCCTCTTCTTTACTTCAGCATCTTTAAATCCAAATTCAATGTATGATGGCAAAAAAGCATCTTTATTTAGTAAGCCATTAATACATGCTCTATAGCATTCATTAATTAAAGGCATATTTTCAATATCAATATCATTAAAATTAAAATTTTTAAAAATTGCTGGAAACTTATGTATAATTTTATCAATGGTCATATATTGGCCTCTTTTCTCAAGGACTAAATTTATTTCACAATCATTATAACATAAAAATAGTGAAATTTATTCAGCAATTTTTAAATTTTAATATTTACATCTTTTAGTTAATTCCCGTATTTAGGATTTAACAACCCAAAAATAGAATTTAATTAATATTTTCAACGGGTTTTCGACACTTTTTACGCAATTCCATAAAATGACTGATGGAATAGCTTAAAAAAATATAAAAGAACAAAAATTAACAACATTATAAAATCGAAAAAACGTGATAGCTATCATGTTTTTTTAATAAACTGTCGAAAACAGGATATTAGAACACAAAATAACAAAACATTAAATGTGTAACCATTTATTGTTGCACCACATTTAATTATGCGCTAAAATGTTTACGAGGAGGGAGAAATTGTGGAAATGCTATTCAATTTAGATTATTATTTTAATAATAACACAATATTATATTCTTTTTTTGATGCTAAATTAAAGGAATCACATTTATTACAAAAAGTTGCTTTAAAAAAATATGGTGTAAGTCAATCCGTTTATCGTTCTCATAAAAATAAAAATTATAACTTTGACGATTATTTTAAAATTTTAGCACAAGAATTTAAAATAACTGAATTAAATGATGAAAAAAAAGAATATTATGAGGTTTTAATTAATAAAATTATATATAGAATAACAAAATATAATAAGTTAGATATTCCCGAACTAGAAACATCTCTACTAGCTTGCATTAAGGAAAACAATTGCTTAAAACCAATTTTTGAATTATTTTATGTATTACTAGAAATATTTAAAGCTGACTTTAATAATCAAGATTTAGAAATAAAAGATATAATACTTAAACTGCTACCATATACAAAAAATTACTTTATGCAAAATGTTAAATATTTATATTATTCACTATTTGATTTTTTAACAAAATCAAATAAAGCATATGTTTTTAATTCAAACAAACAATTTAAACATATAACTATTTTAGAACTACTATTAAAATATAAAGATAATTTATATACAAGCCCAGAAAAGGCTCTAATATATAACCAGTTATTTTTAAAAGAAGTAAATAATACCAATAACTTCGAATATATTAGAATGGCAAATATTGATGCTTGTTATCTGTTAAATGTTTTAAAAGAAGAACATATTTCATTTGATTTAAGTAAAAAATTAATTGGCTCTTTTATAAATAACTCTTTTTATCAAACTAGAATAATAGAAAATTTTTTATATTCTTCTTTTGTTTTAGAAAAATATAATAATATATTATTAATATATCTAGATAATCTAATGAAAAGAGAATATTATAGTGATTTATCATTATTAATAATATATTTAACCCTACTTTATTTAAAAAAATACGATAATTTAAACGATGTTAAAGGATTAATACAAAATTCTAAACTCATAGATATATTAAGTAATAAACCAACAAGTATAGATGACTTTCCTATCTTAGAGTATAACATTATAAAGACATATATAAAAAATAACGGTTTTAACAAATAATGATTAATTTTTTAAAAATATTAGGTACGGTAATAATTTTTATTTGTTTTTTGAATAAATAAAATTAAGAGCGCTATTCTTCTAATGTTATACTAACTTGATATGTACTTTACATGGATTTATAATTCATCATAGCAATCGGTATAACTGTCAATAGAAAAATTGACAATTTGACCAATGCAAAACACCCACTAAGAAAGTAGGTCGAAATCTGATATAAAAAGATGTTA